>DATFDO010000036.1:0-5281 GCA_035252045.1 Pseudonocardiaceae bacterium
CCACCAGATCGGTGGTTTGCCCCAGCCGTACGTGGGGCACCTCGGAAACATCGGCGAACACGTCGTGGCGTACCGGCGAGCCGGACAACGCCTCCCAGGTGGGTGCGCCGACGAACTTCAGCGCTGCCTCAGTAGGCACAACCCGAACACGGTGCCCCGCCTCGGAGAGGCGGCGGAGCACCTCGCATACCTTGTAGGCGGCGATGCCGCCGCCGATGCCGAGCACGATCCGCCGGGATATGTCCGGCCGGGCGGGCCCGGCCTGGGTCACTGGCCCTCAGTGTGCTCGAGCAACCCGGCGTGGATCTCGCGCAGGGCGATCGAAAGTGGCTTTTCCCGGGGTCCTGGCTCCACCAACGGTCCGACGTACTCCAGCAGGCCCTCGCCGAGCTGGGCGTAGTAGTCGTTGATCTGGCGGGCTCGTTTCGCCCCGAAGATCACCAAGGCGTACTTGGAGCTGACCTTGGTCAGCAGGTCGTCGATCGGGGGGTTGGTGATGCCCTCAGGGGCAGCAGCCGAGGACGCGTTCAAAGCGTCCAATTCGGTGGGGATGCTCAACTCTTTATCTCCGTATTGGGAATGCCGGTGCAGAGGGGCGGGGTAGGACTGCTCAGCGAGGAGTGCCGAGCATCAAGGATATCAACTCCTCAGCGGCGCGCTGCACGTCGTCGTTGACCACTGTCGCATCGAATTCGCCGGCTGCGGCCAGCTCTTCGCGGGCCACTCGCAATCGGCGCTTGCGCACCGCCGGATCTTCGGTGCCACGGTCGGACAGCCGGCCGTCCAGCACCTCCCACGAGGGCGGCACCAACATCACCAGCAACGCGTCGGGCATCGCGGCCCGGATCTGCCGGGCGCCCTGCACCTCGATCTCCAGCAAGGTGGATCGACCGGCGGCCAGCGCCTGGCGCACCGGGCTGGCGGGAGTGCCGTAGTAGTTACCGGCGTACTCGGCATACTCGAGAAACTCGCCGCATTCGATCATGTGCGCAAAAGTGGAGCGATCCACATAGTGGTAATGCTCGCCGGGGCGTTCGTCGGTCCGGCGTGGTCGAGTGGTGACCGAGACGCTGACGAACAACTCTGGCCAGCGGCGCAGGATTTCAGCGACCACACTCGACTTCCCGACCCCGGAAGGACCTGAGACGACGGTGAGCCGGGGCCCAGCAGCCTCACTGGACCCCGGCTCACACACCGTCGCAGCACACGTTGATCACTGGCGTGCCGATTCCGAACCGATTGACTCGGCTGCTTATTCTGGGCCGAACTCGCTGAGCAGTGCCTTGCGCTGGCGTTCACCGAGCCCGCGCAACCGCCGGCTGGTGGCGATCTCCAGCCGCTCCATGATCTGCTGAGCGCGGACCTTGCCCACGCCTGGCAAGGCCTCGAGTAGGGCCGAGACCTTCATCTTGCCCAGGATGTCGTCACTGTCGGACTTGGCGAGGACTTCCTTGAGGTTGGTCCCGCCGCGCTTGAGGCGCTCCTTGAGCTCGGCCCTGGCACGTCGGGCGGCGGCCGCCTTCTCCAGCGCAGCGGCCCGCTGCTCCTCGGTCAGCTCGGGAAGGGCCACGGTCTCCTCCGTCGATTGCTAGTGCTTGAGGGATATTTCTAGATTAGTGCGGCGACCGTATCCCCCTGGCGACCCGCCGCTTAACCCGGGGGTATTCCGGCCGACCTGCCGCAACCTGGATGGAGCAGGCTCGCGGCCTCGCCGGCGATCCGCTGCGCGGCGCGCCGCAAGGACTCCGGCTGCGGGCCATGCGCCAGCAGCTCGCGGGAGATCGACGGCACAACGTGCGGGGCCGCGGTACCGAAGACGTCGCGCAGATCGCGCACCCGGGCGCCTTGCGCACCGATTCCCGGAGCCAGTATCGGCCCGTTGAGCCCGTCCAGGCGCAGCGTCTGCGCCGTTGCGGTAGCCCCGATCACCACCCCGACGTCACCGACGGGACGCCGGCCGGCGTTGCGGGCGGCGACGGCGTCCACCACGGACTGCGCGACCGTGACGCCAGTCCCGGTCACCGCGGCCTGCACGGCCACACCCTCTGGATTGGAGGTCAATGCCAGCACGAATACCCCCCGCCCGGTGGCATCAGCCAGCTCGAACGCGGGATCGAGCGCACCGATTCCGAGGTAGGGCGACACGGTGATCGCGTCGACGGCCAGCGGCGCCCCGTCGCTGAGATATGCCGCGGCGTACCCGGCCATGGTGGAGCCGATGTCGCCCCGTTTGACGTCGAGCAGCACCAGCACGCCCCCCTCCCGAGCCGCCACCAGCACGCGCTCCAGCACCGCGACGCCCCGCGCCCCATACCGCTCGAAAAACGCCGACTGCGGTTTGAGCACCGCTACCACCGGCGCCAGGGCCTCCACCGCGCCCAGCGCGAACCTCTCCACCCCAGCCACATCGTCGCCGCACTCCCACTGGTGCAGCAGTTCGGGGTGCGGATCAATCCCCACGCACAACGGCCCTCTCAGCGCCACGACGCTCGTCAACCGTGCCCCGAATCCGGGTTCAACGGGGGGCATCGCGAAGTGCCGTGTGCAGGGATTGGAGGGGGCGGACGGTGAGGGTGTTGTGGATGAGGGCTTCGACGCCCTGGACGGCGGCGGCGGCGCCCTGGACGGTGGTGACGCAGGGGATGCCGCGGGCTACCGCGGCAGTGCGGATCTCGTAGCCGTCCACCCGGGGTCCCGGATTGCCGTAGGGAGTATTTATGATCATGTCGACCTGTCCGGCGTTGATCAGGTCCACGATGTTGTCCGGACCTTCGAAGTGCTTGCGCACCACGGTGCAGGGGATACCGTTGCGACGCAGCATGTTGGCCGTTCCTCGGGTGGCGAGCACCTCGAAGCCCAGGTCAGCCAGCTGCTTGGCGGGAAACACCATGGCTCGCTTGTCCCGGTTGGCCACCGACACGAACACCCGACCCGACGTGGGCAGCGAGCCGTAGGCGGCGGCCTGGGACTTCGCGAAGGCCTGGCCGAACGCGACGTCGATGCCCATCACCTCGCCGGTGGATTTCATCTCCGGCCCGAGCAGCGAGTCCACCCCGTGACCCTCCGGGGTGCTGAACCGGTGGAAGGGCAACACTGCTTCCTTGACCGCCACCGGCGCATCGACCGGCAGATCTCCCCCGTCGCCGTGCGCCAGCAGCAATCCCTCGGCGCGCAGTGTGGCGATGCCGGCGCCGAGCATGATGCGGGCGGCGGCCTTGGCCAGCGGCACCGCAGTGACCTTGGAGACGAACGGCGCGGTGCGGCTGGCCCGAGGGTTGGCCTCCAGGACGTAGAGCACGTCGTCTTTCAGGGCGTACTGCACGTTGAGCAGGCCGCGCACGCCTATCCCGCGGGCGATCGCCTCGGTGGAAGACCGCACCGCGGCCAGGTCGGATTCCCCGAGCGTGATCGGTGGCAGCGCGCAAGAGGAGTCCCCGGAATGCACCCCGGCCTCCTCGATGTGTTCCATGATCCCGCCGAGGTAGACCTCGCTGCCGTCGCAGAGTGCGTCGACGTCGATCTCGATGGCATCGTCGAGGAAGCGGTCCACCAGGACCGGGTGCTCGGGGGTGATCTCGGTGGCCCGGGCGATGTAACCCGCGAGGGTCTGCTCGTCGTAGACAATCTCCATGCCGCGACCACCCAGCACGTAGGACGGGCGCACCAGCACCGGGTAACCGATCTCGTCGGCGATCTTGCGGGCCTCCGCGAACGAGGTGGCGGTCCCGTAGGCCGGGGCGGGCAACCCGGCCCGCTCCAGGACCGCTCCGAACGACCCGCGGTCTTCGGCGAGATGGATCGCCGCCGGCGAGGTGCCCACCACCTGGACACCCGCGTCGGCCAGCCGCCGCGCCAGACCGAGCGGGGTCTGCCCGCCCAGCTGCACGATCACCCCCGCCACGGTCCCCGACGTGCGCTCGGCGTGCACGACCTCCATGACGTCTTCGAAGGTCAGCGGCTCGAAGTAGAGCCGGTCGGCGGTGTCGTAGTCGGTGGACACCGTCTCCGGGTTGCAGTTGACCATCACAGTCTCGAAACCGACGTCGCTCAGCGCCATCGCGGCGTGCACGCACGAGTAGTCGAACTCGATGCCCTGACCGATCCGGTTCGGGCCCGAACCTAAGATGATCACCTTGGGTCGGTCCCGCTGCTCGCTGACCTCGGTCTCGGCCTGCGGATCGCTTTCGTAGGCGGAGTAGTGATACGGGGTACGGGCGGCGAACTCGGCGGCACAGGTGTCGACGGTCTTGTAGACCGGCCGCACACCCAACCGGTGTCGCAACGCGGCGACCTGCGGCTCGGCGAGGTCACCGCGTAGCGCGGCCAGCTGCCGGTCGGAGATGCCGGCGCGCTTGGCGCGGCGCAACAGGGGCTCGTCCAGTTCCGGCGCCGCAAGGAGCTCCGCCCGAAGCTGGGTCAGACTGGCGATCTGGTCGACGAACCACGGATCGATACCCGAAACGCGCGCTACCTGTGCGACGGTGGCGCCCAGCCGCAGGGCTCGCTCCACGGTGTAAAGCCGCCCGTCATGGGGCACCGCCAACGCCGACAGCTGCGAATCCAGGGTGGCATCGGGAGGGTCGGGCTTGGTCCAGAAGCCGACGGCGGGAGTCTCCATAGACCGCAGCGCCTTGCCCAGCGCCTCGGGGAAACAGCGGCCCAGCGCCATGGCCTCACCGACGGACTTCATCGTGGTGGTGAGCGTGGGGTCCGCGCCGGGAAACTTCTCGAACGCGAACCGGGGCACCTTGACCACGATGTAGTCCAGGGTGGGCTCGAAGCTGGCCGGTGTCTCGCCGGTGATGTCGTTGGTGATCTCGTCGAGGGTGTAGCCGATGGCGAGCTTCGCAGCGATCTTGGCGATGGGGAAACCGGTGGCCTTGGACGCCAGCGCGCTGGATCGGGAGACCCGCGGGTTCATTTCGATCACAACCAGCCGGCCGGTCGCCGGATGCACCGCGAACTGGATGTTGCATCCGCCGGTGTCGACCCCGACTTCGCGCAGCACCGCGATGCCGACGTCGCGCATGTGCTGGTATTCGCGATCGGTGAGGGTCAGCGCCGGGGCGACGGTCACCGAGTCCCCGGTGTGCACGCCCATCGGGTCAACGTTCTCGATCGAGCACACCACCACCACGTTGTCCCGGTGGTCGCGCATCAGCTCGAGCTCGTATTCCTTCCAACCGAGCACGCTCTCCTCGATGAGCACCTGATGGACGGGGCTTTCAGCCAGTCCCGCGAGGGCCAGCCGCTCGAGCTCGCCCTGCGTATGCGCGAAGCC
>DATFDO010000037.1:0-12945 GCA_035252045.1 Pseudonocardiaceae bacterium
GTCGGACAGATCGGGGGTTCCTGGCGGCAGGGTCAAGCCGATGTGCGCACGGCAAAACCGGTCCGCGGGACCGGTCGCCGGTAGCGGCGACCCACCCGGTTATCGCGAGATCAGTCCGGTGAGGTGGACGGCTTCACAGCAAGCGACCGCGGCAGATCGCTACCGCTGAGCAGCAGCGGATCATCCGACTGGGCAAGGTTTCCCGTCGCCCCGCTGTCATGCAGCGCGAAATCAGACGCATTTTTGGTACTAGGACCACCCGACGTCGTGCCGATAATGCACATCGACGACGTGGTTCCTAATGGGCTGGGGGGTGCCGGATCCACCGGAGCTGCGCCCAGCGGTGGTTGAGTGGGTGCGGATTGCGCAGCAGCCACGGTTTTGGGGGGGAGCACGGCGGCGGGTGCGACATGTCGAACCGGCGTCAGGGCAGAAGCTGGCGCAGCGACCGGCGGTGTGATGGCGGGCGCGGGTGGTGACATCGGCGCGACTGTCGCGGCCGGGGCAGCTGTGGTGCGCACTGCGGCACTGTGCGGTGCGGGCGCGGATAGCGTCCGGGGCAGCGGCGTCAGGACAGCGGTCACCGGCTTGAGACTGCCGACTGCGTGCACGACGGGGCGCAGGATGCCGATCTTTTTGATGGGCGGGGCAGCAAGTCGTGGCGCAGGGGCGTCGGAAAGAACGCGGTCGACGATCGATCCGGTCGTGGGGCGCCCAACGATGCCCGCGCCGGGATCGGCATCGGAGCCGGCGTCTACCAGGTGAATCTGCCCGACACCGGGCCACCCCGGGTCCTCGTCGGCGTGGCTGAGTCCCGATCCCAGTAACCAGCCCACCGCGACCAGGCCACTGATGACGACGGCCCGCAGCAGCGCGCGCATAACCCCGTGGAGCGCGTATCTCGCGCCACCTGCCTCGGGGTTGGCGGCCACCGGTTCCCCCTCAACCAATCCGCCCGATCCGGCCTTGTCCGGATAGTCGTGCACTAATACTACACACTGTGACCACTTTGCGTAATCTCCGTATTCCTCGGCTCCGTGCGGTCACCAGCGGGCCGACGCCAGGCGATCAATCGCCTCGTCGATCACGCCTTCGCGCTTGCAGAACGCGAAGCGGACCAAGTGCCGCCACGACCTCGGATCGTCGACGAAAACCTGTACCGGCACCGCCACCACACCGGCTCGAGCGGGCAACTCGCGGCATAGCCGCAAGCCGTCGGCGTATCCGAGTGGCCGGACGTCCGCGCACACGAAATAGGTCCCTTCGGATCGGCGCACGCCGAAGCCCGCAGCCCGCAGCCCAGCGGCCAGCCGATGCTGCTTGGACTGCAACGCCGCACGCTGCGCTGCAACCCAGTCGTGTTCGGCGCGCAGCGCGTGGGCCACCGCCGGCTGAAACGGTGCTCCGCCGACGAAGGTGAGGAACTGCTTGGCCGCCCGCACAGCTGTCACCAGGTGCGCCGGCCCGCACACCCAGCCGATCTTCCAACCGGTCACGCTGAACGTCTTGCCCGCGCTGGACACCGACAACGTGCGCTGCGCCATGCCCGGGAAGGTGGCGATCGGCAGGTGTCGTGCAGTGTCGAACACCAGATGCTCGTATACCTCGTCGGTGATGACGAGCAGATCACGTTCAACGACCAGCGCCGCCAGCGCAGCCAGTTCAGCTCGATGCAAGACGGTGCCGGTGGGATTGTGAGGGCTGTTGAGCACCAGCACCCGGGTGGCAGGTGTGATCGCCGCCGCCAGTGCGTCAATGTCCAATGCGAACCGATCCCCGTCGGGAATCAGCGGCACGGATCGTCGGGCCGCACCGGCCAGCGCCACCGCAGCAGGGTAGGAGTCGTAATAGGGCTCGATGAGCAGCACCTCGTCGCCCTGCTCGACCAGGGCCAGCAGCGCAGCTGTGATCGCTTCGGTGGCGCCGACCGTGATCAGCACCTCGGTATCCGGGTCGTACCTCAAGTGGTAGCGGGCCGCCTGGTGCTCGGCGACAGCGGTGCGTAGGTCACGGATGCCCGAGCCCGGCGGGTACTGGTTGTGCCCACCGGCGATGGCAGATCGCGCGACCTCGAGCATCCCGGCAGGGCCCTCGGTGTCCGGGTATCCCTGGCCGAGATTGACGGCGCCAGTGCGTGCCGCCAATTCGGTCATCTCCGCGAAGATCGTCGAAGTGAACGGCTGCAGCCGGGGCACGAGTCCGTGGGGGCGCACGGCCGTCATCCTGCTGCAAGTGCCACTGCCGAGGCACAATCGGCAGCGTGGAGCTGACCAGGAGCGAACAG
Source organism: Pseudonocardiaceae bacterium (assembly GCA_035252045.1). Classification (GTDB taxonomy): domain Bacteria; phylum Actinomycetota; class Actinomycetes; order Mycobacteriales; family Pseudonocardiaceae. The sequence continues at coordinate 2,285 of DATFDO010000037.1, forward strand.
GCCAAGCTGCGAGGATTGCGCCGGATGAAGGCCGTCGCGCTGGCGTTCCTGCTGGGAGCCGCGGTGGTGTATGCGCTGACCAGGCTTTACAGCAATGCCCCGGCCTGGGTGGGGTATGTGCAAGCGATGGCCGAGGCCAGCATGGTGGGCGCGCTGGCCGATTGGTTCGCGGTGACCGCACTGTTTCGCCATCCCCTGGGGTTGCCCATCCCGCATACCGCGATCATTCCCCGCAAGAAGGACGCGCTCGGGGAAAACCTCGGCGACTTCGTGGGCGCCAACTTCCTCGCCGAGGCGGTGGTGACCGACAAGCTGCAGCGGGTCGGGATCGGCAACCGGCTGGGCAGCTGGTTGGCGCAGCCCCGCAACGCCGAGCGTGCCACCGCTGAGCTGGCCACCGCGGTACGCGCCATGGTGACCGTGCTGCGCGACGAGGATGTCCAGCCGGTGCTGGAAAATGCGCTGGTCCGGCGACTCCTGGAGCAGCCGTGGGGGCCACCGCTGGGCCGGGTGCTCGCTCAGCTGCTCACCGACGGATCGCATCACAAGCTCGTCGACCTGATCACCGAGCGGACCTATCAGTGGGTGCGCGACAACCACGGTGCGGTGCTGCGGGTGGTCAGCCAGCGCCTGCCGGGCTGGTCGCCGAGGTTTGTCGACGAGCTGGTCGCCGACCGGCTCTACGGGGAAGTGTTGACGTTCGCCTGGGCGGTGCACACCGAGCCCGACCATCCCATGCGCAAGGCGGTGGACCATTTCCTGCTGGACTTCGCCGAGGAGCTGCGCACGGATCCGGAGATGATCGAGCGCGCCGAGGCGATCAAACTGCAGATACTGTCCCATCCTGAGGTGCGGATCCTGGTCGGTTCGGCGTGGGGTACTGCTAAAAAGATGCTGCTCGGCGCCGCTGAGGACCCGTCGTCAGAGTTGCGGCAGCGAGTGCGCGACGGGCTGGTCGCGCTGGGCGGTCGCCTCACCGCCGATGCCGAACTGCGGTCGAAGGTGGACAACTGGCTGCAAGGCGTGGCTACGTACCTGGTCTCCAATTACCGCGGAGAGATCACCACCCTGATTACCGATACCGTGCAGCGCTGGGATGCCGAGGAGACGGCCCGGAAGGTGGAGCTCCAGGTCGGCCGCGATCTCCAATTCATCCGCATCAACGGCACCGTGGTCGGCGCCCTTGCCGGCCTGGCCATCCACGCGCTGTCTCAACTCCTGTTCTGACCCTCCCCGATCCTCCCCATATGGAGCCATATCGGGTTCCGCGGGCGGGTTCAACCCCGATATGTCTCCATGTCGGGGAGGAGGGCAGGGGGCTGCGTATCCTGGGGGCGTGCTGGAGTACCTGGATCTGTATGTTTTCGAGATCTTGTACTGGGCTGCGGTCCCAGTGGGGATTTTCGCGTTCGTTCACGCCATGCTCCAGCGGGCCGACGCCTATACCGCCGCCGACAAGCTGACCAAGCCGGCCTGGCTGGGCATCACCGGTGGCGCGTGTGCCCTGTTGCTGCTCAACCTGGTGGTACCCGGCTCGATGCTGTTCTATCTGATCGGCCTGGTAGCAGTGCTTGTGTACCTGGTGGACGTCAAACCGGCGGTGACCGAGGTGCAGCGCGGGCCGCGCTGGTGACGTCGCTGCGCCCAGTAGCCGGACGGTTGCAGCCCCGGCCCGCACTGGACGCTCCCGACCTGCTCGCCGGGCCGGTTCGAGCCGCGCTGGTTTCGCTACCCGACCACCTCGCGGCCCGTTGCGCGGTCGCTGAGATCGATCCGGCGCTGGCTGACACCGCAGCGCTGTGCGAGCGCTACCAGGTGCCACTGCACGCCTCGGCGAACTGCGTGGTGGTCACCGGCAAGCGGGGCGGCGTGCAGCGCTGGGCCGCTTGCGTGGTGCTGGCGACCACCCGGGCCGACGTCAACGGGGTGGTGCGGCGACGGCTGGACGTGCGCAAGGCGTCGTTCGCCGGGCAGGACGAGGTGGTGGAGCGGACCGGGATGGAGTACGGCGGCATCACGCCGCTGGGGTTGCCAGCCGGCTGGCCGGTGCTGCTTGACGCTGGGGTCGCCGCCGCTGACGAACTGGTGGTGGGATCCGGCCTGCGGCGCAGCAAGCTGCTGGTGCCGGGTGCGGTGCTCGCGGCACTACCCGGAGCGGAGGTCATCGAGTATCTCGGGCGCGCCAACCACGATTAGATTCAGTCGCTGCGCACTCTGACATATGCGTAAGCATGCATGTATGGTGGCGCACATGAGTGATCACGGGCACGGGCACGGCCATGGAGCCGTACCGTCGGACCGCCGGCGACTCGTTCGCGCCCTGGTGATCATCTCGGCGGTGTTGCTGGCGGAGGTCGTCGGTGCCGGCCTGACTGGCTCGCTGGCCTTGCTCGCCGATGCCGGGCACCTGGCCACTGATGTGCTGGGCCTGGCGGTGGCGCTGGTCGCCACCGTGCTCGCGCAGCGCCCACCGACGCACTACCGGACCTACGGGCTGGGTCGGGCGGAGATTCTCGCCGCCGCGTTCAACGCCCTGCTGCTGCTGGTAGTCGGTGCGGTGGTCGCGGTCGAGGCGGTCGCCCGGTTGGCCGCTCCACCACCGCTCGATGGTGTTCCGCTGCTCGTCATCGGAGCGGTCGGACTCGTCGGCAATCTGGGCGCGCTGGCGGTGCTCGCCGGCGGCGGATCCGGTGAACGCAGCCTCAACCTGCGCGGCGCGCTGCTGGAGGTGCTCGGCGACGTGCTCGGTTCGGTCGCAGTGATCGGCGCGGCGGTGGCCATCCTTGCGGCGGGCTGGCGCCAGGCGGACCCGATCGCATCACTGGCGATCGCCGCGCTGATCGTGCCGCGGGCGCTGGCGCTGCTCCGCGAAGCTGCGCATGTGTTGCTGGAGGGCGCCCCCCGGGGCGTGGACGCCGCTGAAGTCGATCGGTTGTTGCGTACCGTGCCCGGGGTTCGTGATGTGCACGACCTGCATCTGTGGACGATCACATCTGGCCGGCACGCCGTCTCCGCGCACCTGGTCGTTGATGAGGCCCGGTCGCTGCACTGCGGGGACGCGTCAGTGCTCGATACCGCCGCGAACGTGCTGCGCACTCACTTCGGGCTCACCCACAGCACCCTGCAGGTCGAGCACGACGACCACGCCGACCACGAACACACCTGCTAACCCGGCGTGTCGCGCCCTCGTGCCCGCTGTGTCGCGCCCTTGTGTCCGGTGCGTCACGTGTCTGGCGGGACACCCCGCACCCGGTCGTCAGCGCGCGGCCAAGCGTCGCACGCCCTGACCTCTGTCAGCCGGCGCGGGTGAGATCCACCAACGTGGTATCGCCGCTGATCACCGCACCGGATGGGCGACCCCAGGCGGCGCGGTACACGGCGTCCGCCAGGCCGATCACCGACCCGTCCGGTTCGGTCCCCGCCTCGGCCGCGGTCTGCGGCAGCTGGCCCGGCACCAGACGCACGGTCCAGGCCCGCCCGGCGTCAGCGGCGTGGTAGAGCACCGTGCCGGCGGAAGTACCGACCGACCACGAATCGGTACGCCTCTGGATATGGCGGGTCAGTACCTCATCGATCCCGTCGGCGGCGAAGTCGGGATCTACCGCGGAGTCGGTGCCGGCCGCAGCGTGCGCGTCGATCCGGTGCACGGTGACCTCATGGGCCATCCGGCGGGACCAGAACGCGGCGGTCTTCGGCGCAGTCGGGGTGAAGTTCCAGACCGGGGTGGCCGGATCAGTCGTCGCGAGCAGATCGAGCAGAGTTGCCAGCCGGCTGTCGAAGATGGCGAACACGTCGCCGGCTGGCGGTTGCACCCGGATCGGCGGCGACTGCGGATCAGCGGTCCGGATCACCCGGATGACCATGTCGAACACCTGGCCGAGGTGCTCGACCAGCCGATGGACAGTCCAGCCGGGGCAGGTCGGGACCGGTGTGCCCGGGTCCAACGCGATCGCAGCCGTTCGCAGCACACCCGCCTCGGTCACGATCCGCGACTGGTAGTCGGCGACCTTCACGGTCGATCAGCCTAGGCCTCCGGCGGCGGGTCGCGCACCGAGACCAGGTCAGGACTCCACCGGGTTACGCAGCCACGCCAAGGTGAATTGATACTCCGTTTCCATCAGGCTGGCGATGTTGTCGGTGACCAACTTCTCCACCTTGGCGCCGACCAGCGGTAGCGGGACCTCAGCCGTGAGTTGAGCACCGAGCAGGCACCCATCGGGGTCTGGCTCGAAGCGCATCACGCCAGTGATCGTGCCCGGTGCCCCGTCGACCATCGCTTCCACGCTGCCGCGCGAGCCACGCCAGATCTCGGTACGGCGGATCGTCAGGTTGCCGGGCAGCATCGCGCGCAGGAACGACGGCATCGCCTCGCCCGGCACCGCCTGGTGCAGTACCACCGTGACACCGTCGTCGTCCTGTTGCCACGACACCAGCTCGGCCTGTGGACCACCGACCGCCCGCAGCTTGGCCCGCAAGTAGTCCCGGTCGGTGACCAGCTCCTGCATCCGCTCCGGGGAGGCTGGGTACCGGTGCCGCAGTGCCAATTGGCTGGCCATGAGCGGAGGCTACCGTGGGCGTCCGTGATGACTCCCGCGGCGGACAGCCCTGTGCGCGACGCAGTCGACCTCGCGCCGTTCACCACGCTGCGGCTAGGTGGTCCGGCCCGCCGGTTGGTGGCCGCGACGACGGCGCAGGCCTGCGTCGACGCGGTTCGGGCGGCTGATGCCGCCGGGGAGCCGCTGCTCCTGCTGGCCGGTGGCTCCAATCTGGTGATCAGCGACGACGGATTCGCGGGCACTGCGGTGCGCATCGCCAGCACCGGGTGGCACATCGACGGTACCGGTGTGCTGCACGCCGCTGCCGGCGAAGACTGGGATGCGGTGGTCGCGCGGACGGTGGCAGCCGGCTACGGCGGGCTCGAATGCCTGTCCGGCATACCGGGATCGGTCGGTGCCACTCCCGTGCAGAATGTCGGCGCCTACGGCGTGGAGCTGTCCGACCTGCTGCGTGATGTGGATCTCTATGACCGGCGGCGGGGTGCCCTGCGGACGGTGCCGGCGTCGGCGTTGCGGCTGGGCTACCGGACCAGCGTGCTCAAGGGCACCGACGCCGCCGTGGTGCTGGCGATCCGGCTTGAGCTGTACCGCGACGGACTGTCCGCCCCGATCCGATATCCCGAACTGGCCCGCGCGCTCGGCGTCGAGCCCGGCACCCGCGTGCCTGCGGCGCTGGCCCGCGCTGCTGTGCTCGACCTGCGCAAAGCCAAGGGCATGGTGCTCGACCCGACTGACCACGACACCTGGTCGGTCGGGTCCTTCTTCATCAACCCCGTCCTGGATGCTCCGCAGGCCGTTGCGGTGCTGGACCGGATCCGGTCGAGGGTCGGCCCGGAGGTGACTGTGCCGCAGTATCCCGGTGGCAGCCCCGGCCGGATCAAGCTGTCCGCTGCGTGGCTGATCGAGCGAGCCGGTTTCGCCCGGGGTCACTCCGGACCAGCTGGGCGGGTTGCGCTATCCGGCAAGCACACGCTGGCGCTGACCAACCGCGGCCAAGCCAGCACCGCCGATCTGCTCGCGCTGGCCCGGGAAGTCCGGGACGCCGTCACCGCACATTTCGGCATCACGCTGGTACCGGAACCGACGCTCATCAACTGCATGCTGTAGCCGCGCTCGACAGTCGCCGTCAACCGTGCCGGAAGGCGCGCATCGCCGAGTGCTGGTCGCGGGGTTTGACCACGATGAGGTCGAGATTGACGTGGGCGGGTCTGGTGACGGCGAACGCAATGACGTCCCCGACGTCGTCGGCGGTGAGCGGGGTGAGCCCGGCATAGACCCGATCGGCTTTCTCGGCGTCGCCACCGAAGCGCACCAGAGAGAATTCCGTCTCCACCATCCCTGGAGCGACTTCCACGAATCGCACCGGCTGCCCGAGGTGCTCGGCGCGCAGGGTGCGGTGCACCGCCGCCTGGGCATGCTTGGCCGACGTGTAGCCCGAGCCGTTGTCGTAGGCCTCTAGCGCGGCGATCGAGGTCACGGTCACCAGCACGCCATCTCCGGATTCGATCAGCTTGGGCAGCAATGCCCGGGTCATCCGGAGGGTGCCGACCACATTGGCTTCCCACATCCAGCGCCACTGATCCTCATCGGCTGCCAATACCGGCTCGAAGCCCTTCGCCCCGCCCGCGTTGTTCACCAGCACCCGTGCGGCGGGCACCGCCGCGGCGAAGGCATCCACCGAGTCGGGATCCAACACGTCGAGTGGAATCGCGATGCCGTCGATCTCGTCAGCGATCTGGCGGCACCGCTGTACCCGGCGAGCGCCCAGCACCACCTGGAACCCCGCCCCGGCCAGCGCTCGCGCGGTAGCCGCCCCGATCCCGCTACTAGCCCCTGTCACCACCGCAACCGGTCGCTCCACACCTCCACCCTATGGCCGGTGCCCGCATTGAGGGCGCGTCGACAACTTTCGGCGGGCGCCCCACCCATGCCAGAGCCAGCCCTCACCGGACTGGATCGCTCGCCACCGTGCCTGCTCAATGCGGAGCAGGCACGGCACAGGCCATAGGGTGGGAAGGGTGATGGGGTGGGGTAAGCGGGTATTGAAGCGTGTCGCGGTGCTGTCCGTGCATACCTCGCCGCTTGATCTGCCGGGTACCGGCGACGCCGGCGGAATGAATGTCTACATCGTGCAGACCGCGACCCGGCTGGCCCGCCACGGCGTCGAAGTCGAGGTGTTCACCCGGGCCACCTCGTCGGGATCGCCGCCCGTGGTGGAACTCGCCCCGGGTGTCACGGTGCGCCATATCACCGCTGGGCCGTTCGAGGGGCTGGCCAAAAACGATCTCCCAGCGCAACTGTGCGCCTTCACCGCCGGTGTGTTGCGGGCCGAGGCACATCGCGAGCCGGGCTACTACAACGTGGTGCACTCGCACTACTGGCTGTCCGGCCAGGTCGGCTGGGTGGCCAGGGACTGCTGGGGAGTGCCGCTGGTGCACACCGCGCACACGCTGGCCAAGGTGAAGAACGCGGCGCTGGCCCAAGGCGACGTTCCAGAGCCGCACACCCGGGTGATCGGCGAGCAGCAGGTGGTAGACGAGGCTGACCGGCTAGTCGCGAACACCCCTGCCGAGACCGCTCAGCTCGTCGAGCTCTACGGCGCCGATCCGGCCCGGACCGCCACCATCGCGCCGGGTGTCGACCTGGAGCAGTTCACCCCGGGATCCCGGGACGTCGCGCGTACCGCATTGGGCTTGCCGCGCGATGCCGTGGTGCTCGGCTTTATCGGCCGCATCCAGCCCCTCAAGGGTCCGGATGTGTTGTTGCGCGCGGCAGCGGAAATGATGCGCCGCGACCCGGCGCTGCGGACCAAGCTGCGGGTACTGGTAGTTGGCGGGCCGTCCGGTAACGGGCTGGCCGAGCCTACCGCGTTGCAACGGCTGGCCGCCGAGCTGGGGATCTTGGAGCAGGTGGTGTTCGCGCCCCCGCAGGCTGGCGTTGCGCTGGTCGGCGTGTACCGCGCGGCCGATGTGGTCGCGGTGCCCAGTTACAGCGAGTCGTTCGGCCTGGTGGCGCTGGAGGCGCAGGCGTGCGGCACGCCGGTCGTCGCCGCCGGCGTCGGCGGGCTTCCGGTGGCGGTGGCCGACGGCGTGTCCGGTCAGTTGGTGGGTAGTCACCATCCCGTTGACTGGGCCAACGTGCTGTCCGGTGTCGCGCTACGCCCGCAACGCCGTGCGCAACTGGCAGCCGGTGCCGCTGCGCATGCCCGGCGGTTTTCCTGGGAGCGGACCACCGAGGAGCTGTTGCGGGTCTATACCGACGCTGCCGCGGCGTACCGATTCGACGCGTTAGAACGCGAGGTGGCGGTGTGAGCCGTCCGGCGCAGCTGGATCCGCTCATCGCCGCAGCCCTGGTGGAAGCCGGGCTCGAACACGAACACACCGGACCGGGCAGCTTCGTCATCACCCTGCCGGGCACCAAGAAACTGCGGACCGTCTGCCGGGTGCTGGTCGGCCAACACGGGTTGCTGGTAGAGGCCTTCGTGTGCCGGCGTCCCGATGAGGCACATGAAGACGTCTATCGCTGGCTGCTACGCCGCAACGCCCGGCTCTACGGCGTGCACTACGCGCTGGACAAGGCCGGTGACATCTATCTCATCGGCAGGCTGGCCCATCACGCGGTGACCGCGGCGGAGCTCGATCGGGTCCTGGGCCAGGTGGCCGAGGCGGCCGATGGCGACTTCAACACCTTGCTGGAGATCGGCTTCGCCTCCTCGATTCGGCGTGAATGGGCCTGGCGGGCAGCCCGCGGCGAATCCTTGAGCAACCTTGCTGCTTTCGAGCACCTGGTGCGCTGACCTACCTCCGCTGAGGTTGGTGGCGGGGCGGCCCGGGGGAGAGGGGGGAGTCGCACACTCGGACTCGCCCCGCCACTGTGTGTCCCGCGTGAACGGATATCCCTGAGCGAGGGGCACCCAGAGATCCTGGCGGGCCGCGGTCCGATGGGGGGAGGACGAACCGCGGGCTTGTGCTCGCCTGCCGGGAAGTGCGGTGGGAGCGGCGAGGAGAGCGGTGACACACTCTCAGCCAGGGACCCGGATCTCAAGGCCTACGAGGTAGTTGTTTGCAGCGCAACCCGATTGGCCTACAGCTCACATCGGTCAGCCGGTCGTGGACGCAAGTTGCGCGCGGGGAGTAACGCTGCGCACACCTGGGGCGACAACACACCGTGCAAGTTCCCGCACAGCCTGTGTAAGTACAGTGACCCGGCTTCCACGATGTGGCCAGCGACTCGGGTCTCCGGGGTGTCGGCGGGCAATAACAACGCAAATCGTCACGGGCCGTATACGATAGGTGGCTTAGCGTTGTTATCGCCCGAACGGCAGCTTCGCAGAACCGGAATCCCGCTGGTATGAAGTGGCGACTTGACTGCCGGTTGTAGGATGCACCGATCTCTGGGAGGTAGATGGACATGGGCATGGCAGCGATCCTGGCCGAATTACCGGACATGTGGCGCAGTGCGTTGACCGCGCATGTGCCCGACCCGCAGGGTCGCTGCTGGGCTTGCCGCGACGAGAACGGGGTCGCCGCGACATGGCCGTGCCTGACGCGGGAGGTCGCGGAGGAAGCGAAGTACCTTTACGAGGGCGGGCTTCCGGGTACTTTCGGTGGCCGGCACGCGGCCCGCAAAGCAGACCAATGGCAAGCCTAGAATTCAGCTTACGAGAAAAACCCCCGGCGCAGAGAACCGCTGTGAAACCAGCCTTTCCCGGGGGGTGGGGAAGCGGGCGACCAGCGGTTCCCTGCAACGACGGTGGGGGTGTCAGCAGGGGGTTCCGGTACACCGTCGTCGCAGATTAATTTACGTGTAACCCGGCGGTTACTGCCAGCGCCCGATCGGGCCAATCGATTTCGGGTATCTGATACCCATTGTTCATTGAGGCACTGGGCACAGCTCGACCATCGGCGGGTGGCAGGCTAGGGGCATGAGCGTAGGCACCCTGGTCCTGCTCCGTCACGGCGAGAGCGAGTGGAATGCCAAGAACCTGTTCACCGGGTGGGTCGACGTGCCGTTGTCGCCCCGAGGCGACCGCGAGGCGGTGCGATCCGGAGAGCTGATGCACCAGGCCGAGCTACTTCCGGACGTGGTGCACACGTCGCTGTTGCGCCGCGCGATCACCAGCGCCCATCTCGCGTTGGATGCCGCAGACCGGCACTGGATCCCGGTACGCCGCGACTGGCGCCTCAACGAGCGCCACTATGGCGCGCTGCAAGGCATGGACAAGGCGCAGGTCCGCGAGGAGTACGGAGATGAGCAGTTCGCCCGGTGGCGGCGCTCCTACGACATCCAGCCCCCGCCGATAGACCCGGGCAGCGAGTTCAGCCAGGACGGTGATCCGCGGTATGCCGAACTCGAGGTACCGCGGACCGAGTGCCTGGCCGACGTGGTCACCCGCATGCTGCCGTACTGGGAGGCGTCGATCGTGCCCGATCTGCGGGCCGGCTACACGGTGCTGGTGGTCGCGCACGGCAATTCGTTGCGGGCCTTGGTCAAGTATCTGGACGACCTCGATGCGCAGACCGTCGTCGGCCTCAACATCCCGACCGGCATCCCGCTGCGGTATGACCTCGACGATCGACTCCGGCCGCTCACCCCCGGCGGGACCTATCTGGATCCCGAGGCGGCTCGCGACGCCATCGCCACGGTCGCTGCGCAAGGTCGCTAGCTCGTCGCGTCATCCGCTGGGGATGAACTCAGGGTGAACGAGGGAAGAAAGTTCGCCCTATTGCCGGCATATCTCGTCACGGGGGGTGCGGCGGGGCTAGGGATACACCCACCCGGGGTGCTTACGATTGGGGGGTGACTGTCGCAACCGCGGTGGCTCTCGCGATCGGCATGCTGCTCATCGGGTTGTTGGGGGGAATCCTGATCGGCCGGCGCGCCGGCCGATCTGCGGTCCCCTCGCGCCCAGACGGTGCCACCGTCGCGGAACTGGTCCAGCGGGTGGTGCTGTCGTCACACAACGGCGTGGTGTTGCTCGATCGGTCGGGTGATGTGGTGTTGGCTAACCCGCCGGCGGTGGAGTTGGGGTTGGTGCAGGGGTCGCGTCCGGATGAGCGGGCGCGCAAGGCTGCTGAGCAGGTGCGCGCCTCGGGTGAGGTGGTG
>DATFDO010000038.1:0-6493 GCA_035252045.1 Pseudonocardiaceae bacterium
AAGCTCGCCCGCGTCGAACGGTATGACCAGAAAGCCGACCACTACGACGTCGAGCTGTTCCACGAACGCAATCCCCGACAGTCCAAGAATTGCCAGCGTGTGGAGATCACCGGTCGGTGCCGCGGCCAGGTCGTCCGCGCAGAGGCATGTGGTTCCGACTTCTACACCGCGCTGGATGCAGCGGTCAGCAAGCTCGACAACCGGTTACGCCGGGTCGCTGACCGCCACAAGGTGCATTACGGGCGCCGCCACCCAACTTCTGTCGCCGAGGCCACCGCACCGCTGGCGACCGTCCTAGCCCCCACGATCACTGACACTGAAGAGCAGACCAACGGCCATCGCGATGAGGTGGATTCGGTTGCGCCGCCTGACCCTCAAGTCGACTATCTGGTGCCCACACAGCGGTGGGAGTCACCTGACCTCGATGGGCCGGGTCGCATCGTCCGGCGTAAGCGGCACTCTGCCACGCCCATGACCGTCGACGAGGCGCTCTACGAGATGGAACTCGTGGGCCATGACTTTTATCTGTTCTCCGACGCCGACTCCGGGCTGCCCAGCGTGGTGTACCGCCGGCACGGCTTCGACTACGGCGTGATCCAGCTCGTCTGAGACCGTTGCACAACATGATCGCCGTCTGGGTGTCCGGGAGGACATCAGGTGTCGCGTACTGCACCCAGACGGCGATCATGTGGTTTACGGGCCTAACCTGACCTGCACTGATAACGCCACCACCGGCGCTGGGCATAACATGACGCGCAGACCGACCCGCGTGCCCTGATGCGAGTGTCCCGATACGAGTGAGGTCCCCAGGTGGTCCTGTCCCGACTGCTCCGCGCCGGTGAGCACAAGACGCTGCGCCGACTGCGCGTCATCGCCGACCACATCAACGGCCTGGAAGCCGACGTCTCCGGTCTGTCCGACGCTGACCTGCGTGCCAAGACCGATGAGTTCCGCAGCCGCCACGGCAGGGGTGAGTCGCTGGATGACCTGCTGCCCGAGTCGTTCGCGGTAGTCCGCGAGGCCGCCAAGCGCACGTTGGGCCAGCGGCACTTCGATGTGCAGCTCATGGGTGGCGCGGCGCTGCACCTGGGCAACGTCGCCGAGATGCGCACCGGTGAAGGCAAGACGCTGACCTGCGTGCTACCCGCATACCTCAACGCGCTGGCAGGCAACGGTGTGCACGTCGTGACGGTCAACGACTACCTGGCCAAGCGCGACGCGGAGTGGATGGGTCGCATACACCGGTTCCTGGGCCTGGACGTCGGAGTGATCCTGTCGTCGATGGTCCCGGACTGGCGGCGCGTCGCCTACCAGGCCGATATCACCTACGGCACCAACAACGAGTTCGGCTTCGACTACCTGCGCGACAACATGGTCGACGACCTCGCTTTATGCGTCCAGCGCGGGCACAGCTACGCCATCGTCGATGAGGTCGATTCCATCCTGATCGACGAGGCCCGCACCCCGTTGATCATTTCCGGCCCTGCCGACCAGTCGTCGCGCTGGTATGGCGAGTTCGCGCGGCTCGCTCCGATGCTCAAGCGCGATATCCACTATGAGGTGGACGAGCGTAAGCGCACCGTGGGTGTCTCCGAGGAAGGCGTCGCCCTCGTCGAGGACCAGCTGGGCATCGAGAACTTGTACGAAGCGGCCAACACCCCGTTGGTCGGCTACCTCAACAACGCGCTCAAGGCCAAGGAGCTCTACACCAAGGACAAGGACTACATCGTCCGCGGCGATGAGGTCCTGATCGTCGACGAGTTCACCGGCCGGGTGCTGCACGGCCGGCGCTACAACGAGGGTATGCATCAGGCCATCGAGGCCAAGGAGAGCGTGGAGATCAAGGCCGAGAACCAGACCTTGGCCACGATCACCTTGCAGAACTACTTCCGGCTCTACGACAAGCTCGCCGGGATGACCGGTACCGCGCAGACCGAGGCCGCCGAACTCCTGCAGATCTACAAGCTCGGAGTGGTCTCGATTCCCACCAACAAGCCGATGATCCGTCGCGATCACGGCGACCTGGTCTACAAAACCGAAGAGGCCAAGTTCAACGCGGTGGTGCAAGACATCGCCGAGCGCCACACCAAGGGCCAGCCGGTCCTGGTCGGCACAGCCAGCGTGGAGCGTTCGGAGTACCTGTCCAAGGCGCTGGTCGCCGCCGGGATCCCGCATTCGGTGCTCAACGCCAAGCAACACGAGAAGGAGGCGATGGTCGTCGCCGAGGCCGGCCGCAAGGGCACGGTCACGGTGTCCACCAATATGGCCGGCCGCGGGACCGACATCATGCTGGGCGGTAACCCAGAGTTCCTCGCCGATGCCGAGCTGCGCGCCCGCGGGCTGGATCCAGTGGAGACTCCGGAGGAGTACGAGGCGGCCTGGGAGTCCGCGGTGACGGCGGCCCGGGCCGACGTCGAGGTGGAGGCGGCAGAGGTCATCGCCGCTGGCGGGTTGTATGTCCTGGGCACCGAGCGGCACGAGTCGCGGCGTATCGACAACCAGCTGCGCGGCCGCTCCGGGCGTCAGGGCGACCCCGGGGAATCCCGGTTCTACCTGTCCCTGCGTGACGAGCTCATGGTCCGGTTCAACGGACCGCTGGTTGAGTCGATCATGACTCGGCTGCGGATGGAGGACGACGTCCCGATCGAGGCCAAGATGGTCACCAGGGCGATCCAGTCCGCGCAGACCCAGGTCGAGCAGCAGAACTTCGAGATCCGCAAGAACGTCCTGAAGTATGACGAGGTCATGGACCTCCAGCGCAAGGTGATCTATGCCGAGCGCCGACGGGTGCTCGAGGGTGAGGACCTGAGGGAACAGGTCGACCACATGATCACCGATGTGATCACCGCGTACGTCAACGGCGCCACCGAGTACGGGTACGCCGAGGACTGGGACCTCGATCAGCTCTGGACGGCGTTGCGGACCCTGTACCCGGTCGGCGTCAAGTACGAAGCCATCGCCGATGACACCGAGGACCTCACCCGCGACCTGCTGCTGGCTGCCGTGCTCGACGACGCGCGGGCGGCGTATGCCCGCCGGGAGGCCGAGCTGGAACAAATGGCCGGCCCCGGCTCGATGCGCGAACTCGAGCGCCGAGTGGTGCTGTCGGTGCTGGATCGTAAGTGGCGCGAACACCTCTACGAGATGGATTACCTCAAGGAGGGCATCGGCCTGCGCGCGATGGCCCAGCGTGACCCGCTGGTGGAATACAAGCGTGAGGGATTCGAGATGTTCAGCGCCCTGCTCGAGGGCCTGAAGGAGGAGTCCGTCGGGTTCCTGTTCAACGTGCAGGTTCAAGTCGCCCAGCCGCAGGTGGCGGCCGAAGCGGCGCCTGCTCCGGTCGCTGCCGCGGCGGCCGGTTCGGCACTGTCCCAGATCGACGGCCAGGGCGGCGAGAATGCCGCTCCCGCACTGGCCGGCCTGGGCGGCATGGCCGCGCAGCCGGAGCGCCCGCTGACCTACACCGGGCCGTCCGAGGATGGCGGTAGCCAGGTGCAGGCACGCGGCCAGGATGCCGGCAACGAAGCCGGCGAACCGGCCCGCAACGCGCCCTGCCCATGCGGATCGGGTCGCAAGTACAAGCGCTGCCACGGAGCTCCCACCACCGCTCGCTCCTGATTCCGCCATGCGCCGCGTGTCGCGTTCTGGTGCACGGTGTGTCGCGCCGGTCAGCGCGCTCGGAGCTGGCCGCAGGCGGCCAAGTCCCCGGCGGTGAGGCGCAACTGCAAGGTGGTGCACTGCCACCGATCGCTGTGCCTTTCGAAGCGAGCAGCCAGCGCCCGGACGCCCGTGGTCAGCGTGACCACCGCAACAGCCTCCACGGCGTCGACGGCATGCTGCTGGGCGAACACCTTGCGCACCCGTGGCTGCAGCGGACCCGCGGTGTCTTGCAGCGAGGCCAGGTACGCGAGCACATCGGGACGCAGGATGGTGGACAGCTGGCGAGCGGCCCGCCTGCCGCGGAGTCTTTCCACCACGGCGCGCAGGACCCGTTCAGCCACAATGGGCGCCGCGGGGTCGGTGGCCGGTAGCGCCGTGGCGGGTGGTGGCTCGGCCATCGCCGTTGTGGGGTCAGGCAGGATGTCTACCAGACGGCGTAGTACCGGCCGCTGCGGATGCGGTTCAACGATGCTGGTGGTCAACGAACCCTCCTCGTCGTAGGACCGCGCGGTGAGCGCGATCGATCGACGGCGGGGCCGGAGACGCCGTAACAACCGGTCCACGGCGTTGCTGCCGGGGACCGCGGGCACCGGATTGGAGGAGGGGCCCCACTCCGGTAGCGCAAAGTATGCGCCTAGTTGCACAGCGTTGTCAGCATCTGTCGCCGAACTGGGTGTAGACCTGCGCCCCAGTGGTCTACGTCGGTATCCGGCGATTTCTCGCGCCGCTTAGGGGCCGACCGCCGCGTGGGTGTGCGGCGCGGCGGCGAGCCCAGTCGAAACACACCACCGCGGCGGCGCTGGCGACGTTGAGCGACTCGACATCGCCCGCCATCGGGATGGACACCCAGCCGGTGAGCTGCGCGGCGACACCGGCGGACACGCCTGCGCTCTCGTTGCCCAGCACATAGGCCACCCGCGGCGGTGGCGGATCACCGAACAGTGATCGGGCTCCTGGGGCTGAGGCGGACAGCCCGAGTACCGCGAACCCGGCTGCGCGTAGCGTGGTACAGCCCTGCTCCGCGGTGGCGGTGCGCAGGACCGGGGCGTGAAAGGCCACTCCCGCCGACGCCTTGATCACCAGGGGATCGATCGCCGGCACTCCCCGGCGGGGCAACACCACGCCATCGAATCCCGCGGCGGTCGCGGTGCGCAGGATCATGCCTACGTTGGCCGGGTTGGTGATCGCGTCGAGGACGAGTACGGCCGCTGGGCTACCCAGTGTGTTCACTGCGCTATCCAGCGTCCGCATCCGCGGCGCCACGACGTCGGCCAGCACTCCCTGGTCATGCCGACCATTACCGGCGAGCACCTTCACCCGGTGCGCCGACACCCGCTGCACGGGCACTTGCCGGCGCGCCGCCGCATCGAGGATCTCCGCAACGGTGTCGCCTCGGGCGTGGG
Organism: Pseudonocardiaceae bacterium; assembly: GCA_035252045.1. Taxonomy (GTDB): domain Bacteria; phylum Actinomycetota; class Actinomycetes; order Mycobacteriales; family Pseudonocardiaceae. Next base: position 5,064 of record DATFDO010000038.1, read on the forward strand.
CAGCCACCACCACCTTGTCGATGGACAGCACCGGATCGATGAGTACTTCCAGCACCGGTTTGCGACCGTAGACGGTGATGAACACGTCTCGCGGGCTCGCGGCCTGCCGGCTGGCGCGGCCATCGAACTGATCCTCGGGAGGCGGCACGCACTCAGGGTAAGGGGACCCCTGGATCTTCGAGTGGTGTTCAACCACATTGTCGTCGAGTTCGGCGCCATGATTGTCGTGTCGCCGGCGAGCCGCCATGATGTCGAGCTCGGCGACAACACAACGCCAGCCATGCCCGCTGGCGGGCCCGGCACCGAGGGCGCCATCTGCGGGCAGCCCCACGGCGTCGGTGACGACCAACCTGCCAGCCGGTCGCAGCACTCCGATACAGTGCGTTTGGCCAGGTCTGCGCCGTGGTCACGGAAAGTGTGAATAGCTGCCGATGAGGGTCTACGTGCCGGCCACACTCGCGAGGCTGCGCAGCCTTGTCGAGTCTGGAGAAATGGTTCCGGTGGCTGGCACGGCGTTCGCCGTTACCCCGACGCTTCGTGAGTCCTACGCGGCCGGGGACACCGAGGAACTGGAGTACGCGGCGATGAATGACGCGGCCCGGGCTTCCCTGAGGCTGCTGGCCGCGGAACTGGACGGCGATTCGGCGGTGCTCCCGCGGCGCGTGGTCGTGGCAGCCGACGTCGAACCGATCCGGTTGCGCGCTGATCTGGATGATGCCGCGGTCACGGTCGGTGGCCCCATACCGCTAGCTGCGGTCGCCGCCGTGCATGTCGATCTGGCGGAGGCGGAGGATGCGGTGCGCGCCGCAGCGGCGGTGGTGGACGCTGCCGATCTGGGCGATCCGGATGCCGAGTTCATCCTCGGCGACGCGGAGGACCACGAGATGGCCTGGTACGCCACCCAGGAGATCCCTTTCCTGCTCGAACTTCTTTGATCAACCCAGCCGTCCTCCCCGGCGTGTCGCGTCTTGCTGCCCGGTGTGTCGTGCCCGGGTGCCCGCGTCGAGATCGGCCGAGCGCGTCTCCAGGTTCCGGCGGCGATGCGCAACAGGCAGCGGCACCGGCCGGGCGGAAGTGCACGGCTCTGGACATCCGGTGGCTCTGGACAGCGACGCAACACACCGCACAGCGGCGCGCGACACACCGGGCACGAAAGCGCGACACGCGGGGACACCAGAGCGCGACACACTAGACAGCGGGGCCCGACACGCCGGGCGCTGGGAAAGCGGGAAAACGGGAAAGCGGCAAGGGAGGGAGGGTCAGATGGACGCGATCACGTGCACTCCAGCTCCGCGGAATGAACCGGTCCGCAGCTACGCCCCGCATACTCACGAGCGCGAGTCGCTGATCCGGACACTCAGCGAGCTGAGCACTCAACAGCCTGAACTGACCATGACGATCGGCGGGGTGCAGCGGACGGCCGCGGGCCG
>DATFDO010000039.1:0-24594 GCA_035252045.1 Pseudonocardiaceae bacterium
CCGGCTGGTCCTGATCGGGGTGGGCGGTATCGAGACCGCCGAGGACGCCTGGGCGCGGATCCAGGCCGGCGCGACCCTCGTGCAGGCCTACACCGGTTTCATCTACGGCGGACCGTGGTGGCCCCGTCGCATCCACCGCGGCCTGGCCCGCCTCGCCCATCAAGCGGGCTACACCTCGATCACGCAAGCCACTGGCACATCGATTCCCGAGGTCAGCGACGACCGCTAGGCGCTGCGTCGATCCGTGTTCGGCCAGAATGCCAGCCTTGGCCGCGGGGCCCTGATCAACGTCTGCGGACCCGGGCCAGCCGGTCACGCCACCAGGCCGCCCGCTGTCGGTCGGTCAGCTCGTAGGTGTCGAGCAGCGCGGGATCGGGTGTCGGTGGTGTGCGCGGGATCGCCAGATAGCCATCGATCGGCCGCAGCGATTCGGCATCGGGCACTACGTCGCCGTCCAGCAGAGACAGCGTGCCAAGGCCGCAGGCGAAGTCGAGTTCGGGCAGCGCCCCGGCAAGCGCAGCTTGGGCAGCGAGACCGACGCTGGTTTCCAGCGCGGAGGAGACCACACAGGGCAGTCCGGCGGCTTCGGCGACCTGGAGTCCGCGGCGCACGCCGCCCAGCGGAGTGCACTTGATCACCGCCACATCGGCGGCGCCCGCGACCGCCACGCGTAGCGGGTCCTCGGCGTGACGGATGGACTCGTCAGCGGCGATGCGTACATCGACCTGGCGGCGCACGGCGGCCAACTCTTCGATGGTGCGGCAGGGTTGCTCGACGTATTCCAGTCCGCCGACCGCCTTGTCGAGCAACCGGATGGCGGTGACTGCGCTATCCACGTCCCACGCGCCGTTGGCGTCCACCCGGATCGCGCCGCTCGGCCCCAGTGCATCGCGGACCGCCTCCACCCGGGCAAGGTCTTCGGCCAGCGACTCGGGATGGTCGGCGACCTTGACCTTGGCCGTGCGGCAGCCCGAGCCTGCGGTGATCTCATGGGCGCGGTCCGGCCCGACCGGCGCAACGGTGCAGTTGATCGGGATGCGCTCCCGCACCGGCTCGGGCCATCCCAGGGTGCACTGCTCGATGGTGGTCGCCAACCACGAGGCGGCAACCGTGTCGTCATAGTCGGCGAACGGGCAGAACTCGCCCCACCCCGTGGGTCCCTCGATCAACATTCCTTCGCGCAGGGTGATACCCCGGAAGCGGGTGCGCAAGCGAATGGCGTAAACGCGCGCGGCACCGAAGTCGACGGTGTTGTTTGCTGGTGGGCCGGTCATCGAAGCACGCACAGGTCAGCGAACGCGGTACCGGAACTTGGGCGTGTCGGACCAGGACTGTTCCCGCTGGCCACGGTACTGTTCTGGCCGCACTGAGCGGAATGCTTCGTCCAACGCCGGCAGGATCTTGCGGACGGGGCCCAGCTGGAAGCGGTATGCCTGCCCGGTCGGGTGCCGTGTGCACGCGCGCGCCTGCTTGGGGTGCCGAATGGCGAAGTCCGGTCCGGGATAGAAGTCCAGCCACACCATGGGGGGCAAGTACAGGCTGTAGCCGCCGGGGCGCTGCACCACATCGACAAAGGCCAGGTCCTGCCACGCGAAGTCGAACAGGCAGCGACGACGCAACCGCACCCGCACCCCGGCGCCGTCGACGACCAGGATGCGAGTGCCCCAGGCGCGCAACCACCCATACCGGCCGAACAGCAATGATGTGACCCCGATGACCGCGCAAAGGATCCGTCCCCACCACGGCTCGTCGGGTGCCGTCGCCGCGATGAGGCCCAACGGCCCGACCAGGAGAAACGTCACGGCTCCGGGGGTGACGCGCAGCCGCAGGGGCTTGGCCAGATCGACGCTTGCTGACTCAGCGGTGGCCTGCGGCTGGCTCGGTGCCGCCACCGGGGGCGCGGTACACGTGCCAGCCGCGTGAGCGTTGACTGTCGAGGTTCGCCGTCGCGGGTGCGGGCTCTTGCTCATCCGAACATCGAGTGCCATGCCTCGGAGGCAGCGTTGCCGATGCCCTTACCGATATCGGCGAACTCCTTGCCAGCATGTGCAAACATATGTCCCACTCCTCTGCTTACTCCCCCGACCACTCCGTGGTCGTGGATGTCTTCCCTCCAGTGCTCGTGAAGGCCCTGATAAACCAGTGCGCCCACGCCGACCGCGGCGGCTCCGGCACCTACCGCCACCAGGCTCACCGGGCCAGAGGCAATTGCAACCACACCAGCCCCGGCGACCAGGCCGGCGCCGCCCGCCGTGACATCCGCGGCGACGGCGTGCCGCGCCGACCAGCCCTTCTCCATGTCGTCTTTGATCTGGAAGCCGGCGCCGACGCCGGTGGCCAGGACATCGACGACCGGAACCTCTTTGAGAAAGTCCGGGAGCTTGGACGTGACCTTGCCGATCTCCGGGATCGCCTTGCCGATATCACTGAGCTTGGTGTTGAGTTCCGCGCTCAACGGCAGTTTGCGCTCCAGGCTCTCCGCACTGTCCAGGTCGGCCTTGAGTTGCCTGAACTCAGCGAAGACCCCCTTGTGTGCGGCGCTGGCGGCATTGCCCTTGGGCAACTTCAGGCCCTTGGCCGCGTACGCCTGTTTCGCTGCCTTGAGATCGCGGCGGGCTTGCTTGATCCGCTCGTCCATGCCCGCCAACCGCGCGCGGGTGGCGCGGCCCTTGTCGTCGGGAATCGCATACAGACCGCGCAGGTAGTCACCGAGGGTGACCCACTGGTCCGGGTTGTTCTGATGGCCAGGCTGGTAACTGATCTGGTCATAGATGTCGGACAGTTTGCTGGCCGCGTCCAGCCGGAAGCCTCGGGCCAGCTGCATCGCCGCGTCGTACTCGTCACAGTAGGTCTGCAGGGCTGTCACCGCTGGACCCGGCGGCGCACTCGCCGGGGACACGATCGTGCCGGGTCTGCCGTCCGGGCCGACCGGCGCGCCGGCTTTGGTCGCTTCGTACGCCGCGTTGTACAGCGTCATGTTGACCTTGTCGAGATTGGTGGCGAGGTCGCCCAGCACCCCACCGACATGTCCGACCACATCAGCCAGCGATCCCGCGGAGATCGAGTCAGCGGTCCAGCGCTTCCGGAAGGCGTCGGCGGCGCCGCCGGACCAGCCGGCCGCATCGACCAGGTCGTCCACCTTGGCACTCAGCGCGTGCACCACGTCGCGCATGGCCGCCGGCGCCGCCTCAGTCGTGGCGGCCATGGTGTGCAAACCTGCGATGTTCCCGCCGACCCAGCTCGTCGTCACGCCGCTATTCCTCGGGCATGAGATCGTCGAACAGCGCGCGGTTGTCGATGTCATGACGTTCGTACGTGTCGTGGCTTGCCTGCAGTTTCTGGGCGTGCTCCGCGATCGCCTCACCCATCTTGGTGTGCAACACGTCAAGGCATTCCATGACGACGCCCATGATGCTGTTCAGGCTCGCATCTCCGGAGTCGGCAATCGGTGGTGTCAGCTTCGGTTTGATGCTCGTGTACGCGTCGCCCTCGGTGCGGAAGCTGCCGCTCATCGCCTTCAGCGACTCGAGCACCACCTGGAAGTCGCCGCTCACGCGTCGTCCCGGGCAAGCCGCCCGACGTCGGTGGCGCTCCAGCGCTGGACCATCTCCAGCGTGGGGTCCACGCACACGAACGGCGCACCGGCCGCGCCTACGAACGCCGTGAACCTGTCGCGCTCCATCGCCACCCAGGGCTGGTAGTCACCCAACGAAGCGACCAGGCCGTCCAGGCTGGAAAACGCGAGGCCGACCAGGTCGCCATCGCGCGTAGCGCGAAGCTCGACACCGATGTCCCTGATATCGCCGGCAACGCGGGGGTGAGCTGGGACGTAAACGAGCGGCTCGGTGATCACAGGCTCCTCCCGCACTCGACGGCGGCCGCGTGTGGGGCAGGAAGGTAGCACGGACACGGGAGTCATCGGGTGGCATCACCCCAGTCGCCGGCTAAGTCGGCGATCGCGCTGATTTACCAATGCCCTGGCCTCGGCACCGTACACAGCTGACTGCTGGAGCTGTTCGAACATCTTTGTATAGAGCCGGATCTCGCCTACTAAGGTGCCCCGGCATGCGCGCTCTTGTCACCGGCGGCGCCGGGTTCATCGGCTCACATCTTGTCGACCGGCTGATCGCCGGCGGTCATCGCGTCGCCGTGCTGGACGACCTGTCCAGCGGGCACCGCGACCGGGTCCCCGGCGGCGTTGCTTTGCACGTCGCCGATGTCGTCGACGCCAGTGCGGTCACCGATGTCGTGATCGGCTACCGGCCGGACGTGATCTACCACCTGGCCGCTCAGATCAGCGTGCGCTGCTCCGTGGCTGATCCCGCGGCCGATGCCACCACCAACGTCGTGGGGACGCTGAACCTGCTCGGCGCGGCCACCGCCGCGGGGGCGCGCCTGATCCTGGCCAGCACCGGGGGTGCGATGTACGGCGACGAGGCTGCCTTGCCCACGCCGGAGACCTGCCCACCCGCGACACTCGCCCCGTACGGAATCTCCAAGTACTGCGCTGAGCAATACCTCATGTTGTTCAACCGGCTGCACGCCACGCGCCATGTCGCGCTTCGGCTGGGAAACGTGTACGGGCCCCGGCAAGACCCCCACGGCGAAGCCGGTGTCGTGGCCATCTTCTGCGACCGGGTGGCGCGCGGGCAGGTTCCCACCATCTTCGGCGACGGTAAGCAGACCCGCGACTACGTCTACGTTGCCGACGTCGTCGAGGCTTTCCTCGCTGCCACCGGCTATCCCGGTGACGAAGCGCTGTTCAACATCGGGACTGGCACCGCGACTTCTGTCGTCGATCTCCTCGACGCGATCAACGCCGCCGCCGCAACAGCGATCGAGCCGGCGTTCGCACCGGCACGGGCAGGTGAGTCACGGCATGTTGCGCTGGACTGCGCCAGAGCAGCGGCCGAGCTCAACTGGGTACCGGCCACGCGCATCGACGCAGGCGTCCGGCGGACCTACCACGAGCTTGCCGGCAGCAGCTAGCCCGCGAGGCTCGGTTACCCTTCGCGGCGTGGTGGCCGGGAAGCTTCGCGAGACTGGCCTGGATCCGACCGAAACTCGGCAGCTCGACACGATCCGCCGGTTCGGCACCGTCGGCGCACTGCTGATGGGGCTGGGTTCCCTCGGTGCCGGGACAGCGCCGGTGCTGGGCAACCCGGTGGTCGGCCACCTGGTGTTCGGTCTGTTCCCGCGGATGCCCACCGCCTCGCTGGCCGTGGCCTACACCGGCATCGCCATGGTGGTGCTGGCCTGGCTGTGGCTCGGAGCGCTGGTCAAACCCGGCCGTACCCGGCTGCTCTCGCGGGGCCAGCTGAACCGCCTGATGCTGCTGTGGGCAGCGCCGTTGATGGTCGCGCCACCGATGTTCAGCCGCGACGTGTACAGCTACCTGGCACAAAGCGCCATGGTCAATCGCGGCTTGGACCCTTACGTGCTCGGCCCGGCCGAAGCGCTGGGAGTAGATCACCCCCTGGTCCGGGGAATCCCCACGATCTGGCGCAATACGCCGGCGCCGTACGGCCCGCTGTTCCTTACCCTGGGCCGGCCGATCGACTGGATCGCCGGCGACGACGTCGTGCTCGGCGTGCTGCTGCACCGCACCCTCGCCGTCGCCGGCCTGGCGATGATCGTCTGGTCGCTGCCCCGGTTGGCCCGCCGGATGGGGGTGTCGCCGGTCTTCGCGCTGTGGCTCGGTGCGGCAAACCCGCTGGTGCTGTTCCATCTCGTCAGCGGAGTGCACAACGAGGCGTTGATGATCGGCCTGATGCTGGTCGGGCTGGAACTGGTATTGCGTCAGCCGGCGACGGGCCCGGCCACCCTCGGTGGGACAGCACTGATCACGGCCGCGGCACAGGTGAAGGTTCCCGCCGCGCTGGCCCTCGGTTTCGTCGTGGTGTGGTGCGCCCGGGCGCGAGGCGGCCGGCTGCGCGATGCCGGATGGGCCACGGCAGTGGTCGGCGGAGTCGCCGCGGCCACCACGGTGGCGATCGGGCTCGGCACCGGCCTCGGCTTCGGCTGGACCGGCGCGCTAGGCACGCCCAACGTGGTGCGCAGCTGGATGTCCGCGGTGACCGAGCTGGGTTTGCTCGCGGGAGTGATCGGCAGCCAGCTGGGGTTGGGCGACCACACCACGTCGGTCCTTGCGCTGGTCCGGCTCACCGGGCTGGCCGGCGCCGGTGGAGTCTGCGTGCTGCTGTTATGGCGCTGCTGGCAGGGCCGCCTCGCGCCGCTGGCCGGCATCGGGATGGGCCTGGGTGCCGTGGTTCTGCTGGGTCCGGTGGTCCATCCCTGGTACCTGCTGTGGGCGGTGATCCCGCTGGCGGCGTCGGCTACCCACCCGGCGTTTCGCATCACGGCAACCGCGGCCTGCGCGGTCCTCGCCGTCGTCGTGGCACCGACCGGCGCGGACTTCCTGTTCCGGGCCTGGGTACTGCCGTCGGCGATGATCGCGGCGGCAGTCTGCCTGGTCGTGCCACTGCTGGCGATCCGCGGCCGCACGCCACCGGTGTCCGGGGTGCTGCGGGCCCGCGCACCGTGATCCGCGCGCGCAACCTAGGCTTTGGAGACGTGACCCCGCCCGCGTCGTCGGCTGCTGTCGAGGTCTGCGGCCTGGTCCGCAGCTTCGGTCCGGTCCGCGCCGTGGACGGGCTCGACCTACAGGTGCAGCCGGCGATGGTGTTGGCGTTGCTGGGTCCCAATGGTGCCGGCAAGACCACCACCGTCGAGGTGTGCGAGGGGTTCCTGCGCCCGGATGCCGGCGTGGTCCGCGTGCTGGGGCTCGACCCGATCGCCGACAGCGCCGCGCTGCGGCCCCGGATGGGGGTGATGCCGCAGGGCGGTGGCGCCTACCCAGGCGTGCGCGCCGCGGAAATGCTGGGGCTGGTCGCGGTCTGCTCGGCGCGACCGCTGGACGTCGGATGGCTGCTCGACGTCCTCGGGCTCGCGGGCGTGGCCCGGGTGCCCTACAAACGGCTGTCCGGTGGCCAGCAGCAACGGCTTGCGCTCGCGTGCGCGCTGGTCGGGCGGCCGGAGGTGGTGTTCCTCGACGAGCCCACCGCCGGCATGGACCCGCAGGCGCGGCGGCTGGTCTGGGACATTATCGCCAGCCTGCGTGCGGACGGCGTCAGCGTGCTGTTCACCACGCACCTGATGGAGGAAGCCGAGGCGCTCGCCGATCAGGTAGTGATCATTGATCGTGGCCGGGTGGTGGCGATGGGCAGCCCCGCTGAACTGACGTCGTCCAGCACGACGCAGCGGCAACTGCGCTTCCGAGCCCGTCCGGGGCTGGATCTGCGCCCGCTGGCCACCGTCCTGCCCCAGGACTGCTCGGCCAGCGAACCACGGTCCGGTGAGTACCTCGTCGACGGCCTGGTCGACCCTCAGGTGATGGCCACGGTCACGGCGTGGTGCGCCCAGCAGGGCGTATTCGCTGAAGATCTGCGCGTGAGCCGGCGCAGCCTGGAGGACGTGTTCCTCGAACTTACCGGTCGGGACCTGCGATCGTGACCCCCTTCTCCCCCGGTACTTTCGCGCCCGCACCCGGCCGTGGCCGGCTGTCGCGGATGCTGCTCACCCAAGCTCGTACCGAGTTCGTCCTCACCTTGCGCAACGGCGAGCAGGTGTTGCTTACCCTGCTGATTCCACTGGGACTTCTCGTCGGGCTCACCGTGCTCAACGTGGTCTCGGTGCCCAACCCGAGGGTGGACAACGTCACCCCGCGCATCCTGGCGCTGGCCGTCATGTCGACCGCATTCACCGGGCAGGCCATCGCGCTGGGCTTCGATCGCCGTTACGGGGTGCTCAAACGGTTGGCCGCCACCTCGCTGCCGCGCTGGTCATTGGTCGCCGGCCGGTTGCTCGCGGTGCTCGGCGTGGTGCTGGTGCAGTTGGTGGTACTCGGTGCGGTTGCCTTCGCCCTGGGCTGGCATGTGTCGCCGCCCGGTCTTGCTCCTGCGGCGATGCTGATCCTCGCCGGAACCGCCGCGTTCGGCGCTCTCGGCGTGCTACTCGGGGGCACGCTGCGGGCCGAGGTGGTGCTCGCGGTGGCGAACATGGTCTGGCTTGCGCTGGTGGTGGCGGGGGGCATCGTGCTGTCCGTGCACGCCTTGCCCGGGCCGCTGTCCGCAATCGCCGCCGCGCTGCCCTCCGGCGCGCTGGCCGAGGGCCTCCGCACCGCCCTGGTCACCGGTATCACCCCATGGGCCGCCGTGGGCATCCTCGTGGCCTGGGCCGCCGCCGCCGGCGTCCTCGCCGCCCGCACCCTGCGCCTGTCCTGAGCCTGTCGTGGGTTGACGGTGTCCCCACCGTGAGCGAGAAAATCACCCGGGTTGGCCTGCCAGGTTTCAAGGCCCGGCCCGGCGAGCACCGCGCCGACGAGTTCAGCGCTGCCAGCGACGATGGTGGAGTCGAAGTCGATCTCGGTGGCCACGAACCGCCGAGCAGCAGGCGCCTACGATCGGTGCTGTGGCCGCCGCACCGACCTCGAACCGCACCCTCCCCGCCCTGATGCGGATGACCGCGATCGCTGCCGTGATCACCCAGGCGGGTATCGCGGTGACCGGTTCGGTGGTGCGGGTCACCGGGTCGGGGTTGGGGTGCCCGACCTGGCCGCAGTGCTTTCCGGGCAGCCTGGTGCCGCAGCCGCACCCCGAAGTCGCCGGGCTGCATCAGTGGATCGAGTTCGGCAACCGGTTGCTCACCGGGCTGGTCGGTCTGGTCGGGCTGGCGTGCCTGGTCGTCGCGCTGATGGTGTGGCCCCGGCGCCGCCGGCTAATCCTGCTCGCCACGGCGATGCCGGCCGGTGTCGTGGTGCAGGCCGTCCTCGGCGGGATCACCGTTCTGGCCGGGCTGGCCTGGTGGACCGTTGCGGCGCATTTCCTGCTCTCGATGGTGCTGGTGTGGCTGGCGGTGCTGCTGGTCGCCGCGGTCACAGAGGGTGATGCGCCGCCGCGCTGGTACCTGCCTGGACCGCTGCGCAGCTTGCTGTTCACCAGCACCGTGGTGCTGGCGGCCTTGCTGATCGCGGGGACGTTGGTGACATCGGCCGGTCCGCACGCCGGAAACGCCGCCACTCCACGTCTCGCCGTCAGTGTTGCCGCGCTGGCGCAACTGCATGCCGACCTGCTCGTCGGGTTCCTCGGGTTGCTCACCGGCTTGGGTTTCGCCCTGCGAGCCATGGACCTGCCCGCCGCTACCTGGCGCCGCTATGTGGTGTTGATCCTGGTTGTGCTCGCGCAGGGCGCGCTGGGCGCCGTGCAGTATCTCACCGGGGTGCCCGAAGCGCTGGTTTCCTTGCATGTGCTCGGTGCCACCTCGGTGGTGGTGGCAATGGCTGCGCTGTGGACGGGCTGCCGAGCACGTGGCGGGGAACCCGCCGTCACGGTAGGTGGCACCCGCCCGCTTGCCGGCGCAGGCACAACCTAAGCTCGGCCCGCACCGGTGCGTGCAGGTGACCCGCTGACGGAGGTCGCCATGGGCATCTACGGGTGGACCTCCACCCGCGTTTCCAAGGCGGGATACGCATCGAGGAAATCCACCGCGAGGGTTTCGATTTCATGGCCGTCAAGGTGTCCGAGGGCTCTGACGGGTCATACCTGGCGGCGGGGTCGACGGACTTCCTGCGCAGGGGACGTGCCGCCGGGCTACTGTGCCTGGGGTACCACTACCTGCATCCGGGCAACGAGGATATCCAGGCGAAGGTATTCGCCGAGTCGCTGCGCAGCACCGCCGTACCCGGCATGCTCGACGCCGAAGCACTCGCTGCCGATGGTCGCACTCCTACCCTGACCGTCACCGGGATTCGCGGCTTCCTGGACGCCTGCCAGGCGCTGGGCGCGAACGTGCCGCTGCTGTACCTGCCTGCCTGGTACTGGGATCGGCTCGGGCATCCCTCGCTTTGCCGGGCTGCCCCCGTTATGGGCGGCGAGGTATGTCGGTACCAGCGTCGCATCAGCACCAGCATCGGGGATGTACCAGTCGCACGATCCGGCCGCCTGAACTCCTACGGATCCTTGGCAGTCGAGGTCCTGCAGTGCACCGACCGGGCCCAGGTAGCCGGTCAGCTCGTCGACGCGAATCACTACCGCAGGACTCGCGAGCAGTTCGCCGCTCTCATCGGTCGGCCACATCGTGGGAAGGATCGTCATGACATGGACCAGCTACCCGCTACCGCGATGCCCGCCGACTCCGACAGTGACCCCCGTGGCTGGCCGCAGCGCAACTACGACGTCGGCTTCGGTCCCGCCGGCGGCTGGGAAGACGGTTTCGCGTTCGCCCTCGGGGTCCAGGACTGGCCGGTCGCTCGGTGGACGCCGCCCGGGGTACCTGCGGCTGGCGTCGTGGATCATGGCCGATCGCAGCCTGGCTCCGGTGGATCCGGTCTTCGCCCGTGAGGACGCCGGCCAGGTGATCTTCACGCACAACCCGACCCGCGCCTAGGGTGCGCCCGACGGCGCAGTCGGCCTCACTCTCAATTACGCCGCACCCGGCGGTGCCTAGGTCACCGAAGGCCGCTCCAGTTGAGCCGTTGCCGCTGAACCTCAGTGGTCGCCACGCGCGCTGAGCATCCGGCCAACCAGCTCGCGTCGGCTGCGCACCCCGATCTTGTCGAAGATCGCCTTCAGGTAGTCCTGGACCGTATGCACGGAGATGTGCAGGGTCTCGCAGATCGCCCTGGTCGACTCGCCGCGGAGCACGCAGGCGGCCACCTCGCGCTCGCGCGGGCTCAATCCGTGCGCGGCCAGCAGCAACGAGGCGGTGGCCTTCGGCTCGGCCGGTTCCAGTATGACCGAGACAGGGCCCTCGCCGGCCTGCCCGCGCAGCCGGGAGGCATGCAGGCGCAGCCAGGACCCGGTTCTGGTGCGGACCCGGGTGGTGGGCAGCATGCCTGGTGTGGCGATCCCGCGCTCCGCGGCGCGAAGAGCCGCGACGACGATACATACCGGCGCCGGCAGCGGCAGGTGACTCGCCTCGGCCGGCTCGATCAGGCCCATCAGGTGCTCGGCGTCCGGCGTCGCCGCGAGCAAGTTCAGATCGTCTGTCACCAGGACTACCCCAGGGCCCACGCCATCCGCCGATGAGGCGCTGTGTAGAAGCACCGCCTGACGTAAACCCCGCGCGATGTGCGGGCTGACCCTGGCGAGTTGGTCGGCTTCTGCCTGGGTAAAGCCGAGCGGGCCATCCGCGCGGTGCAGGCAGAGGTAACCCCAGCACTCGCTGCCGACGGTCAGCGCCGCGCGCATCTCGTCGCCTAGCCCGATCGGTCGCATGATGTCGCGGTAGCGTGGACTGTCCAGTCGCTCTCCTCGGGTGGCGGCGTCGAGCGTGGCCACCGGTGTCGTCGAGGTTGCCAGCGTGGTGAACTTGTTCACGTCGCGTGCGCCGAACTCGTTGTCCATCAGCAGCACGGTTGCCCCGGCCAGCGGCTCCTCGGCGTAGGCGCCGGTGAACAGCAGCGTCGCCGGATCCGCGGTAGCGAAGAACACCGCATCCAGCGGCATCAGCCGCCGCAGCCCCCGCAAGACCTGCACGTGCAGGGCGTCGACGTCCAGACCCGCGTGACAGTGCCTTACCAGGTCTTGCTCGGCACGGATCTTGCTTGCCCTGGCGCTCATGGCGTGAGTGTCCTCGGCGCACGTCGGGTCAGGGAACCCCAGCTTTCTGGGGTGGGCGGCGGCCGGTCACGAATCCCCCATCGACGCCATGACCACTGACCTGCACACCCGCAACAAGCACATCGTCGACGCTTTCATCCAGGCGCTGTTCACCAGGGGCGAGCTCGATGCCGTCGACCGCTACCTCGACCCGCGTTTCGTCAACCACGACTCGCCATTCCCGGGAGCGCCCGGGTCCCACGAGGGCATGCGCCAGGCGGCCGTGATGTTCCGGGAGGCCGCTCCGGACTGGCACTCCGACGTGCACCAGCTCATCGCAGAGGACGACATCGTCGTCGAGCGGTTCACCGCCAGCGGCACCCACACCGGCGTCTTGCTGAGCGCGTCGCCGACCGGACGCACCCTCGTGCTCGACGGCATCAATATCTGGCGGATCGACGGGGAGCGCATCGTGGACCGCTGGGGCCAGCTCGACTACCTCGGTCTCCTGCGTCAGCTCGGCCTGGCCCCGCAATAAAACCACCCTACTTCAACAACAGGGAATTGCACGGTAGCTCTCGTTAAAGCGTTGCCGTCAATCTATTTCCCGCGAGGTCCGACTAGGGCAAATACTTCGAAATGAGATCGGATATTTCGGACCGAAAATCCACCCGCACTGCGTCGGTGATTCAGAAATGGACAGCAGCGATGAGTCACTTCTCAGAACGGTGCCCCCACCGACACCCGCTATCCGCATACAGCCGTTCCGGGATACTGGACCCCCAGAATGGAATAGCACGACCGGGCTGCCCACGGGGCCTGTGAGCCGGCCAGGCGAGCCCACCTCACAGACGTCCGTGGCATGGCGGCGCAAGCCCACCACCCGGATAAAGATCAACATGACGTTGGCCGCCGTAGCGGCCGGCCTCACTGCCGTAGCTGGTTGCACCAGCCTGTCGCCAAATGTCAGCACCCCAACCGGAGCCGCTCCAGGCGCAGGTGCGCCTGGAGCCGACCTCGTCGGCGGGAACCGATGCATTCATGGCGACAGTGGGGCGCGACGATGCCTCGATAGCGCCGGTGCGCGCCGGTGCGCGCCGGTGCGCGCCGGTGGCGTCCTGCCCGGGGACACCAACGGGCTGTACGGCCAGGCTGGGGATACCGCCAGTTGTGACACCCGGTCACTGATCTCGAACCTGGGAGCCGAGGCGGCCGAGTGGGCGACCGCGCTGGGCATCACCTCAGCCGATATCCCCACCTTCGTAGCCAGCCTGTCGCCGGTGCTTCTGCGCGCGGACACCACGGTGACCAACCATGGCTACACCGACGGCGAGCTCACCACCTATCCAGCGGTGTTGCAGGCCGGCACGGCGGTGTTGGTCGACAGCCACGGCGAGCCGACGGTGAAATGCTTCAGCGGCAACCCGCTGAGCAAGGCTCCAGACATCAGCCAGGCGGCCACCATTGGTTCAGCGTGGAGCGGCTATACGCCCCAAACAGTCACGATCGTGCAACCCACTCCCCAGGTTGTCGAACGACGCACCGTCATCGACATTCACAACCGGCGCCCCGTTATCCGCGTCGTCCAACCGACCCCAAGCCGAACCCCGGGCCCAATCCCAACCCCCGGGTCAACCAGGAACCCAAACCGCCGGTCAACCCGAACAAGCCGCCCGTCCCCAACAAACCTCCGATGGACCCGACCACGCCGGTAGATCCGGCCGTCAAGGCCGCCGCTGATACCGCGAACAAGGAAGCACTCGACTCCCGCAGCAAGCTGAGCACAGCGAGCGCGCTCTTCGACCGGTCCAGCCGGGCTGCTATCACCGCCGAAAATGACGCGACGGCCGCCGAGAAGGACCGTGACAGCGCAAGGACGCATCTCGCCAACGCCGGTTGGCGGGGAAAGCGGCAGAAGGCTCAGGACGTGAGCAAGGCCGCCGGTCTACCGGACCCGTTCCCTGGGCGAATCATCCGAAAGGCCAAGCCGAACCAGCCCGAACAGCCCACCCAGGCGAACGGTCAAGGTGCCCCCAAACCCGGACTCGCCGCGAACGACGACTCGGCTACCAACAGCCAACCGAACCAGCCCGCACCCAACTCGTCGGGCAGGAGTCCGAAGCCGGGCACGGACGCCAGCACCGGCAAGACCGCCTGCATCAATATTCATCCACAGCCCAAGAGCTGCCAGGCGGACACCAGTTCGACGAAGTCGGCTACCCACCCGGAACAGGTTCGGGCAGCCGCACCGGCACGGTGACCAGCTCCAATCCAGAGCCCGGGCAGAACACGGGGCAGCCAGGGTGAATCCCCGGCAAGTCCGGAGACTGATCGTGTTGGTATCCGGCGGGTGTGAGAGAAACTCGCCGTCGGCACCCGGCCCTCGTTCGGTGTCACGCCAGCATGTGGAGCGTACGTCGATCAAGTGGTGATCATGAATCGCCGGCCGACGGGCCGGGCGACCGAGCTGTGCTGGATAGAACAGCTGCGCTGTCACCGCAGGCATAGCTGCCGCACAGATCACACCTCATCGTCTGTTTTCTCAGCAGTGACGAAAGGACCGCGCCATGTGGGCGGCAGGCGACTTCGGGGCTCAAGGCGGTGATCCGGCTCGCGGGGCAGCGATCGATCTGAGCACTTCTGTGAACTGGTACGAGCCGGCCCCGGCTGCGCTGAATGCACTGCGCTGCGTCGAGCCGGGGCATTTGCAGATGCATCCCTATGACGCCGCACAGCGGCTGCGCGAGGTGTACGCGACGACGCTGGGAGTGGATGCTGATGAGCTGCTGACCAGCCGCACCGTCAGCGAAGCCAGCTGGGCGATGGGCCGCACGCTCGGTCCGCGGGCGGTCGCCATATCGCTGCCGGTCTACACCGATTACCTGCGCGCATTCCCTGGTCGTGGCTTCGGATCGACTTCCGGATGCGGTCACAGCGTCCAACAGCTCGATGCGGCGCTGGCGCTCGCCCAGGTGGTGCTCATCTCCAATCCACACGATC
Organism: Pseudonocardiaceae bacterium; assembly: GCA_035252045.1. Taxonomy (GTDB): domain Bacteria; phylum Actinomycetota; class Actinomycetes; order Mycobacteriales; family Pseudonocardiaceae. The sequence goes on from DATFDO010000039.1 coordinate 14,598, forward strand.
CGACGGGCTCAGTACTGGGGCCGGATGAATTGACGTCCGCGGCGCGGCGCCGGCCGCGCTCGGTACTGATCGTGGCGGGGCACTGGTCGGTGCTGCTCGGCTACGGCCTGGCGACCGCCGTCGCGTGCTGGCTCACCTTCCCTGCGCTGGCCAGGATCGGTGCCGGCTGCACCGCCGTCGTCATGACCTTCGAGGCGCTCACTGCCGCCACGCTCGGCGCCCTGGTCCTCGGTGAGCGACTCGGCGCGCTCCAGGCAATCGGCAGGGTTAGCATCCTCGCCGCCGCTGTCCTGATCGCCGCCACCGCCGGCAATAGCCGAGGTTCGCGCACCCAGGTGCTCATCCCCAACATCGAGGAGGCAGCGGTGTCATGAGAAACGTGATAAGCTGGCGGGCTGCGCATTTTTTCGCGGAGCACAACCCGCGGACACCGTGCCTGGTGCTCGACCTTGCCGTGGTGGCGCAACGGTACCGCGAGATCCTTGCAGCAATGCCGTTCGCTATTCCACACTACGCAGTCAAAGCGTGCCCAGAACCGGCCGTTATCCGCGTGTTGGCGGACAACGGCGCGTGCTTCGATGTGGCCAGTCCCGCCGAGATCGATCTTTGCTTCGAACAGGGCGTAGCACCGGAATCGCTATCCTACGGCAATACCATCAAGAAAGAATCTGACATCGCCTATGCCTACCACAGGGGCATACGAATGTTCGCTTTCGACAATGTCTGCGAGATGGAGAAGCTGGCGAAGGCGGCTCCCGGCTCGTCGGTTTTCTGCCGGTTGCTCGCCGGCGGCGCCGGCGCCCGTTGGCCGCTGAGCGATAAGTTCGGGTGCTGCCCCGAGTTTGCGATCGACCTGCTACAAAAGGCCGCCAAGCTCGGTCTGAATCCGCACGGGTTATCTTTCCACGTGGGATCGCAGCAGACCGACCCATCCCGGTGGGAAGCGAGCATCGCGTGCGCGGCGCAGGTTTTCACCGATCTCAAACTGGCCGGGATCGAACTCGCAATGCTGAACATCGGCGGCGGCTATCCAGCGCACTACATCGAAAACGTTCCGCCCATCAGCCGGTACGGCGAAGTAATTAGCGCCGCGCTCGATCGTTGGTTCGGGGCCCGCGACCGACCGAAGATCATCTCCGAGCCTGGCCGGTATCTCACCGCCGAGGCAGGCGTATTACGAACTCAAGTCATCTCAGTGCGTTATCCCAGCGAAGGCGGGGATCGATGGGTTTACGTCGATGCGGGCAGGTTCGGGGGGCTTGCGGAGACCGAGGGCGAAGCAATCCTCTACCGGCTGGCCACCCACCACACAGGACCGGCTAAGCCGGTCATACTGGCGGGGCCCACCTGTGACAGCGTGGACGTCATCTATCGGAAAACGAAGTACACACTACCGCTGGCTCTTGACACAGGCGATACGATCGATTTCCTCTGCGCCGGCGCCTACACGGCGAGCTATTCATCGTCAGGTTTTAATGGCTTTCCGCCGCTGCCCACCTACTGCATCGGAGAATGACCATGACGCTCACCCGGAGAATCAACTTCGGCGGACGAATACTACTGCTCGGCTGCGGCTCGGTCTCCCAGTGCCTACAGCCACTTCTGTTGCGACACGTAGACATGTCCTTCGACAGACTCACTGTGATGGACTTCGATGATCTACGCGACCGGATTGCCGATACCCTGGCCGTCGGGGCACATTACGTCCAGCGCAGAATCACCCCTGATAATCTCGCCTCGACGCTCGGTGAGTACCTCGGAGCCGGTGACATGCTCATCAACCTCAGCTGGAACATCGGCGCCGAGGACATCATTTCCTGGTGCCATGACCGCGGAGTGCTCTACGTCGACACGTCGGTTGAGCAATGGGATCCCTACGCCGGCATGGGCAACAGGCATCCGACCGAGCGAACGCTCTACGCTCGGCACCTTTCGCTGCGGAAGATGGCCGCCCGATGGTCAGATCGGGGACCTACCGCCATCGTGGAGCATGGCGCGAATCCGGGATTGGTGAGCCACTGGACGAAGGTTGCCTTAGAGGATCTCGCCACGGCAATGCTCACCTCACCCAGCCGCCTTCCCCGACCGCTGACCGCGGGACGGCAGGAGCGCCTCGAGCGGGCACTGCACGAGGCCGACTATGCGCTAGTGGCGATGGAGACCCGAACTAAGGTCATTCACATCTCCGAACGTGACACCCAGATCGGCGATCGTCCGAAGGAAGTGGGCGAGTTCGTCAACACCTGGTCGGTTGAGGGCTTCTACGAGGAGGGGGTCGCCCCGGCCGAGCTTGGGTGGGGAACTCACGAGAAGGCGCTGCCGCCCAATGCAGTGGTCCACCACAACGGTCCGGGGAATCAAATATGCCTCGCGCAGCCGGGCATGACAACCTGGGTGCGGTCTTGGGTGCCTTCTTCTGGACCGATCCTCGGTCTGCTCATCCGGCACGGTGAAGCGTTCACGATCAGCGACCACCTGACAGTCCGCAGCGATGGCGTGGTCACCTACCGACCGACGGTGCATTACGCCTATCTACCCACTGACGCTGCGATTGCCTCCCTCCATGAGTGCTGGATGCAGGGATTCCGGCTACAACAACAGCAGCGCATCATGACTGACGAGATCACCAGCGGTATGGACGAACTCGGGGTCCTTCTTTTAGGCCATGACTTCAATGGGTGGTGGACCGGATCACAACTCACTATCGAGGAAACCCGCGCACTGGTGCCGCATCAGAACGCCACGACTCTGCAGGTCGCGGCTTCTGTGCTTGCCGCGGTTTTCTACCTGGTGCGACACCCTGCTGAGGGGTTGTGCGTGCCCGACGATCTGGATCACCGCGAGGTGCTCGCGGTCGCTTCTCCCTATCTCGGGCCGAGTCCGTCGTTACCGACTGACTGGACTCCTACCCAAACGGGTCCTGGTCCCTTCGACGAGTTCCTCGGTGTTGCGCGGCCCGCCGATGTCTGGCAGTTCAGCAACATCCTGGTGTCGTGAACAACTCGTCAGCTCGGCTTCTCCTCACCCTGGCCGCGATCGGATGGGGCAGCGCAACCACAGCAACGAAATACGCGCTCGAGTGTTTCGGTCCGTTGACGCTGCTACTGGTCGAGCTGACGGCAGCAGCGGCGATCTTATGGTCGATACTGGCGGTGCGCGGAATCCCCCGACTTGAGCGCAAAGGCCGTCTTGCGATGCTCGGCGTGCTCGAACCCACCCTCGCTTACGCTGGTCTGGCTTTCGGGCTGATGTACACCACAGCCACCAAAGCTTCCCTCCTCGGCGCGAGCGAAGCATGTTTTGTCGTCGCACTGGCTGCCATCTTCCTCAACGAGCGCATGAGCGCACGTGCCCTGACCGGGCTGCTGCTGACATTGGTCGGTGTCCTGCTCATCGAGCAAGTCTTCACCGTCTCCAGCGACCTGAATGTCGGTGACTTTCTGGTACTCGGAGGCGATCTAGCCGCGGCGGTCTATGTAATCCTGGCGGTCAAGGTGGCAGCAACCGCGCAATCCCTGCCGATGACCGCCTACCAGTTCGGTTTTGGCGCGTTATTCGCCTTGCCGTTCGCGGTATGGCGATGGCTGTCGGGCCAGGAACCGTTCCCAGCCAACGTCGACTTGAGTATGTGGCTTGTGGCTACTCTGATCGGTGGCGTGGGGTTTGTCGGCAGCTACCTCCTGTACAATTACGTCATCAATTTCGTGCCCGCGGGACTCGCCGGAGTGACCCTGAACCTCATCCCGATGTTCGGCGTGCTCACCGCGGTGGTCTTTCTCGACGAACATCTCACGGTCTGGTACGTCATCGGCGGTGCCGTGGTCATCAGCGGGATCATGTTGTTCCCGGCACAACAGCCGGCTGGCCAGTCGACGGACTCCATTTCGCTGGGTGCTCGCCAATCACCGGTCAAACCAGGCCGGAAATTGCGATAGGTTCAGCGTCTGTGAGCCAGGATCCTATGTCCGACCCGATCCCTTCGTACCTCGACTGGTATTTCGATCAGCATCCGGTGCACGCCGACTCGCTCGGCGCGGCCGGGTACGCCCACCGGCTCGGCGACTTCAGCGCCGCAGCCTTCGACGGCCGTGAGCGGCAGGCCGCGCACTGGTTGGCCCGGTTCGAGGCCGGACCACCGGGGATCGACCGGGACCTCATCGTCTCTACGTTGCGGGGAACGCTGCTGATGGCCGGCTGGCCGGCCTGGCGGCGGGATCCATCGGGCTATCTCAGCCCGGTGTTCGCCGGCTTGCTCCAACCCTTTCTGCATCAGCTGCGCCCCGAGCCCGAGCTGGTGGACGGGGTGGTGTCCCGGCTTGCCGAGGTTCCCCAGGTGCTGGCGGCATGCCGGGACAACCTGGACGCCGAGCTCTCCGCCCCCAGACTGGTCCGCCGGGCGCTGCGGCAGGCCGCGGTCGGGCCGGCGTTCCTGCGTAACTCGCTGCCCGCCGAGGTGCAAGACCCCGCGTTGCGGGCCCGCCTGGCGGAAGCGGCGGTGCCCGCGGTCGAGGCTTTCGAGCAGACCACCGCGTTTCTCACCGACTTCGCCGCGCGTGCCGCCGGCGACTGGCGGATGGGTGACAAGCTCTACTCGGCTTTGCTAAGGCAGCGTGAGCTGCTCGATTACGGGGCCGGCGAGTTGCACCGGCGCGGCGTCACGGCATGGGAGGGCCTCGATGCACAGATGCGGGAACTCGCTGCCCGAGTACCCGGCGGCAGCGCCGATTGGCGAGCCACCATGGAGGCTCTCCAAGACGATCACCCGCCGACCGTTGAGGCGATGCGCGCGGAGTACGAGGCCGAGACGGCGCGGGCTCGCGCCTTCCTCGCCGACCGGGAGCTGGTCACCTTCGCCGAGGGCGAGCAGTGCCGGGTGGTGCCGGCGCCGGCCTACCAGCGCTCGATCATGGCGGTGGCCTCATACCTGCAACCACCGGCGTTGACCCGGTCGCGGCTGGGCCACTTCTTCGTGCCCTACACCCCAGAGGGTGCCACCGAGGAGCAGGTCACCCAGCGGCTGCGCACCAACGCCCGCGCGCAGCTGCCTACCATCGCCGTGCACGAGACCTATCCCGGGCACCACTGGCAGCTGTCCTGGGCGGCCGAGGCGTCCGACAAAGGGGCTGCCGTGCGTTCGGTGCACCGCAGCGCCTTTTTCGCCGAAGGCTGGGCGCTGTACGCCGAGGGCATGATGCGCGAGCAGGGTTACTTCACCGACCCGGCGCACGAGCTCGCCCACCTGGAGGCCCGCATTTTCCGGGCGGCCCGGATGGTGGTGGACACCGAACTGCACTGCGGGGACATGGACCAGTCGCAGGCCGAGCAATTCATGGCCACCCGGGCGTCGCTGTCGCCCGCCACCGCCAAGGCCGAAGTCGACCGGTACTGCGCCTGGCCCACTCAGGCTCCGTCCTACCTGACCGGCTGCCTGGAGATCGAGCAGCTGCGCACCCAATGGCCGGGCCAGCTGCGGGACTTCCATGACACCCTGGCCGGTTCCGGCTGCCTGCCGCTCGGACTGGCCAGGCGGATGCTGGCCGGTAACTCATAGGGTGGCGCCGTGCGTGCAATCCAGGTGACCGAAACCGGCGGACCCGATGTCCTGAAACTGGCCCAGCCGCCCGATCCAGAACCCGGCCCCGGCCAGCTCCTCGTCGAGGTCGCCGCAGCGGGAATCAACTACATCGACACCTACCACCGCAGCGGTGCGTATCCGATGCGGCTGCCATTCGTCCCCGGCTCGGAAGGCGCCGGCACCGTCGTCGCGGTGGGAGCAGAGGCCGGCGACATCGCGGTGGGAGACCGGGTGGCGTGGGCGGCGGCTCCGGGCAGCTACGCCGAACTCGCCGTGGTGCCCGCCGAGCAGGCGGTGCCGGTGCCCGCGGAGGTAGACACCGACATTGCCGCCGGTTGCCTGCTCCAGGGCATGACCGCGCACTATCTCACGGTATCCGTGCACGCCGTGACAGCCGGCGAGACGGTGCTGGTGCACGCCGCGGCGGGCGGGATGGGACTACTGCTCACCCAGCTGGCTGCCGCCCGGGGTGCCCGGGTGATCGGCACGGTGTCCACCGTCGAGAAGGAACAGCTCGCACGGGAGGCCGGGGCCGCGGAGGTGATCCGCTACACCGAGATCGACGACATCGCCGCTGAAGTCCGGCGGCTGACCGGCGGGGACGGCGTCGCCGCTGTCTACGACGGGGTGGGCGCATCCACCTTCGACGCCAGCCTCGCCTCGCTGCGACCCCGCGGGATGCTCGCGCTCTATGGTGCGGCCAGCGGGCCAGTGCCCCCGGTGGACCCGCAGCGGCTGAATTCGGCCGGTTCGATCTTCCTCACCAGGCCCAAGCTGGCCGACTACGTCGCCACCCACGAGGAGCTGCGCTGGCGCGCCGGTGAGGTGTTCGACGCGATCCGGGCCGGGTCGTTGCGGATCACCATCGGCGGCCGGTACCCACTCGCCGATGCTGCGCAAGCACATCGGGACCTGCAGGGCCGGCGCACCACCGGCAAGCTGCTCCTGCTCACTCATTAACCGGCCATGAAGATGAACTCCAACTGAATATTGTCCGGATCACGGAAAACCAGGGCAGAGTACTTTATAGGGTCGTCAACATCGGTCACCCCGGAGTGCGGGACGGTCGAGTCGTCGAGCCACTGCGCCCAGGATTCCAGATCTGATCGGCTCGGCACGGACATGCTGACGTGGTCGAGACCGGTCCGGGCTTCATCGAATGACCGGCCGTCATTCCTCGTATTGTGCTGAAGGCCTATGATTATTCCGCAGCTGAAGTCGGCGAGGAGTACCGCGTATCCGGACTGTTCATTGCCGTGATGCGGAATCGTCACCGGGATACGGTCCAACCCCAGTACCCGCTGGTACCAGCCTGCACTCGCCTCTACATCGGTCACGGTGACACCAAAGTGGTGAAATCCGCTCATCGACGGTCGTTGTTTCGCTGCCTGGCTCATGTCGATCTCCTTTCACCGGCCCGCAGCGGGGCGTTGTGGTAGCGGCCCTCATGGGCCATGATCGGCCGGGTGTCACCGGCTAGTTCGGGGTATTTGGTTTCCAACTGCTGCCGCCGGTCCCACTGTCGCCGCATCCGGGTCACGTATTCCCGGTCACCGTGGTAGACCCCACGCCAGGTTTGCGGCATATGGTCCCGTGACAGGCCCGCAGTGGCCTGAGCACCCAGGCTCAACATCGCGGGCATCTTGTGCGTTTTCTCTCCACAGCTAGGGCACGCCGGCACCGGAGTATCCATTCCCACCAGTCGCTCGAAACGTAGCCCACAATCGCACCGGTAGACGTAGATTGGCATACAACCTCCACTGCACGGTTACGTGTAAAAACCCGCTGGAGCCGTCCGCAACTGGTGAATCTGGTCCGCATCATGCCCGAACACCATTGTTGCGTTCGTCTTGCCCTGGATAGCTCGCAGCTTCTCCACGGAAGCGTAGAATTGCTCCAAGTTGTTCACCAACACGCCCGGGAACACCGGTGGGCCGTAGCTGGCGCCCATGAACACCGCATCGGACGTGAAGATCAGGGTGCCGCTGTCAGGCAGGTTGACTTGCATGGACATGCAACCGGGGGTATGTCCCGGGGTCTGGATCAGGGTGACACCGGGCAAGATCTCGGTGTCACCTGCGATCGTCTCGAATGACAAATCTTGGTAGTCGGTCTTAAGGTGGCCACCGCTGCATGGGCCCTCAAAGCCGAATGCGAACTTCTTTTCCACATCGCTGCAGAGCAGCCGGGCACCTGCGTTCTGGAAGAGCCCGGCGTTGCCGGCGTGGTCGATGTGCAGGTGCGACAGAACGACGTAGTCAATCTCATCGAGGCCAACACCCATGGCATTGAGTCGTGAGTCGAAGTACTCGTCCTCGCCGACCAGGTCGTAGGCAAAGAAGTCCTGCAGCCCGCCCGGCATCCAGCGCTGCTCCCAGTCCCGCGGGCAGCTGGTATCCCAGAGCAGCTTGCCCTCGGGGGTCTCGACGAGCACTACGTGCGTGGGCACCTCCGACCACACCACCGCAGCGTCCGCGTCTTGTACTCGATGGAGAGTCACACCGGGCTTGAGCAGAAACCACGCTAGGTCAGCACGCATCGCCCCACACGGGATGATGCTCAGCTTGATCGCCGTCGCCATTGTCCGTCCTCAGTTCGCCGTTCCATTCCCGAGAAACAGTGCTCGGTTTGCCACCGGCGCGGCAGAGTGGTGACCACTCAGTTTGTGGCTTCGAGGGTGCGCGCGAGCCCGTCGCGGCCCGCCACGCCCAGCTTCTCGTACGCGGCATGCAGGTTGTTCTCCACTGTGCGGTGGGACAGGCACAGCCGTGCGGCGATCTCCTTGTTGGCCAGTCCAGCGGCCGCGAGACGGGCGATTTCCAGCTGCCGGGCGGTCAACGCAGTCCGCGCCAGCACCGCAGTGGTCAGGGCAGGTGTGCGGGCACCCTCGCAGCGAGCGGCCAGCGTGGCGGCGCGTTGCTGCGCGGCTGCTGCCTGCCGCAGGTGACCCTGGCGCCGCCAGGACACGGCTGCATCGGCGGACGCTTCCGCCGCCAGCAACACCGCACCACAGGCGTCGAAGTTCACCGAGCTCGCTTGGAGACCGGCAGCGTCCTGGGCGACCAACGCGGTGGCATGGGTGACCCGAGCCGGCGCCAGCGGTCCCTCGACGATCTCAGCCAGCTCCTGAATCCGCGGAAGCGCCGTAGCGGCCTGACCGAGCCGAGCCAGGTCGTGCACCGCAGCCGCCTCCAGGGCGTAAGCGCCACACTGGCGTGCCATGGTCGCCGCCTCCTGGAGATGCCGGCAACCCGCAGCGACGTCACCCGCAGCCACCTCCGTCCACCCGCGGGCCCGCGGGACCTCCGGCCCACAGATTTCCAACGGTGGTATCCGGAGCGCATCCAGGTCTGCGAGCACGGCGCGGGCTGCCTGCACGTCACCCCGCAGGGCCAACGCGTGCGCGCGGATCATCAAGGCGTTGCGCACCCACAGCGGCCAGTTCATCTCGCGGAAGACTCCGGCAGCTTCCCCGGTGAGTCGCGCCGCAGCCGCAACCCGGCCTTCAGCCAGCGCATTCCACCCCCGCACGCACGCAAAGAACGACTGTGCCTCTACCGAGCTCTCCTCGAGCGCCTTGTCGTACTCCAGGTCAGCGACCGCGGCAGCCTCCACCAAGTGCCCGGCGTAACGCAGCGCGGCGGACCGGATCACCTGGTGCAGATACGGTCCGAACGGCAGCGCAGGCCCGGTGAGCTGGAGGTGCGCGGCGAGACCACGCTCGGCGGCGGCGATTGCGCCGGTGGCTTGGCCGGCCACGCCCATCGAGGTGCCCGCGGCGAAGCACGCCGAGACCAGTGCGCGACCCGAAGCTCGGTCCAGCAGCGGCACCGCCAGCGCGATCGCTTCGCTGTGGCGTCCCGAACGGCCCAGGATCCGGGCTCGCTCGGCGGTCAGTTGGTCGCGGCAGCCGGCGTCGCGAATGGCGGCTTCGGCCTCTTCGGCGACCTGCAAGGCGGCGGCGGTCTGCTTGAGCGCCATATCGAGCACGCCGATCCGGGTGGCGGCCAGCAGTGCCCGTTGGGGGTCAGTGCCGGCGGCCGCCACGAGCACGCCGAGCTGCTCGTCAGCCTCCTCGGCCCGACCTTGCAGCCAGCAGAGCTGCCCCAGCAGCAGGCTGGCCTCGAAGCCGGCGCCCGCCCCGACCGCCGCGCGTACCAACCGCTCCGCGAGCGGGAAATCGTATCGTTGCCGAGCAGTGGTGGCCGCCGAATACAGCACATCCGGCTGGATTGAGCTGCCACCTTCCAGACTCCAGACGGCGAGCCGAAGCGTGTCCTCACGCCGGTGGGCACCCACCGCGGCCAGGGCGTGGGCTAGGGCACGTGCCGACTGCCGGAGACGCAGCGGGGAAAGGCGCGCCCGAAGCACCTCGCCATACAGCGGGTGAGCCAGCCGGGCGTTGAGGCGCCGGCCATCCTC
>DATFDO010000040.1:0-10686 GCA_035252045.1 Pseudonocardiaceae bacterium
CGCCCGGGGAGTGCGATCAGCCACTCGACTCAACACGGCAGGTCGATCCGCACGATCCGGGCGACGGAGGGAACGCCAGCCTTGCTGAGGGCGAAGAGCATGTAGTGCCCTGGCAGGCAGGTCCGTGGCTCCTCGGGCGCGTCGACGATCACACCATGGTCATGGCGACGGAAATTGAGAACATTGATGCGCTGGCTGTGGTCCAAGGCGTGCGCCATCGACGGAAGTCGTATCCAGGTGATCTTTCCGACGTCCGGTCCAGAGACCGCAAGCCTGAATGTTTCGCCGTAGGTGACTTCCGCAGGAGCTGACCGGATCTCCGGGCGCGGGCCGCGAAACAGATAGGGCGGATGAAAGATCTGCGCGTTGCGGTGGCTGTCCCGAGGATCGTTTGGCCGACTGCCGGCGACGAACTCACCGCCTCCCGCGCTGAGCACCGTCGCGTCCGGCAGCAACACAGCGGTCGAGTGGTAACAGCGGTCCACCTCCTCGGCGGCAAGGGCTGTCCATTGTTCCGTCGCCGGCTCCCACAACTCGGCAACATGGACGGGTTTTCCTGGTGATAGGTCGTTGAATCCGGGACCGCTGGTCCCTCCGGTCACCAGGACCGTCCCGTCCGCGAGGATCGTCGCATTATGCTGGCGGCGCGGGAAGTGCATACCCGCGATGTCGCGCCACGCCGGACGACCGGCACGCTGATCGATGACTGCTGCCGCTGCAACGGGGACCTCGGGAGCGTGATCGCTGCTGCCGCCGATACTGATCACTTTGCCGGTGTCGTACATCACGGCGGGGCTGTACTCGTGGTGTCCACGCGGATGGGGCATTGCGAGCACCTGGCCACTCGGGGCGACGTGGATGCGCCCGTAGGGCGGCAGACCGGTGAAGGCGGCGGCCGGTGTCCATCGGCGCCCATTCCAAATTTGGGGATTATCGTTGAGGACGACCCTACCGTTTTGTTTGTAGCTGCCCGACGACACCAGTACGGTCCCATCCGGTAGCGCGGTGGTGATGGGATACCAGCGGCGCTGGTTCATCACCGGAAGGGCTGCCCAGGACTTGGTGCGGTAGTCATAGACGCACGCCTGATCGAGCCCGTCGCCATCGGTGAGGTGCCCACCCACGACCAGCAACCGGCCATCAGGCAGAAAGGCATGTCCCGAGCAGAATAGGTTGATTTTCGTGCCATCGGCGCGCGTAGGCTGGGGCGTCGCGGTCAGTTGTCCGGTTCTCGGATCCCAGACATAGGGCGCGCAGCCCTGCTCATGCATCGAGCCGTTAGGGTGGCTGCGCCGTCCCCAGAACAGCACCTTTCCATTCGGTAACACGTGCGTGTGAATCGCGACGTTCGGCAGGTCGAAGACCGGTCCCCACCGTCCCCGCGCCGCCTCCGCGGGTATGGCGGTTTGCGCGGTAGCGCGGATGTTGCCGCTGGACAGCAATGCCAGGCCAGGGGTTAGTAGCAGCATCAGGACAGAGCGCCGGCTTGTCGTGAATGCCATCTCCCGCTACAACGCCGACCCGCTGCATCGGTTACGGTTGGCGCGGCCGGGTAAGCCGTCAGCGTGACCCGAGAGGTCCCGGTATGGTGACCGTCATCAACATGGTCTGATATGGATTAGCCGTGGACATGGTGAAGTAAATCCGCGCACCAGGGCCGACGGACCGCGCGTATTGAGGGATCTGGTAGGGGCCATACATCCCACCCAGATCGGCTCGGCGGTCGGAACCGAAGCCTTCCTGGGTATGGTCGGCGCCCGGCAGGTGCATGAATTTCCCGAGCCCGTCGTACACCGAAAAGACGAGTTCGCCCCTGGACCAGGGTCCGAAAGGTCGTCTTGACCAGCGCATCACTATCCCGCCTGCCGATGACCTATCCGCCGGCCAGTCCGCGTTGTACAAGCACACCCAGGCGCCCAACAACGGGTTCCAGCGGACCGACAATTCGCCGACGCAGCCTTCGCCGAACATCGGGGCTGCGTCGTCCTCATCACGGCTCCAGTACGGGTTATTAAGTCCACCGGCGTAGAACAAGAAACCACCCGGTTCCTCGAGTTGCGCCGCCGGCTTGACCGCAAGGTAGACATCGCTCGATCGGTAGCGGCCGCTGCCGAATACGACGAGCTGTGGCCCGTCCCCGGGCAGCCCGTGTTCGTGCGCGTCCACGATCATTGCCGACACATTGATGAACTTGTAGCGTGACACCTCGTACAGGAGGTTGAAGTCACCGCCATCGTTGTCCGACCGGGCCAGTACTGATCTGCCCATCAGGTTGTAAATTCCCGCCACCCAGTGATCGGTACTGAAGAATGCGTACATCCGGCCGTTCCAACTGATCCCGTCGAGCGGCACCTCGAAGGCGGCCAGGCTGATGCCGGGGACCAATGGCGGACGCGGCAGGAATGTCAATCCAATGCCGTCGTCGGCGTTCCTGTCCGTGGTGAATGCGATGGAGTCGAGATCATCGTTCGGGATGCTGTGGCCCACGCGCCAGGTGTCACCGAACAAGAAATAGAGTCGGTCACGGTGGGCGAAGGAGACACCCAAATCCGTGCCTATGATCTTGAACCTGCTCTCGGTCCGATTGAAGGCATGCCGTGGCGTTCCCTTGCCGTTCCAACCCTCGCGATCGAACTCCCCGGTTAGTTGAACTATCTTCTGGGCGCGGTGGGCAAGGAGCGGATGCGGCTCGAGGATGGTGAAACGATCAGTCCTGATCCACACCTCGTCGGCTCGGGAGCTCGGGTGCCAGTAATGCACGACTGAGCCGGCGTGCTCGTCCACGAGCACCTCGAGGTTTCCCTTGGCCGGTGAGTCGAAACTGGACTGGATGATGCCGCCCAGCCCGGCGCAGGATTGGGTGACGAATTGCGCCTTGGTCCACGGCGCGGAGATGTCGGTACTGTTCTGGAAGAAATGCCGGAGCTCGATTGCGCCATCGTCGAGCTGCAGTGGTACCACGACTTCGAATCGGCCGTGCTGCCCGGTACTGGCGGTGGATTGGATGATGCTGCCCGGTCCGGCCACAGTGTCGCGTTCGTCGGTGATTCGTTGCCCGCGCAGCCAGGGAGCGTGCAGGCTCATCGTCAATCTTTGCCGCAATGGTGAGGGTAGGTACGCTTCGCTGTTATCCCGGTAGAAGTGGCGTAGTTCAACAGTGCCGTCGGCGTGCCGTAAGGGTACGACGACGTCGAAGTTGCCGTGCTGCCCTATGCGGGGCGTGGATTGGATGATGCAGCCGGGCCCGGCCACGTCGTCTTGTTCGCCGGTGATGCGTTGCCCGCGTATCCACGGCAGTTCGGTGTCGCTGTTGTCACGGTAGAAGTGGCGCAATTCAGCAACACCGCCGGGTCGTCGTAAGGGTACGACCACTTCGAAGTTGCCGTGCGTTCCGGGGACGGACGCGGATTGGATGATGCAGCCGGGCCCGGCCACCTCGTCGTGCTCACCCGTGACCCGCCGCTCGCGGCTCCAGGACCCGAAGTCATCGGTGGAGTTGTCGCGCGTCCAATGCCACAGCGCCTTGCCCTCGACGATGACGGCCTCGAAATTGCCGTGGCGGCTGCGTCCGAAGTTGGATTGGATGAGACTGACGTAAACCCGGGGCGTCACAGCGCTGCCGTGGACAGCTGCCCGCTCGCTGCCTCGGCGCAGGTGGTGACGACCTGCCGGGCGGCTCGATGCCAGAACGGGACGGCTGCCAGGTACAGCCCACCAACGGCGGTGGTGGCCACCGCGGCGTCGACACTCCACCGCCCGTCCTTGGCCCAGTACACGTCCTGCAGGTCGATCAGCAGGGCCAACTCATCGACGACGAGCGCGATGCCGCTGCCATAGGCGGTGGCGGTCAACGGATGGCGCCGGTGACGTTCCAGGCCGCACAGCGCGACGGCCCCGACCAAGGTCAGCAGGATGATGCCCAGGTTGTAGTGATGGATATGGCGGCCACGGATGACGATCCCGCCGCCCGCGGGGCCGTGCCCGGCGCGCAGCCACAATGTGAGCGCACGAGTGAAACTGAAGGTCATACCGAAACCCGACCAAGCCAGCATGAGGGCCTGGTCGGTCGCGCCGACCTCTTCCCGGTAAACCCGATGAACGCGCTTCGCCAACACCCACCCGGAGCGGGCCAACTGACTCCCGAGCCGTCTCTCGACCAGCATCTCGATACCTTATCGGGCTCAGCGTGGTAACGGCTGGAAGGGCGGTCCGGCTGATCTTCAGCGACTCAGGAAACGGCGGTGCCGATGAGGTGCCCGACGCCGAAGGTGACAGCGGCGGCGAGGCCCCCGGCGATAAGCTGGCGTATTCCGGAGCGCAGGGCGGAGCGGCCGTTGAGGATCCCGATGCCGGCGCCGACGGCGAACATCGCGGCCACCGCCAGCCCGATCGCCGCCAGGAGAGCCACCGTGCCACCCCGGATCAGGTAAGGCAATACCACCACGAAGGCCCCCAGCGCGAAGGCCAGCAGGCTGGAGATCGCTGCTGACCACGGGGAGCCGAGCTCGTCGGGGTCCAGGCCGAGTTCTTCGCGGGCCAGCGTGTCCAGGGCCACCTGCGGATTGGCCATGATGCGGTCGGCCAGCTTCTCGGCGTCGGCGCGGTCCAAGCCCTTGGCGCGGTAGAGCAGCACCAGCTCGGCGCGCTCCTCCTCCGGTTTCTCGGCCACCTCCTGGGCCTCCAGCGCGATCTCCCGCTGGTACATCTCCCGCTGGCTGGACATCGACACGTACTCGCCGGCCGCCATCGAGAACGCGCCCGCGAGTAGGCCCGCGATCCCGGCCAACAGGATCGCGCTGCGCGAGGAGCCTGAGCCGGCGAAGCCCATCACCAGTGCGGTGTTGGACACCAACCCGTCGCTGACGCCGAATACCCCAGCGCGCAGGCTGCCGGAGCGATCGGTGCGGTGCCAGGGTTCGCGGCGCGCGATCTGCTGCTGCGGGCTAGGCCGGGCGCCGTCGATGAGCTTGCCGATAGCGCGGGCGTGACGGCGTTCATCGGCGGCCATGCCCGGCGCGGCGTCGGGCTCGTCGTCGTACATGCCCGCATCGGCGCGTTCCGCACGTTCGATCAAGGGCAGCACCGCTGCGGTGGACAATCGGCGCGCCGCGAGGCCGATCAGTCTGGTTCGCAGGCTCGGCCCGCCGGGAGACGGGATCCGGGCCCCAGCCGCGCGCAGCTTGCTCTCCCAATGCCCGGCATGGCGGCGCTCGATCGCCGCCAACTCCTCGAAGATGGCGCGACGCTCACCGGTCTCGGCCTGCGCCAGCCGGGCATACAACGCGGCGGCGTCGCGCTCACTGCTCAGCAGGTCACGCCACCGTCGCAGCTGGCTGCGCGCCACCCCATCCATCGGCTTCTCCTCGAACCATGCCCCATCCGCGCCCGCACGATAAGAATGCGGCGCGCAAGCCGCGGCAGCCACCCGGCAGCGCTGTGCGCAGCGTGTTCTGGGCATTATGGGTTTACGCGTCTTATTTCGGGTATTCGGTGGAATCGTAACTTCTTGGTGAACGGCTCCATCGTGGATTTCTGGTTGCTGTCTGTGTTCGTCTGGTTGATGTTCTGGCTGAGCGTCTTCCTGGTCACCTGGTTGATCTGCTGTCTGGTGGGGTTGGCGCTGTGCAGACGCGTAGTGCCGTGGTTGCGTGCGCGGCGGGAGTCCCCGGTGCGTCGGTCCGCTGCTGCCCGACTCCCGACTCAGGGCGTCCGGTTGCGGGGTTGGGCCGGTGATTGGCGAGCGCCATGAGGTAGCTGGGAAGCCGTCAGGTCGGTGACGCCACCGGGGCACGCCCAGTGGCTGATGTCCCATCCTGCGCGGCGGGCACCGGCTTGGTAGGCGCTTTCGTAGAAGCCGAGCACTGCGGTCTGCGGATCGGGCAGTGTTCGGACGTCGTCGTAGCGGAGCACCGCGAGATGGCTGCCGCGGCGCTCGATCCAGCGTGCCGCCGTGGGCTGCAGCGGCTCGTCGGCCACCCCGGTGGGTTCCGGGGCGGCGTAGGAGTAAAAGGCCGGCTCGGGGAAGGTGTCGTCGCCGAACCAGAAGCCGAAGCTGATGACGTCCCGGGAGTAGGCTTCCCGGGTGACGGGGTCCGTTGCCGCGGAGTGCTCGACATGCCTATCGCCGAATCGGGTCACCGCGATGTCGAACGTGTGCCAGAAGTGGTGCACCGGGCTGGTCTTGCCGGAGTAGGTTGCGGCGAATGCTTCGAGCAGCAGGTTGACCTGGCTGAGCACTCGCCAGTACCGGGTCACCGCCGCCGGGTCGTAGGTGGCGTGCTCGGTGTCCTCGGCGAATGGCCGCCCTGAGTCTGGCAGATCGAACGGTCGGGGAACAGCGATGGCGACGCTGACACCGACGGCGGACAGCCCACGCTGCACGCGGTCGTAGAAGCTGGCGACCGACTGTCCGGCCAGGGGGAACGAGTACCGCTCACCGGTGAGCGCGGTGATGTCGAGCCGGTGGTCCAGGAAGTCGAAGTCGATGGTGAAGATCGTGGCGCCGTCGGTCATCGGGCGGGTGGTGATGCCACGGCCGGTGACGTGAAAAGGCACGTTCCACCAGTGGTTGCGCCGTGGGCTGGCGGCTAACCGGATCTTGCCCACGATCTGGGCGAACCGGTGCACCGTCGCGAGGGTGTCCGTCCACGCCGCGAGCGGGATGTCGGGGAAAGGCTCCAAGGATTCTCCTCGGTTGACGGCAAAGGGTGGTCTACCGGACTGGAGGCTACGGCCTGTCCGGTGTAGTGCTGATCAGAGCGCGGGCTTTGGCGGTCTCGACGGCCGCAGTGAGGGTGTCGAGGTCGTAGGCGCCGTAATGCCGCTGCCCGTTGATGAAGAACGTGGGTGTGCCAGAGACGCCGCTGAGGCTGGCGGACTCGACGGCTTCGGCGACCCGGGCAGCGTGGGTGTGATCGCGCAGCTCAGTGCGGAACCGTTCAACGTCGAGGCCGAGCTCGACTGCGTACCCGATCAGGTCGGTCGGCCGCAGATCCTGCTGGTGATCGAACAGTAGATCGTGCATCCGCCAGAACTCGCCCTGGCCGGCCGCCGCCTCGGCGGCTTCAGCCGCCAGTTGCGCGCGCGGGTGGACATCGGTCAGCGGCAGGTGCCGCCAGACGTAGCGCACCTCGCCGAAGTCGGCGAGCAGTTCCCGGATGACCGGTTCGGCCTGACCGCAGTACGGGCATTCGAAGTCGCCGTACTCGACGACGGTTACCAATGCCCCGGCCGGGCCGCGGATGTGGTCGCGCTCCGGGTCGACCGGCTCGACCAGGTCGACAAGAGGTTCCGCGGTGCCCAGCAGGGCTCGGATCCGCCACCGTGGCGGCAGCAGCGCGGTGATGCCGAACACCGCCCAGGCCGACGCGGATGCGCACAGCGCCGCGGACAGCACACCGAGCTTGGCCTCCTGCAGCTCGACGCCGTCGAAGGCCAGGGTTGCGATCAGCAACGACACGGTGAAGCCGATACCGGCGATCGCGCCACCACCGGTGATGGCGCCCCAGCCGACCGGGGGCCGCAGCCGGGCCCGGCTCAGCCGGGTGACCAGCCATGAGCTGCCGGCGATGCCGACCGGCTTCCCTGCGACATACCCGGCCAGGATCCCGAGAGTGATCGGCGAGGTATACGCCCGGGACAGGAACTCGCCGTTGATCGGGATACCGGCGTTGGCCAGGGCGAACAGCGGCACGATCAGGTAGCTGGTCCACGGGTGGTAGAGCTGCACCAAGCGTTCGTTGGGTGACAGCGCCGCGGACAGCCCAGTGGTTGCCGACCGGGCGAGCTCGGGGGTCGGCTGCTCGCGAAACAGCCGGAACAGCCCGGTCGCGCGTTCGAGGTCGTCGCGCCCGGGCGGGTAGGCGTAGGTCAGCAGCCCCATCACCAAGCCGACGACGACGGGTTCGACGCCGGAGAACAACAGCGCCACCCACGCGGCCACGCCGAGCAGCAGGTAGATCAGTCCGTGCCGGATCCGGCCGGCGCGGACCAGCAGGAGCACCCCGAAGATCGCCAGGGCAATGACCAGCGGCCGCGGCGCCACGTGCCCGCTGTAGACCGTCGCGATCACTGCCAGCGCCACGACGTCGTCGACGACGACCACTGTGAGCAGGAAGGCCCGCACGGTGTCCGGCAGGCGCCGCCCGACCAGGGCGAGCAGGCCCAGCGCGAAGGCGGTGTCCGTCGACATCGCGACCCCCCAGCCGTGTGCCGACGGGCGTCCCGCGTTGGCGGCCAGGTAGATCGCAACGGGCATCACCATCCCGCCGATGCCCGCCACCAGCGGAAGTGCGACCCGCCGCCGCTCGCGCAACTCGCCCATGTCGAACTCGCGGCGCGCTTCCAGCCCGATGATGAAGAAGAAGAACGTCATCAGGCCGCTGTTGAGCCAGTCACGAAGACCCAGCGAGACGCCGGCACCGCTGAGGCGGATCGACAGCGGCATCCGCCACACCGACTCATACGACGCCACATCGATGTTCGCCCACGCCAGCGCGATGAGAGTGGCGACCAGCAAGATGGCGGCGCTGCCGGACTCGGTGCGCAGGAAGGCGCGCAGCGGGGTCTCGCGCCTGCTGGCCCAGGTTGTGCGCTCGGTGAAGGATGCGGTCAAAGCGATAACAGTCAGCTGCGCAGGAATGCCAGGATTTCGGCATTGAAGGTTTGGGCGTGGGTGACGTTGAGTCCGTGCGGGGCGTCAGGGACGAGGACCAGTTTGCTGCCGTCGATGGCCTCGGCGGTGCGCCGGCCGCTGACCTCGAACGGCACGATCGCGTCGGAATCGCCGTGGATTACCAGGGTGGGGATGGTGAACCCGTCGAGGTCGCCGCGGAAGTCGGTTTTAGTGAACGCCGTGGTGCAGTCCAGTGTGCCCTTCGGTGACGCCGCTGCAGCGATGGCGGCGTTGTAGCGCCGTAGCGGTTCACTGACCAGGTCGGTGCGGCCGCGCACCGCGAAGAACGCGGTGACGAACCCGTCGACGAAGGCGATGCGGTCGGCCCGGATGCCGTCGTGGAAGCCGGTCAGGCCCGCGTCGTCGATGCCGCCGTCGGGGTTGTCGGCGGACTTGTACAGGTACGGCGGCACGGCGGCGGCGAACACCGCCTTGGCGACGCGTTCGGTGCCGTACCGGCCGACGTAGCGCGCCACCTCGCCGCCACCCATCGAGAAGCCGATGAGTGTCACACCCGTCAAGTCGAGGTGTTCGATGAGTCTGTGCAGGTCGGTGGCGAAGGTGTGGTAGTCGTAACCACCCCACGGCTGGGACGAGGCGCCGAATCCGCGGCGGTCGTAGGTGATCACCCGGTAACCGTCGTCGACCAGTGCGGGAACCTGCGGCTCCCAGGAGCGGCCCGACAGCGGCCAGCCATGGACCAGGACCACGGGCGGTCCCGAGCCGTGGTCTTCGTAGTAAAGCTTGACGGGCGTGCCGTTGTCTTCACCGACGGTGACTCGTCCCATGTGGCTCCCTTCGTAACACTATGTGGCCGTATTCGATACACCGGTGGGGGTGTCCGGAACTTCATCTTGGGGGGACGTCGTGCGACGATCAATTATTCGTTCTGTGGCGATTACTACTGTGCTCAGCGGCGCCATTGTGGCGACTGCCGGCGTGGCCGCCGCTGCCGATCAGGGACGGCCGACCGGCGGCGACGACTCCTCAGCGCAAGGCTGCAGCCCCTCCGAGCGTTATTCTGACCCGGGCTGCATGCTTGAGTGGGGACCGTTGTTCAGGTAGACCGAGCGTGGTCGACTAGGGCCGAAGTCGACCACGGCCGAAGTCGACCACAGCAGAGACCAGTTCATTGCCTTCCAGAAGTGCGGTGTCGTTGTGGTCGGCCCCGGGTATCTCCACGGTTCGCACCGGACCGCCCGCGGCGGCCGCCACCGCCACGCTCTGCTCGGGGGGCACGATCGCGTCGGCGGAACCGTAGACGACCGCGGTCGGCACCTGGACCTGGCTGATCAGCTTGGTCACCGGGAACCGGTCCCGTAGCAGCAGCCGGACCGGTAGCAGCGGGTAGTGCCGGGCGCCGACGGCGGCGAGGTCAGTGAACGGTGAACGCAGCACGAGCGCCGCGGGTGGCTGCTCGGCGGCGAGCCGGGTCGCTACCGCCGCACCGAGGCTCTCCCCGAAGTAGATCAAGCGTTCCGGCGGCACCCCGTGGTCGACGAGGTATGCGCGGGCGGCGCGCGCATCGGTGATCAGTCCGTTCTCCGATGGGCTGCCGGGATTGCCGCCATAGCCGCGGTAGTCCAGCAGCAGCACCGCGAAGCCCTTGGCGGCCAGCCTGCGGGCCAGCGGCGCCCGCATTTCCCGCGAGCCGCCGTTGCCCGGCATGACCAGTACGGTGAGGCCGCAGTCGCCGCCGGTGGGGGTGACCTGCCAGGCGCCCAGGACCAGCCCATCCTCGGTGCGTAGCGTGATTTCCTGCGCCGTGGGCAGCACGCTTGCGGCGCTCGGGACGGCGGTGTCCGGGAAGTAGATCAGCCGGCGCTGCAGCAGCCACAGCGCGGTCAGCGGGGCGCTCACCGCGCCCAGCACCACCAGCCCGGCGCCCAGCACCCTTCCGATTGTGACGCTTCGCGCCGTATCCGGCCCGCCGCGCGAAACTCTCTTTCGCGTAGTTGGTGTAGCCATCACAATCGACATTCTTCGTGCTGTCCGGGCTGTCGTGTAGACGA
>DATFDO010000041.1:0-3334 GCA_035252045.1 Pseudonocardiaceae bacterium
CGCCCAGCGGATCCGCGAGTATCTGGTCGATCGAGGAGTGCAGGACTGGTTCCATACGCCGTTCGCGTCGTTCGGCGACCGCACCGCGTTTCGCAATTTCTGGACGCCGCTGAAGTTTTTCCCCACCCACCGCAGGCTGGAGGAGGGCATGCCCTTCATCCTCGACTGCGCGCCGGTCCGCGACGGGTACATGGCCGACATCGGCTACGCCGGCTGCCTGGGCACCAACTCAATCCACGAGCAGCTGATCGGCGATCTCGCTGAATACCGCGAACTGATCGTCACCAGGGTGCGTGACGGTGCGCCGCTACGGCAGATCTACCGCGACGTCGACGCCCTGCTCGCCCTGCACGGGTATGACAACCGGCACCGGGTGTATCCCGGGCGGGTCATCGCGCATCAGGTCAGCACGGTGCACTCGCGGCTGCCGAAGTTCATCGCCGCCGGTTTCGGTATCCGTGCGCTGCAAACCCTGGTCGGTGACTTGATCGTGGAGCGGATGCATCACCGATCGCCGCTGTGGGCCGATGGTGAGATCTCCAACCACCCGGCGACGCCCGGCTTGTGGGCCGTCGAACCACACATCGGTTTTCGGGACGTCGGGGTGAAGTTCGAGGAGATCCTGGTCGTGACGACCAGCGGCGACGCGTACTGGCTCGATGACGACCTGCCGCACGTGCGGCGTTGGCAGCAAGCGGCGGCCGCATCATGACCCGGGATATCACCACGACCGATGGCTTGGCGTTGCGGGTGTACGAATCAGGCCCACCCAGCGTGCCCACCGTGGTCTGCGTGCACGGCTATCCCGACGACCACACCGTGTGGGACGGTGTGGCCGCCGAGCTGGTGAACCGATATCACGTGGTGAGCTACGACGTCCGGGGCGCCGGCGAGTCCGGCAAGCCTGCCGGACGCCGGGCGTACCGGCTCGACCAGCTCGTCCGGGACCTCGCCGCGGTGATCGACGCGGTCAGCCCGGATCGCCCAGTACACCTGCTGGCCCACGACTGGGGATCGATCCAGGCCTGGCACGCGGTGACCGGCCGGCGGCTGCGCGACCGGATCGCTTCCTACACCTCGATCTCGGGGCCCTGCCTCAACCACGCCGACCACTGGTTTCGGAGCAGGCTGCGCCGGCCGACGCCGCGAGCACTGCGGGAACTGGTCACCCAACTGCGGTCGAGCTCGTACATCGCCTTCTTCCAGCTGCCGCTACTGCCGGAATTGGCCTGGCGCACCGGGCTCGCCCAATGGGTACTGCGCCTGATGGAAGGGTCCGACTCCCCCGCGGTATCGGACGCGGTGCATGGCGTACAGCTCTACCGGGCCAACATGTTCCTCCGACGGACCGCACCTGCGCCACGCACGACCGACATGCCGGTGCAGGTCCTTGCGCCGCAACGGGATCCGACCGTGTCGAGCTCGCTGCAGACCGACATCCGGCGTTGGGTACCCAATCTGGCGGTTCGCGAGCTGCCCGCCGGCCACTGGCTGCCGCGCACCCACCCCCAGACGGTGGCGCGCTGCGCAAGCGAGCTGATCGAGCACGTCGAAGGTGGTCCTGAAGCACCCGGCCTGCGGCGTGCCCGGCGCACCGGGCGGCAACGGAAACGATTCGAAGATCACCTCGTCGTGATCACCGGTGCGGGTAGCGGCATCGGTCGGGCTACCGCGCTGGAGTTCGCCGAGCACGGCGCCGAGGTGATCGCCACCGATATCGATCAGCAGGCAGCCGAGCGCACCGCACGGCTGGCCAGCACACTCGGCCCGCGCGCGGGCGCATACCTGCTGGATGTCTCTGATCGCGGCGCGATGGAGAAGTTCGCCGCGGTGCTCCGGGAGAACCACGGCATACCGGACATCGTGATCAACAATGCCGGGATCGGCGTCGCAGGTCCGTTCTTCGACACTACGGTGGCCGACTGGGAACGGATCATCGACGTCAACCTGTGGGGCGTCATCCACGGTTGCCAGATTCTGGGCGGCCTGCTGGTGGAAGGCGGTACCGGCGGCACCATCGTCAACATCGCCTCCGCCGCCGCCTACCTGCCCACCCGATCACTGCCCGCGTATGCCGCCACCAAGGCCGCGGTGCTCGCACTGAGCCAGTGCCTGCGCGGCGAGCTGGCGCGGACCGGCGTCGGGGTGGTGGCAATCTGCCCGGGTTTCGTTCATACGAATATCGCCAACAGCACCCGGTTCGTCGGGCGCGATGCCGCGCAGGAGCAGGCGACGAGGCAGCGCGCAACCACGTTGTACCGCCGCCGCAACTTCACCCCGCGCCAGGCGGCGCGGGAGATCCTCCGGGCGGTACAGCGCAACGCCGCCGTCGCGCCGATCACCGTCGAGGCCAAGGCCGGGCTGCTGATGTCCCGGCTGACTCCAGGCCTGCTCCGCTCGCTGGCCCGCACCGATCTCATCCCTCGATAACAGCTCGGAAGGAAGGCGCTCGATGCTCCGCCGCAGCCTCGCCCCGGGAACCAAGAACGTGGACAACCTCGTGCTTCAACCACGAGACGTCGCTTTCGACTGGACCAGCCTGCCCCTGCACTGGGTGCCGGGCCAGCCCTTCGTCACGCACACCATCAACGTGCTGCACCTGCTGCTGCCGGCGGGCGAGCGGTGGTTCGTGGACGTGTTCACCCAAGCCTTACCGTTGATCAAGGACGACAAGCTGCGCGCGGAGGTACTCGGCTTCATCGGCCAGGAGACCATCCACGCCCGCTCCCACCAGAGCGTGCTCGATCACTGGAAGGCCCGGGGCATCGACACCGATCCCTACGTGCAGCAGATCGATTGGATGTTCTTCAAGGCGCTCGGTGATCGGGACCTGATATCTACGCGGCGCGAGGACTGGCTCGTCGAGCGGCTGGCAATCATCGCGGCGATCGAGCACATCACGGCGATGCTGGGGAACTGGGCGCTCAACTCGCCCGCGCTCGATGTGGCCGGCGCTGACCCGACCATGCTGGACCTACTGCGCTGGCACGGCGCCGAGGAGGTCGAGCACCGGGCGGTGGCCTTCGACCTTTTCACCCACCTCGACGGCCGGTACCTGCACCGGCTGCGGGGCATGACGGTCACCTGGCCGGTCATGCTGTGGCTATGGGTGCGGGGTGTGGTGTTTCTGATGCGCACCGATCCCGAGCTGACCGGCCGGCGCCGCAAGGCGCGCTGGCGGCACTACTTCAGGGCCAGCCGCCGCCACCTGCTGCCGCCGGCAAACGAGATCGTCCGCGGGGTGCTGCGGTACCACCGACCCGGGTACCACCCGTCAAAGGAGTTCTCCACCGGGCAGGCCGTCGCATACCTGGCCAGCTCTCCGGCAGCAACC
>DATFDO010000042.1:0-9256 GCA_035252045.1 Pseudonocardiaceae bacterium
AGACTGCCCCGGGGCCAGCCGGCGGTCGTACAGGGCGAGCAGGGCGTTGTGAGCTGGGCGTTCGATCAGGCGGGTGAGGAGGTAGCCCAGCAACAGGCCAGCGGCGAGCATGGCGGCGCTCTGCTCGACCGGGCCGGCACCGAGATCCTGCAGCTGCCGCATGATCACGAAACCGATGGCCTGGTGCACCAGGTACACCCCGTAGGAGATTCCTGCCACCCATTGCACAGCCCGGTGCAGCGAGGCGGGCACCCACCGATCCCAATCGGGGATGCGAGCGGCCAGGCAGATCAGCGCCAAGCCGGCGGACACCCCGGCGGCCGCTTACCAGTCCTCGAACCAACCGTCCGGACCGACCACGGCGGTGTGCATCACATGCCCGAACAGGCACGTCGCCAGCAATACCGCGAAGTGCATGGGGTTAAGCCGCCGGTTGGCCCATAGCCAGATCGCGACACCGGCGACGAACAGGTGTAGCCGGTGGAAACCCAGCCCGTCGACGACCATCCGGTAAACCTCCGGCGGCTTACCGGCCCGGACCGGCCACAAGATCAGCGGCAGCAGCACGGCAGCCCACAACACCGTACGCAACCTGCGGCCATGGCCCCAGCGCGATCGCCACAACGCCGCCGCTGCCGTGAAGGCCATCAGCTGCAGGGGCAACGTCCAGTAGGAACCATCGAGAAACGGGAAGTCTTGCGGTCTCCAGTTGCCCAGCAGCAGCAGGTTGCCCACCAGGTCGCGCCTGCCGGGCGCGGCCCACTCCGCTGGGCTGAACCAGCGCAAGATCACCCAGGTCAGCACCACCGCTGCCAGAAACGCCGGCACCAGCCGCGCGATCCGGCCCCACCAATACCGGCCGGTGGGGTGGCGTCTGACCGTCGCGCATGCGAAATACGCCGAGACGACCAGCAGCAGGCTCGCCCCAACCTGGTGGGAGAAACTGAACGGGCGCGGCGCTAATTCCGGATGGGCGATCGGAGCCACGAATGTGGAGTGGTAGATCATCACCAGCAGCACGAAACCGCTGCGCAGGACGTCCCAGCTGACGTGACGCCGGTTGGTGGCCCGCCCGGGGAGGGAGGCACCCGGCACTCCAGCACAGCCCTGCTCATGCCGTCGTTCACCAGCGCGCTCTCCCCGGTCTGCCCACACGTCTGTACGACTGCCGACCAGGCTTCCCGGCGCACCAGCGCGCAAAGATACCCGCCGTACAGTGGAACAGGTGCGACGGCAAGCCACCCGCCGCTTGTTCGGCCGCGGGTCGTAGGTGGAGCCCGCCGCATGGCCGACATCCTGCGCAGGGAGGCTACCGGCGGAGGGCTGCTGCTCGGTGCCACCGTGGTGGCGCTGGTATAAGCGTTTCGGGCGGCTCCTAGCTACCGCGCTGCGTACCTTCCTGCTTTCCCTCGCCGTGGTCGACGACTTGCTGGCCATCGTGATCATCGCCGGGTTCTACCCGGCACACCTGGCACTGGTGCCGCTGTTCGGTGGTGTCACAAGCTGAGGTCGCAGCGTCGGCGGTCAAGTAAGGTTCTGCTCGGGCGCGCCGGGAAGTCTGGTCGGCAGTGGGTTAGTCACGGCTGACTGGGCGGGAGGTGCCGGGCATGCGCGCGGTCGAGACGGTCTTGTTCCTGGTCATTCTGGCGACCGTGGTGGCCACCTTCGCCCGGCGGTGGCGGCTGCCCGCCCCGTCACTGCTGGTCATCGCCGGGGTGGTGGTCGGCCTGCTGCCGGGCGCGCCGACCATCATGGTGACCCCCGACATCGTGAGCCTGGTGGTGTTACCGCCGCTGCTGTTCGCCGCCGGGGAGGAACTACCCTGGCGCGACCTCCGGGCGGTGTGGCAACCGGTCAGCGCCCTGGCCGTAGGGCTCGTGCTGGTCTCCGCCGCCGCTGTCGGCACCGTCACGATCGTGCTGACCCCGTTACCGGCCGGCATGGCTTTCGTGCTCGGCGCCGTACTGGCCAGCACCGACCCGGTCGCGGTGGCGGCCTTGGCACGCCGGTTGTCGCTGCCCCCGCGGGTGCAGGCGCTGGTGCAGGCCGAAAGCCTGTTCAACGACGCGACAAGCTTGCTGCTGTTCCGGGTCGCGCTGTCGGTGGCCATCGCCGGTGGTGCCGTCTCGGCGAGTCGCACCGCCACCGAGTTCGCCATCCTCGCCGGCGGCGGCATCGCGGTAGGCGTCCTGATCGCCGGTGGCACGTTCCTGATCCGGCGGCGCACCGAAGATCACGTGCTGGAGACCGTGGTCGCGCTGGTCACTCCGTACGGGGCCTACGTGCTGGCCGAGTCGGTCCACGCCTCGGGGGTCACCGCTGTCGTAGTGGCCAGCATCATCCTCGGCACCCAGGCCAGCCGGATGACCAACCCACGAGTACGGCTGCAGCTGTCGGCGGTGTTCGAGACCGTGGTGTTCCTGCTGGAAAGCGCGGTGTTCGGGCTCATCGGCCTGCAACTACCCGCGCTGTTTCGGGCTATCGGGGATATGGACACCCTGTGGCCACTGCAGGCGATGGCGATTGCCGCGACGTTGATGGTGGTCCGGGTGGCCTGGGTGTTTCCGCTGTCCGCTATCAGGCAGCGCGGCCAGGACGGCGAGCGGCCGTCGTGGCGGGTGCCGGCCGTGGTGTCGTGGGCCGGGACCAGGGGCGTCGTGCCGCTGGCCGCCGCGCTGTCCATCCCGCTGAGCACCAGCAGCGGAGCCGCGCTGCCCGACCGGGACCTCGTGCTCCTGCTGACTACCGCGGTGATCGTGCTGACCCTGGTTGTTCAGGGGTTCACGCTCGCCCCGTTGGTCAGGCGGGCGGGCATCGCCCTGAACGTCGACGACATCCGGGCCGAGCACACCACCGCACGGCTGCAGCTGGCCAGTGCCGGGCTGTCGCACCTCGATCACCTCGATGCGACCCAAGCCGCGCCGGAGTTCGTCATCGAGGCACTGCGCACCAGCTGGCAACATCGCCTCCAGCGAATTCAGGAGCACACCGACGCCGAACCTCCGTACACTGCATCGATCTACCGTCGGTTGCGCCGGGACCTGCTCGATGTGGAAAACGCCGAACTGGACCGCCTGTATCACGACGGCGTGATCAGCGATGTCACCCGCCGGCGGATCCAGCGCTCGCTCGATCTGGAACACGCCGGGCTCGGGGAGGGACCACCGTAAGGCCCCGTGACGGCGGCGGCAGGTGGGGCAGGCCTACGATGCCTGCGGCCTAGGGAGGCGGATCAGACATGGCGGGATCCGAGGCGACAAGGATAACGACGCTGGATTGGGTCGTGGTCGCGGCGGGCGTACTGGCGTACGCCTCAGCTTTCCTGCCCTGGTACACCCTGACCGCCAGCGTCCCGATCCTGGGCATCTCGCAATCGACCAACGTCAACGCCTGGAACGCCGGCTTCGGGGCATGGTTTTCCGTGCTGCTGCTCGTGGTAGCGGCCGGGGTGGTGCTGGCGAGCACGGTGGGCGGGCGGCTGCGGCGACCCACTTCGCGATCACTGATCACGCTGGCGCTGTCCGCGCTGGCGTTCATCACCATCGTGCTGCGCTGGGCGACGTTCCCGGACGCCTCAGGCGGGCTGAGCAGGATCGGCGAGCTGGGCGACGTCCAGCTGGGTGCATTCAATCTGGGCAACGCGTTTCAGGTGGCCAGCGGTGCGTCGATAGGTCTCTACCTGGGATTGGGCGCGGCGGTCGGGGCGCTGGCCGCCTCGTCGCTCACCTTCCGCGCGGCGGCCCGGGAGTGGCATTCGGTGCCCTAGCAGGGCCGCAGGCAGTGAACGGCCGTCGGGCCGGAATACGCGGGGAGCGCTGGGCGTTGGCACTGATAGTTGAATCGTCAACTAGAAGGGAGGCGCCGCGATGCCAGCTGTCACGGTCGCGGACGTCACCACGCTGGCCCGGATCCCGCAGCCGGCCCCGCAGGCGGTCGAGCGTGCGGTGCGGTCAGTGACCACCGCGCCATCCGGGTACGAGGGCGAGGGTTTCCCCGTCCGGCGCGCGTTCGCCGGGGTGGACCTGCGCGACCTCGACCCGTTCATTCATCTGGACCAGATGGGTGAGGTCGAATACGCCCCGGGCGAGCCGAAGGGCACCGCCTGGCACCCGCACCGCGGCTTCGAGACCGTCACCTACATCATCGACGGCATCTTCGAGCACGCCGACTCCAACGGTGGCGGCGGCGTGATCACCAACGGCGACACCCAGTGGATGACGGCAGGCGGCGGCATCCTGCACATCGAGCGGCCACCGGAGCATCTGGTGGTCAGCGGGGGGGTGTTCCACGGGCTCCAGCTGTGGGTCAACCTGCCGCGCAAGCTCAAGTGGGCGCCACCCCGCTACCAGGATCTGCGGGCCGCCGAATCGGCCCTGCTCACCACCGACGACGGCGGCGCCCTGATCCGGGTGATCGCCGGCGACGTGGCCGGGCAGCACGGCCCGGGCTCGACCTACACCCCGATCACGATGCTGCACGCCACCATCAGCCCGGGCGCGACACTGCGGATGCCCTGGCGTCCTGACTACAACGCGCTGGTGTACGTGATGTCCGGGGCAGGCACGGTCGGCGCCGAGGCCAGGCCGGTACGTACTGGTCAGCTCGCCGTGTTCGGGCCGGGCGAGGTCGTCACCGTGGCCGGCGCGGTCCATCAGGAATCGCGGCATCCGGCGCTGGACGTCGTCGTGCTGGGTGGCACCCCCATCCGGGAGCCGATCGCCTGGGGTGGGCCGTTCGTGATGAACACCCGCGCGGAGGTGCTGGCGGCCTTCGAGGATTACCAGGCCGGCCGGCTGGGTGTCGTGCCTGCCCAACACATGCCGCATGCCGGGGTGGGTGGGGAAGCCGGCCAAGACGGCTGACGAACTCTCAGCTTCTTCGCACCTCGTGCGCGGATGCTGATGGGACCCACGAAAGGGAGGTGGCGCGCATGGTGCTCGGGCTCGTCGGGCTGGGGCTGCTGCTGTTCGAGCTGCTGCTCATCGCGCGAGTGGTCGTCGATCTGGTGAGCAACCTCGCCGGGCCGCAGGCCCGCTACGGCGGCACGCTCGATCCAGCCCGCCGGGTGATCCACCGCCTGACCGAGCCGGTGCTGGCCCCGGTGCGCCGAGTGGTGCAACCGGTCCGGCTGGGTGGAGTGCTGTTCGACCTGTCGGTGACGCTGGTGTTCGTCGCGGTCGTCGTGCTACAGCAGCTGGTCGCGGTGATCTGACGTTGCAGCCGGCTCCGGGCTGGGTATCCGCTGCGATGAGAGACCTCGCACGGTAGGTCGGGAGCCTAGGAGATCAGATCATGTGGACAGCACAGCGCTCGGCCAGGGGTACCAGCCGGGACGCGAGCCGGGTACCGGATCAGCTACCCATCCTGCAGCGGGGACGTCACCGCCGGCCAGAGGACGGGGCGTGCGTGATGGAGTACGTCTCAGTTTTGGCCGGGTCCAGCTTCACCGATCACCCCCGCTGCACCCATCCGGCGCTGGCCACCCTGGCCCGGCTGGTCAACGACTGGATCGATGACGACCAGTCGCGCAGCGAACTCGCGCTGCTCGCACCGGACCTCATCGGCACCGGCGCCGGGGACTTGCGCACCACACACCGCGTGGTGGCGACCTGCCTGTCCGCCGCTGCGGCAGTCCGGCCACTGCCGCTGGCAGCTTCCGCCCAGCTGGCCAGATCGACCAAGCGGATCCGCGAGCTGGAGCGCGGTGGCCGCTGGGCCCGGGTACGGCTGACCGGTTGGCAACTGCTGAACCCGGCGGGCGTCATGGTCGGCTCGGCGTTTCAGGTCGTGATCGCGCAGCTACGGGGTCTTTCCCGGCGGGAGCAGAACGTGCGGCTGCGCACGTTGCTGTCCGACGCGGTCACCGACTGCCATCGGATGCTCGACGGGCACAGCCCCGGCCATCGGGTCCGCGGTAGTCAGCTGTCCGAGCGGCTGCCTTAGGTCAAGGCCGGGTGAGCAGCTCCAGAATGTGGCCGTTGGGGTCGTCGAAGTAGACCCCGCGGCCACCACCTCTGGTGTTGATCTCCCCGGGCTGGTGGTGGTACGGGTCGGCCCAGTAGTCGAGCTGCTGCGCCTGGATCCGGCCGAAAATGCTGTCGAAATCGGCCTCGCTGACCAGGAAGGCGTAGTGCTGCGGCCGGATGTCCTCCGACGTATCCATGAAATCCAGGCTCACGCCGTTGTCCACGTTCACCACCATGAACGGCCCGAACGGCGTCGGCGCCGGCAGACCTAACAGATCGGCCAGAAAGGTCGCCGCAGCACGCTTATCCCGAGCCGCGACAATCGTGTGATTAAGCTCAACCGCCATGAATCCACCGTACTCCCGGCACGGTCGCATCAGGCCTGCTCAGCTCGGCTAACCGCGCGCCGTCGATCCCGGCCCGCAGAAGAACGAACTCGGCACCGCACGCGGTGTGCAGGTGAGATACGCCAGTTCGTGGAGGGTGAAGCCGACGCCCAGCTCCCGGATGGCCGGGGCTCACCGCGGTGGCCATGCCCCCGATACCCCACCAGCGATGATCATCCTGGACATCACATCGCCTCCAGCTCGACGGTTCGGGCCTCGGTGCGGCGGCCGATCAGGTACAGCAGCACTCCGATTGCCAGAGAGGCAATGGTGATGCCGGCGACGAGATAGAACCACAGCCCGTAGGAGATCGTGGCGCCGAACACGGTGATCGCGCCGGCGTTGTTGGAGATCAGCGGGGTTTGTGAGCCGGACAGGGTGGCCACGCTGGCGATCAGCGAGGAGATCGCGCCGAGCGCGGCGCAGGCCCAGAACACCACCGGGTGGGCCAGTGGCCGGGCGGCGAACTGGGGCCGGTAGCGGCGCAGGATTACCAGCACGTCGAGGAACAGCACGATCATCGACAGACACCAGATCACCGTGGTGGCCGCCGACAGTACGTCATAGACCTGGGTTTGGGTGTCCAGCGCGGTGCCCGGGCTCAGCGCCGGGACTGCGATGAACGCTACTGCGGTCACTGCGGCGGCGACCACGGTCTGGGCCCACAGCGCGGCGTGCGGCACCCGGTGGGCGTTCAGCCGGGTCAGCAGTGCGGGCAGCCGGCGGTCCAGCCCGGAGACGAACACCAGCCGAGCGAACGAATAGTTGTAGACCACCAGCGCAAACGCGGTCACGCCCGCCAGCATGACGGCGGCCAGCTGCCCCCAGGCCGGGCCGAGGGCGCGGCCGACCACGTCGGCGACCGCGGTGATCTGCACCGACTGGTTGCCCGTGGTGGGCACGGTGACCATCACCGCCCAGGTGGTGACCACGTAGGCGAGCACCACCACGGCCGATCCCCACAGCAGGTAGCGGGTGATCGCTTTCGGGTCGCGGACCTCCACGCCCATGTTCAGCGGCACCTCGACACCGAGCAGGGCCAGCACCACCACCCCGAAGAACGTCCAGTTGGTGAAGTTGAGCCCGTGCGGATGCGACGGCAACCAGGTGTGCCACGCCGTCGGGTCAGTGGCCGCGGCATGCCCGCTGACCAGGTAGGCGATCGCGGCGACCAACACCAGCAGGATCACCAGCCCGTAGAGCAGGCACACCGCGTTGACCGCGTTTTGCACGATCCGCAGCCGCTGCTGGGCCACCAGCGCCGAGACCACCAGCGCGGTGACGATCACCACCCCCTGGACGGGAATCGACCACTGTCCCACCGAGCCGGGGAAGGCGTACCCCAGGTAGGCGACCGCATTGTCGGCGAACGACAGCATCGCCAGCACCCCGGGCCACCAGGCGCAGAATCCGGCAACGAAACCCCAGAAGTCACCGAACGCCTTATGCGTCCACAGGTAGATCGATCCCTCCCCGGGGAACATCACCCCGAGCTGCCCGGTCACCACCGCACCCGGGATCAGAAACGCCACCACGCCCAGCAGCCACCAGCCAAACGCCGCCGGTCCGGCCGCCTGGATCGTCGCCGAGCCGGTGACCAGCAACACGATCGCAACGAAGATCGCCACCATGTCCGAGGTGCCCAGCACCCGGGGCAGCAACCCGCCCGCCACCTGCTCCGAGCGCAACACATCGGTGCGACCGGATTTCACGGTCGTCATTGGTTATCCCCTCGCCAGCGCCATCCGCTGGAGCACCCGCACTGCACCACATTCGCCGGTCACCGCACCAGCGATTTTCCAGTCTGTGGTACCTGTTGTTCTGCTTGGCGCCGGATGCCCGGCTTTACCATCCCTCGAAATCACGAATTCATACTTGCCCGGAACGAACAGAGCGGGTCATATGTCTTTCGGCTGGGGTAACTCGAGTAATCACTTATCCCTCACGATACCAAACAGTGATCATGGACCACGTTGCGCCGCTTGACCAAGTGGCATTAATGGTCACATCCAGAGGTATCGGCGCTACGCTGAACAGATGGGGTGCCGCCAGTGGATGGTGGTGAGCGTCTTGGTGCTGCTGCCGACGAGCTCTTCGCCGACCGGTTGGCGCCAGTCAGTGTCGAGGCCGCGGAGGAATGGGACTATCTCGTTCTCCGGATAGACCGGTCTCGATGGCGGATGGGCTCATCGCCGCGACCGCCAAGGTGCGCGGCTGGACCGTGGTCACCTGCAAGACCAAGGATTTCGATACCACCGGTGTGCGGCTGCTGAACCTATTCAGCGATTGCGCTCAGCCCGCCCAGCCAGGGCGGACCAGGCCGCTTTCGTAGGCGAGCACGACCAGTTGGGCGCGGTCCCGCGCGCCCAGTTTGAGCATGGCGCGGCTGACGTGGGTCTTGGCGGTGGCCGGGCTGACGAACAGCCGTTGAGCAATCTCGTCGTTGGACAACCCGGCGGCAACGTGGGTGACGACCTCCCGCTCGCGCTCGGTCAGGGATCCCATCAAGGCGGCGAGTTTGCGGTCGGCGACAGCCGGTTTGGCCCGCATGGCGAACTCCTCGATGAGAGTGCGGGTCACCACCGGAGCGAGCAGGGCATCCCCGCGGTGCACGACGCGGATGGCATGCACCAGGTCGGCCGGCTCGATGTCCTTGACGAGAAACCCGCTGGCGCCGAAGCGGACGGCGTCGAAGACGTAGGCGTCGTCGGTGAAGGTGGTCAACACGATCACCCGCACGCCGGACAGCTGCGGGTCGGCGGCGATGTCGCGGGTGGCAGCCAGCCCGTCGTGCCCGGGCATCCGGATGTCCATCAATACGACGTCCGGATTGGTTTCCCGGGCCAGCCGGACCGCGGCCGCCCCGTCGTCGGCCTCGCCCACCAATTGCATGTCGGGCTGCGG
>DATFDO010000043.1:0-12238 GCA_035252045.1 Pseudonocardiaceae bacterium
GCGAGGACGGACACCACCATGCCTAACCCTCCACGCCGACCCGGACACCAGAACCAAACGACCCAACAAAGATCAACAAGACTGCCCAGGGGGTCAGATTTCAGATGCCGTCAGGGGGTCAACTTTGGCGTGCCGTTGACATCGTTCGACAAGGGCGAACCGAACACATGGATGAGCTGATCATTGCCGGGCTGGAGACCAATCTGCTGGCGGATCTGCGGGACTACACACGAGTCACCGAGGACCAGACCACGCCGGCTTGACCAGCGGATTCATGCCATCAAGCGGGAACGGTACAAGTGGGCGGACAAGGCCATGGACGGTTCAGTACCGGGCGACATCGCCCGGGAGAAGCAGCAACAGCTCGGTGCGCAACTGGCGCAGGCCGAAGAGCAGCGGGCTCGGCTGCACAACGTCCAGCACAACCATGAGCGAACTATCCGGGCGGCCATGCGGCTGCTCAAAGAGTGCGGCTTGGCCTACGAGCAGGGCACGGACAGCACCCGTCGGGGCTACAACCAGGCCCGGTTCGACAAGTTGTTCATCGGTGCCCGGGCGGATGACACCGTGGTGGTCCGGGTAGAGCGGACAGAACTACTGGAGGCACTGCGGACGGCACAGGTCGCGCGGGATGAGACGACAAATGGGCTACAGCAGGTCAGTGAGAGCGACGAGGAACCACTGGACCAGAAGGCCTTGGGAGCTGGCGCTCCGGAGTCATTTCTTGTGTCAGGGGTTCTAAGGTGCCTTGTTTGGTGGAGCTGACGGGACTCGAACCCGTGACCCCCGCACTGCCAGTGCGGTGCGCTACCAGCTGCGCTACAGCCCCAATGGGATCACCGCGGTTCGGCCGCGGTGCGAAAGCCACCGTACACGAAGCCCGTGGTGATCCCGATGCTGGATCGGCTCAGCGGGGAGCGCCGCTGAGTGCCTGGTCCAGCCATTGACCGTCGGTCGCGTCGTTCACGATCGCTCCGTTCACCAGGACAGTCGGCGTGCCGAAGAGGTGATCCGACCGCAGGCCGCTGACGTACTTACTGGCGTTGTCCGTGGCCGTTTCGATGCGCTGGTCGGCACCGGTCTGCACGCAGTTCGCGAATCCATCGCCGGCGCCGAGGGTCTTGCCAAGTTGCTGGAGCTGGGCCGTTGTCCAGGCGGGACCGCCCTCGGTCGGCTGAGTGGCGAACAAGCTGTCGTGGAAGCGGGGGAAGATGCCCGCGGTGGCGGCGCAGAACGTCGCACCCGCAGCCAGCGTGGAGTACCCCGCTGGCACCGAGCGTGAATCGAGGATGGCGACGGGGTGGTAGACCACCTTGGCCTTACCGTCTGCGGCCGCCTGGGCCAGCCGCGGATGGAAGGCGTGCTCGAACGCGCCGCAATGCGGGCACAGGAAGTCCTCGTAGATGTCAATGGTCACCGGCGCCTGAGGACTGCCGGTCACGATGGTGTCGCCCTTCACGGTCACCGGGTACTGTGGCCCGGCGGCCGCGACGGGGATCGCCGGCCCGAGGTTTCGCGGCTGGTTGCGATGCTGCAGCAGTAGTGCCCCCCCGACGACCACGATGAGCACCACGATGATGGCGATCCCGGCAATCATCCCGCGGCTACCACCGCTGCTACTTCGCGCAGCCGCAACCGCCTGTGCACCCTTCCGGGCGCGCTTGTCCTGAGTCCGTTCGGCGCTCACAACTCGTTCCTCCCTGCTTGTCCCGCCGGATAACCGGCTTCACCCCACCCTGTGTCCGGTTCCGCGCGCAGCCACCCGTCGACGCTCAGCGCCGTCCGGGGGCGCAGCAGCAGCCACAACGCCAGCAGCACAAACCCGATGTCCCGAGCCAACTCCTGCGGGTACCGGGTGCTGCCCTGGGGAACCGCCCCACCCCCGCCGAAGCACCCGCAGTCGATGGACAGCCCGCGGGCCCATGCCTGTGCCATCCCAGCGATGAGCACCAGCAGCAACAGCCCACTGGCCAGCGCCACCCACCGGGTGAACGCGCCCACCACGAGCAGGGTTCCCAGGCCCAGCTCCACCAGCGGCAAGCCGGTGGCGACCGGGCCGATCAGGTCCGGCGGCAGCAGTTCGTAGGCGGTCACCGCGACCCGGGTCTGCGCCGGGTCGATAACCTTCAGCGCGCCGGAAACCAGAAAGACCGCCGCGAGCCCCAGCCGCACCACAGTGCCGAGACCGTCGAGGCCTGGGCGGGAAAGCCGGAGCATCCGGGCAGCGTAGTCGATCCGCTCAAGCCCAGGTGAGGCTGGCCATGGCCAGGTCAACCTCAGCACTCACCTCACTCGATGCACTCCGTACCGTGGTCGTCGAGAAGACGTCCGAAGTGCGGTGATGACTGATGACTGGCCATCCAGGCGGTGAGATTGGGCACGTCCATCAGGACGTGTCCGGAGGGTGGTTGCGGCCGGCGGTATTCGGCGCGATGGACGGGCTGGTCACCAACATCGCGTTGATCGCCGGAGTGGGCGGCAGCGGAGCACGCGCGCACGTGATCGTGCTGACCGGGATGGCCGGGCTGGTCGCAGGCGCGTTGTCGATGGCGCTGGGCGAGTATGCGTCCGTGGAGACGCAGAACGACTCGGTGCGGGCCGAGGTGGCGGTGGAACGCGAGGAGCTGCGCCGGCATCCCAAAGCGGAGAAGGCCGAGCTGATCGCCTCCTTCGTGCGCATGGGCCTGACCCGCAAGACCGCGCAGCAGGTGACCGAGGAGATACACGCCAACCCGTCGCTGGCGGTCCGGGTCCACGTCAACCAGGAGCTCGGTGTCAATCCCGAGGATCAGCCGTCTCCGTGGCTGGCCGCCGGCTCGTCATTCCTGTGCTTCGCGATCGGCGCGCTGGTCCCGTTGATCCCCTACCTGCTCGGTCTGCCCGAGCTGGCCGTCGGGCTGGCCAGCGGTGCAGCGGGGCTGTTCGTGGCCGGCGCGCTGGCGGCCCGGTTCACCACCCGCCCGTGGTGGCTGGGTGGGCTGCGCCAGGTGAGCTTCGGCGTCATCGCAGCGGCAGCGACCTACCTGGTCGGCAGGCTGATCGGGATCGGCGCCGGCTGACCGTCCTTGCGTGGCAGCGTCTCGGGCGAGCGCAGCCAGACCACCGCGGCGAGCAAGGCGACACCTCCGGTCAGGACGAACGCCGCCGGGTAGGACAGGTGATCGACGAGCAGGCCGGTGGCGATCGGCCCGAAGACCGAGCCGATATCGGCGGTCATCTGCACCACGGCCAGCACCGGGCCACCGCGGGCAGTGGAACCGATCACGTCCGCCACCGTGGCGCCCTGCGCCGGCGTCACCAGCCCGGTGCCGGCACCGGCGATCAGTGCGACGATCAGGAACTCCGGCACCCCTCCGGTGAAGCCCAACCACATCGTCGCGCCACCGGTGACGGCCAGACCCACCAGCATCGGTAAGCGGCGCCCGAGCACGTCCACCAGCCGGCCGGAGAACGTCAGCACGGTCACGGTGCCGGCGGCGAAGACCGACAACGCCACGCCGGCCAGCGACCCCGAACGGTGCAGGACCTCGACGACGAACAGCGGCACCAACGAGACGCGTACGCCGTAGACCGCCCAGCCGTTGGCGAAGTTCGCAGCCAGCGCGGCACGGTAAGCCGGATGTCCCCAGGCTTGACGCACGGTCAGAGCAGGAGTGGCGGTGGCCGGGACGGCACCGATCGCCGGGGAACGCCGCAGCAGCAGCCACGCCACTGCGGCAGCCAGGAACAGCGCCGCGGCGTACACCACGAACGGCGCACGCAGTGAGATCGCGATCAACCCGCCGCCGAACAACGGGCCGCTGACGCTGCCCAGTAGGAAACTGCTGGACCACAGGCTGGTGGATCGTCCACGCAGCCGTGGCGGGGTGAGCCGGATCAACAGCGCAACGGCGGAAACAGTGAACATGGTCGACCCGATACCGCCCAGTGACCGCAGCACCAGCAGCTGCCAGTAATCAGCGGCGAAGGCACAGGCACCGGTGGACAGGCCGACCACGGTGATGCCCCAGATGTAGACCGGGCGCTCGCCCAGCGCCGACACCAGCCTGCCACTGACGGGGGCGAACGACAGCCGCATGAAGGCGAAGGAACTGATCACGATCGAGGCCGCGGTCACGCTGACGTCGAAGCTGCGCGCGAAGGTCGGCAAGGCAGGAGCGACGATGCCGAAGCCGAGCGCGATCACGAAACTGACCGCCACCAGCATCCACACCTCGCGGGGCAGTCGCGCGACGGTCGGGGACGCCGGCGATGACACCGATTCCGGCTCCGCGCCCATTGCCACCACCTCGTCGATCTGCAGCGATGCTCACCGCATCGCTCAAGCTCAACCGGTGGTGGTCGGCAAACCATTCCCGCGGTTTATGCCACGCTTCTCGGCCCGGGAACGGATCTGGAGGCGACCGGCTGCGCCGCAGTGGGATAAAGCAGCACCCGGGCCCTGGCGTTCTCGGCAGTGAAATCGATCGCAGTGACGTCCACGTCGATGTATCCGTCGTCACCGACGGTGGCGTGCAGGCGGACGAACTGACCGTTGACCCGGTGCACGCCACACAATGCGCCGGCGACGAGTAGAGCGATGGACTGCACGCTCAGCCCGGGACCACCTGCCACATCGGGGGTGGGCGCCTCAGGCGGGGTAAGGGTGCTCATAATAATTCTCCTTCGGTACGCCCCCACCGCATAACCTATTTCCTCACAACGCCCGCGAAAACAACAGTTCCGCAGCGCCGGCCGGTCACTTCGATGCGGATTGCGGCGTCGCTTTTCAGGAACCGTTAAGAAACGCGCCACGAGACAGCAATGACGTGATCAGGGTTTGTGTACAAACGGCGGCACGACTGAGGCCGTTGCCTCATGACGACTTCAATCCGGTTAAGGGAACAATGACGTCAGCGGACGCCGAACCCCATCTTCAGCCAGGAACGGGCCGCCCGACAGGGGAGATCGAAGACTCGCTGAACAGTCACGGGACACGACTCGTATGGCCGCACTCAGGAGGCAGGCGAGGCCAGACCGAAGGTGGTGTCGATGTCCTGGGCGAGCCGGTCGACGTTGCCGGCGAAGGGCGGCCTTGTGGCCCCGGTCCGTACCGCTGCTTCCAGGCCATGCAGGTTGTTGAGCAGGTTGGTGCCCTGCTGGGTAGTGACCCACGGGGCCTGCTGCAGCACCCTGGTCAGGTCGCCATCGGCGCGCTGCAGCGCGAGACCGGCGCCCGCGTCACCGCCCGCCGCCAGCGACGCCGCGTTGTCCTCGAAGTGCACTGACAGCACCCGTAACTGTGACGACGTCTGCCGGGCCTGCTCACGCACCGACGCCACCCGATCTGCCGGAGTCGGCGCGAGCACCCGACCCACGAACCCGCCCAGTAGGCCGCCCAGCAGGAACGCCACCACCGTCACGATCACCAGTTGCCGGCGGCGCTGGGCTTGCGGGGTGTAGATCGCCATGTCTACCCGCGCCCGACGATGACCGCGGCGGCGCCGGCACCGACGGTGGTTTCGATCGCCTCCGGATCAGCCAGTTCCTGGATCCGGCCCTGCTGGATCACCCAGGTGGTGGGCTGCACCGTGACCGGCCCGACATGGCGAACATGTCGGGACACCACCGACCCGAGAGTCGCCCGCAGTGGCTCGCCACCAGTTTCGTTCACCAGAATGGCCTCCCCCTGCACATCGAGAGCCGGGTCGCCGAACCGGTCGAGCAGCAGCACCCGGCCATCCAGGCGGCTCAGCCAGAACCGCCCGACCGGGTCGACCTGCGCTGAGCCCCCAGCGGCGCGGGCCACCTCGACGATCGCCTCGCGGCTCAACGGAGGGCGCCCGGGTACCACACCGGAGCCGAGCACGAGGGCACCCACGGCCACCGCGCGGATCGCGCCGCGCTCCCCGATCTGGCTGACCTGGACCTGCAACGAGGTCGGCGACGCGCCGGCGGCCAGCGCTTCGGCTTCCACCTCCGCGACCAGAGCGTCGACCTCAGCGGGGGTGGCCCGGGACACCGTGCGTTCCCGTTCGGCGCGGACCAACGACAGCGCGTCACCCATCGAGGAGATCACCTCGGCGTGCGGGGGGATCTGGCAGTCCAGCCTGAGGGTGCCGGCCAGCGGCCTGCCGAGCACGCTGGCACCGCCACCGACGGCGATCAACGTCGGTTGGGTCAGGCGATGCTGGGCGGCCACCGCGGTGACGAGATCGGCCAGCGCCTCGGTGGAGGCTTGCATCATCCGGCGGGCCAGCTCGGCACCGGGCAACCTCAGCGCCTGGCCGGCGATGTCCATCGCCATGATTGCCGAACGTGAGTGCCCGGCGGCGTAGTCGCCCTCCGGAACCAGCCCAAGCGCGTTGGCGGCACACGTGTTGGTCAGCGCGGCCGCCGCGCCGTCGGCCAGCCGCAGCACCAGGTAGTCGGCAGAATCGCCGGGTCGCGGCGCGATGGTCTCCGGGCGCGCGCCGGCCAGCCGCTCCGGAGTGAGGAAGCACGAGTAGGTCAGCCCCGCGATGTGCGCGCTGCGTGGCCCGACCCCGTAGATCCGGCGCCGGCGGACTCGCAGCATCGATCCTCCGGCGACCCCAGCGACCTGCACGTCCAGCGCACGGACAGCGGTGGCCTGACCGGCGACCCGGACGTAGGACAGCGCGGGACGGCCCGCGGTGATCGCCGCCACGTTGGTGGACGTCCCGCCGACCTCGACGATCACCCCGTCGCCGATGCGCAGCGTGCGCAGTGCGCCGGCTACCGAGGCGGCCGGTCCGGAGTACAACGTGCGAGCCGGTGCAGCCCGGAAACCCGCCAGGTCGGTGGCGCCGCCGTCCCCGCGCATCACCATGACGGGGCAGGTCACTCCGGCGGCGGCGACCCCGGCCTCCACCACTTCCGCGGTGCGCAGCGCGATCGGCAGGATCGAGGCGTTGAGCGCGGCGGTGACCGTACGCAGTTCCAGGCCGTACAGACCGGTTAATCCCGAGGAGGTCGTCACCGGGAGCTTCAGCTCGGCCGCGAGCGACGCCACCGCGTCCTCACAAGTCGAATCGTCGGGTGCGAATGCCTCAGCCACACAAATCGCCTCGGCCCCGGCAGCGGATAGCCGAACCAACGCCTGGCGGGCCGCGCCGGCGTCGAATCCTGCGGACAGATCGAGAAACTCATGCGCGACGGCGCGGCCGATCTGGGTCCGGCTACGGGCCTTGCGCAGGTACGGCGGCCGAGCCATGCCGAGCACCCCGACCGGCACGGTGTCGCCTTCCAGCAGCGCGTTCACCGCCTGCGTGGTGGAGTGGGTGACCAGCTCAATGCTGTCCGCGCCCACATCGGCGACCAGTTTCGCCACCACCTCGACCACCCCAGCCGACACCCCGTCGGGGTGGCCGTGGGTGGTGGGCACCACGGCCCGGCCGGCGACCTCACCGGTCACCGAGTCGATCGCGACCGCCTTGGTGAAGGTGCCCCCGACGTCGGCGCCTACCCGGACACCCATCGGGCCTCCCGCCGTCGGGGCCGCACCATCAACAACCACGTCGCGCCTAGCACATACACGGCCACCAGGACCGCCTGGCTGGCCAGGGTCTGCACGCTGGGCCAGTAACCCAACGCCTGGGACAGGAAGATCGGGGTGCGCGGCAGCCCGTCGATGGGGGTCAGATTGACCAGGTCAGCCGTCTGCAGGCTGCGTACCGCGTTGCCGAGGAACGCCACCGAGGTCGCCATCAGCAACACCACCGCGCACACCAGGAAGGTCTTGATGGGCAGCCGGCGGCCTAACCGGAAGATCAGGTACGACACCACCGCCAACGCTGCCAGCCCGACGACCAGCCCGAGGAGGATCCACCAGCCCAGGCCTTCACCGAACTCGACCAGCGCCTGGTAGAGCAGGGCGGTCTCCAGCCCCTCCCGGTACATCGCGGTGAAGCCCACCAGGACCAGCGCGGTCGTCGACCCGATCGACACCGCGTTGAACAGCCTGCTGCGCAAAAACTCCATCCAGCGGCGGTGCTCCAACCGGGCGATCAGCCAGAACGAGATGTAGAGCAGGACCGCGACAGCGGCGGTGGCGACGGCTGCCTCCAGCACCTCACGCCCGACTGGCAATACTGCCAAGACCGAGCGCAGCACCAGGTAGGTCACGGCGGTAGCCGCCAACCCGATGAGTACCCCCCAGGTGATCGGCTTGCGGTACTGGGTGGCCTTGGTGGCCTCCAGATAGCCGAGCAACGCCGTCAGCAGCAGTACCGCTTCGAGGCCCTCCCGGAAAATGATCAGGAAAGATTGCCCGGCCACCACGGTAGCCGCGTCGAACCCGGTGTCGGTCAGCCGCCGCTCGGTGTCATCGATGAGCCGTCGCAAGTCGATGATGTTCGTCCGGACGGTATCGACCGGGGCCTTATCCTTGATCAGACCACGGATCTCGGCGAATTTCGTCTCCGCCTCGGCGGTCAGATCCGGCGCCACCACGCGCAGCGGAATCTCGACGTACTCGAAATGGTCCAGGTAACCCGTTTTGGCCTGCGTGTAGGCCTCGTCGACCTTACCCTGTTTCACCAGTTCGAGGGTTTGGTCGATCGAGGCGCGCACCACCGCCAGCTGGCGGATAGCCTCCTCGCGCGAGATCGACTGTTGCGAACTCGCGATCGGTTGGGCTGCGGCCTGGTGGGCTGGGATCGGCTGTGGCGACGCGGCAGCATGCGAGATACCCAGCCAGGCGGCGACAGGCGCCAACACGGCCAGCGCCAACAGCATCCCGATCAGTCGGCGTCTGATCATCCTGAGTACTTCGCCAGGTACGCCTGCACCGCCGACGAGATCGCGGCAGAACCCTTGGTCGCCGCCGCGGCGTCCCCGTCGTCTGCCGCCTTCTCCAACACGGCGAAGTTGTCCTCCATGGTGAGGTACGTGTCCTGGTCATTGGCCTTGACGGTGTCCTCGATCGTCTTCCAGGTGGGCTCGATCTGCCCGTCCAGGCTGGTCGCCTTAACCTTGTCGGTACCCGCCGATCCGGCGATCCCCTTAGCAAGTTGGTCGATCTTTCGCAGACCCGCGGCCACCCCAGCGGCGCTCGCCGACTGCTCTTGCGGCGCAGCAGCCGATGTCTCGGTAGGCGCGGCGGGCGCCACCGAGGTATCGCCACCGCCGGAGCAACCCGCGAGTCCTACTGCGCTGACAACCATCAGCATCAGACTCCAGCTGCGCCACCTACTGGTCAACATTGAAGCCCCTCCGGATGCCAGATTTCGCCAGCCTATCGAGTGATAGTTAGGCTATGTATGCCTAACGCAAACCGCAAGAATGTGCCCGACGAAGCGTAGGCAAGGCTGAACAACCACCCAAACAGCCCATCAAACAGGCCTGAGCAACGATCCAACGGTGTTCGTCAATTCCAGTGAGTAATCGAGACTGGGCCAGTCGTGAGCCTTCCCGTCCCACTATCTGAACCGACCCATGCCCACCGCCGATCCGCGATGTGGCGCCTGATGCGGCCGCTCCTCAACTACCGTCTCCGGCGGCGGCGATGTATACATACGTTTGTTTAATTGCGTGGTATCGTCTGATAGGTCCGGCGGCGGAGGTCTCGGATGGAGCTACGACGAAGGATCCGTTGGGTGGTCCGGCACGGTCTGATCAGGCGGGCGGTGCAGCGCCAGATGCGGACCGGCGACGCGGGCTCGCGCCTGATCCTCGATCCGGCCATCCGCGAGAATCCGTTCCCCTATTACGACGACATGCACGCGCGGGGTCCCCTGGTCCGCTCCGAGCTCGGGCTGATCTCAGCGCATCATGATGTCTGCCTGGCGGTGTTGCGCAGCCCGGACTTCGGCCAGATGCGCTTGGATCTGCGGCCCGGAATCTTGCAGTTGGGCATGAAGATCGGCGGCCGGTCAGTGCTGGGGCCGATCGAGCCCCCCTCGATGCTGGTAGCCGACCCACCTGAGCACACTCGGTACCGCAAGTTGGTCACCCGGGCATTCAGCGCCCGGGCCGTCGCCGCGCTGCGCCCTCGCGTGGAGCAGATCGCTGAGGAGTTGCTCGACGACATCGCCCGATCTGCGCCCGGCTGCCCGACGCTGGATTTGGTACGGCACTACGGCAGCTTGCTGCCCGCCACGGTGATCGCCGAGATCCTCGGGGCCCCGGTGGCGATGCGCCGCCAGTTCCTCGAGTGGGGCGCCGGCGCCGCGCTGTCGCTCGACATCGGATTGAGCTACCGCGACTTCCGGCGCAGCGAGCGGGACATCGCCGCGCTGCACCGCTGGATGCTCGGCCATTTCCTCGAAATTCGCCGCGCTCCCCGGGACGACGTGCTCAGCGCTCTGGTGACCGCGCACGATCAGGAAGATCAGCTGACTTCTGATGAGCTGAGCAGTATCGCCATGTTGCTGCTCGCCGCCGGCTTCGAGACCACGGTCAACTTGCTCGGCAACGGCGCTGTCCTGTTGATGCGCCATTCCGACCAGTTGGATGTGCTGCGCGCCCAACCACAGCGGTGGGTCGATGCGGTAGAAGAAATCCTTCGCTACGAATCACCGGTGCAACGCACTGGGCGAGTCGCGCACCGGGACACCGAGGTGGCGGCGCACCGGGTGCCAGCCGGTTCGTTGATCATTCTGCTGCTGGGTGGCGCGAACCGCGATCCCACTGTCTTCCCCGATCCGCACCGGTTTGATATCCAACGCACCAACGCAGCCCAGAATCTGGCATTCTCCAGCGGCATTCACTACTGCGTCGGCGCCGCTCTGGCCCGGCTGGAGGGCGAGGTCGGCCTGCAGGCCCTGTTCCGCCGCTTCCCCGATCTCGCTCTTGCCGATGCCCCCCACCGGCGCCCTACCCGGATCCTGCGCGGCTATGACGCGATTCCAGTCCGGCTGAGCAACGCTGCGTCGCCAATCACCTTATCCAGTGTCCACTACGGAGCGTAGCGCTCCGCTACGCTGCAT
Source organism: Pseudonocardiaceae bacterium (assembly GCA_035252045.1). Classification (GTDB taxonomy): domain Bacteria; phylum Actinomycetota; class Actinomycetes; order Mycobacteriales; family Pseudonocardiaceae. The sequence continues at coordinate 10,929 of DATFDO010000043.1, forward strand.
ATATGGTTTTGGGGGATACCGAACGGAACCGGGCCGCCGTCCATGAAGCCGGGCACGCTCTCGTCGCTGCCGCACGCGGTCTGGGCGTCGCCGTCATCGAACTTCATGGCATCGACGGGGAGGGCGGGATGCGACTGCGCGAGGAGCCCTCGGTGATCGATCGGATATGGGTGTTGTACGGCGGCCCCTTCGCAGAGAAAGTGGTTTTCCACAAACTGGCACCAGCTGCCATACCGCCTGAATCCGACGAGCTGTTGCTGGCGTATGGCCTGTGCCGGCAGATCGGGATCTCCGACACAATCGGCATCATGGATCAAGTCGAGGCGTACCTGCGGGAACATCGGATCCGACTGGAATGCGTCGCCGCCCGGCTGCTGGAGACCAATACTGTGCACGGTACCGAGCTTGATCAGCTTCTGGGCGTCGATCCACAGCAGGTGCTGGAACCGGTTACTCGCCATCCAGCGTGACGACCACCTTGACCTCGTCTGGCTGCGGCTCGAACGCCTCGCCGGCCCGCCCGAGCGGCACACGCCGGGTGATCAGGCGATTGAGCCAATCCAGATCGGCCCGGGCCAGGGCGGTAGCGGCGATGTCGTAGTGGTGCAGATTGGCGTTGACCGATCCGACGACCACATTGTTGTCCAGCACCAGTTCGCGGTTGAGCGCCCCGCCGTCGAGCGTGATGGCCTTGCCGGCCGACGACACCCCGGTGAGGCAGACGATGCCGTAGGAGGCTGCGGCGCAGATCGCGTCGAAGACCACGGAGGACACCCCGGTGGCGTCAATGACGACATCGGGCCGCGCCGCCCGGGTGGCCGTGTCGACACCCTCGTGGTGATAGGTGGCGCCCAGCGCGCGCACCAGGCCGGGCTTGGGGCCGGAGGTCACGACGTCGAGCACATGCACGTCCAGCCCTCGCTGCACCCCGAGCAGCGCGGCGAGCAAGCCGATCGGCCCCGCGCCGGTCACCAGGACGTGCTGCGGGTCGAACCAGGACCGCCGGCCGACCTGCTCAACCTGGTCCCACGCCTTGGCGACGACGCTGGTCGGTTCCATGAGCACGCCGACCTCGGCCAAGCGGGGGTCCAGGCGCACCGCGTAGCTCGCCTGGACCCGCCAACGCTCGCTGGCGTAGCCGTCGAGTTCCTTGATGCCCCGTTCGGTGTAGCGACCGTTGCGGCACATGTCGAACTGGCCGCGCGCGCATGCGCCGCAGGGTACCGGATCCGGCCGGCGGACCACGCCGGCCACCAGGTCGCCGGGAGAGAAGCCGGAATCGGCGGGCGCTGCGCGTACGCGGCCCAGCG
>DATFDO010000044.1:0-3233 GCA_035252045.1 Pseudonocardiaceae bacterium
CATTGGCTGGGCCTGGGCACCCGGCACTGGAACCTGGATCTGCCAGGTCTGCAAGCGCTGACCGAAGACGAAAATCGAGCTCGCGTGGCCAACACGCTCGACTGCCTGCGGGCGCGCGGGCTGGCAGACCGCCAAGGCCCGGTATCGGAGGTGGAGGATGCGCTGCGGCTGCTTGCCCATCCGCTGCGCGAGATCAACGGATCGGTGCATGTAGGCGCCGCACGGCTGCGGTTGCTCGCCGGTGCGCGGGGTGACTTGGCCGTGCTCGCGATGCTCGACGGGCAACAGCTGGTGATGCACACCGGACCGGCCGGCGAGCTGTGCATCTCCGTTGCCCGGCTGTTACCGGAGCGACCTGCCGGGCCGGGATCATCGGTGTCTGTGCCCTCGGAACTGCTGGCGCGACCGGCCAGCGGGGGCAAAGCCGGACTCACCGCGCTACAGCTGCAAGATCGGTTGGTGCGGGGCGGGGTCAAGCTCATCGATGCGCAGTCCTTCGCGACCATGATCCGTGGCCCGAAAGCCTACGGTGGCAAGTTCGGTGCCGCCCGCCGCGACCACAACGGCGCCCGGCATTCGGCGGGCGCCGCACTGATCTATCTCGCCACCGAGCGTGGCGGCTATACCCTGCAGCCGTTGCGGGGTGCGGACGGTTCGGCCTGGACCACGCTCGCACCGGCAACGCTCGGTCAACTCGCCCAGCGCATTGACCAGCTCCTCGACGGCATCCGCGCCTGCTGAGCGATCAACGACGGTCCCCGCAATGTCGCACGGCGGCGGTCAGCTCGGCAGCTCTTCGATCTCCACATCCGGGTCGATCTCGCGCAGGGGCCGGTTGCGCGGTCAATATGGTCAACCCAGGGGCGATCGCCATATCGACCGCGTGAGCGGCGGCCACGTCCAAGCGCCCGGTCTGACAGGCAGGGTAGGCGCGTACGCCAGCCCGGCTAGCCACCGATGCGCCGAGGTCTTCGACAACGACCGTCGGGGCGTCCAGGAATAATTCCAACAGTGCGCGCGCGTGCGGCGGGACGCCAGCCCATGCCTGCAGCAGCGCTGTCGAGGGAGTTACCAAGGTCATTCCAAGCTCGACAGCAGCCACCAAAAACGACCGCCCGTACACGGAGCGGTCGCCTGCAATATGCACAATGGCCGACGAGGTTAAGACCCTGCCGCTCACGACGCCCGCTGCTCCACTCGACTGAGCAGGGACCGACGGGCATAGACGAGCACCTCGGGATCGACTTCACCCGCCGCGGCACGCCAGCCATTGCTCCCGCGCGATCCGGGCGTCCACCGCGCCTTCGACCTACTCCGACACGCTCGCCGCTCGCACGCGCTCGGCTGCGGCCTTGAGCTCCGCGACGACAGCGGGACTCAGGCTCACTGTGCGGCTCATATGCAGGAAGACAACCACCGGCCGGCACACCTTAGCGGCGGTCAGCACAGCCGAACTCGCGCGCCCTGTGCGCCGATGAGTTCCGGACCGGAGTTCGGCACCGGTGCAGCGCTACGATCGAGCCACTATGGCGCTCACACTCACCAGCCCGGCCTTTGCCGACAACGAATTCGTTCCCATCCAGTACACCTGTGACGGCGACAACATCTCACCGCCGCTGACGTGGTCGGAGGTCCCGGACGGCACCGCAGAGTTGGTGTTGATCTTCGAGGATCCTGACGGTCCGGGAAGTACCGGACGCACCCAGGTGTACTGGGTTCTTTTCGGCCTCAATCCCGCCAGCGGTGGGTTGGAAGAGGGCAAAGTGCCCGCGGGTGCGGTCGGCGGCAAGAACGACTACGGGCGGACGGATTGGGCCGGACCGTGCCCGCCGTTCGGTAAGGCGCACCGCTACATCTTCACGCTGCTCGCCCTGTCAGAGCCCAGCGGCCTGGCCGAGGGGGCCAGCCCACGCAAGGATCTGCCGTATGCCCTGTCAGGCAAGGTGCTGGCAAAGGCGGAACTCACCGGCAGGTACCGACGTCGGCAGTGACCGCTATCTGACGCCGGTGAGGGAAGCGAGGGCGGCGTCGAGACGTTCCAGGGTCGGTCGCCGGTCGGGATCCCAGTGCAGGCAAGCGTCGATGATGCCGGCCACCTCGATGGGCAGCCGCCGCCGGGCGCGAATTTTAGGTGCAGGGTGCGACAGCAGCGTCCGGCAGCGGGCCATGGTGCTGGTACCCGAGCCGGCCGAGCTGGAGCGGTCGGGGAGGTCGAAGGGTTGGAGTCCGGTGGCGGCCTGATAGAGCACCAACCCGATGCCCCAGACGTCCGCGGCTGGACCGAGGTGACCACCACTGACCTGCTCGGGTGACATGTAGCCGGGCGTGCCGATACCCGCAGCGTAGCGTCCGGGGCGACGGGCCAGGCTCAAGTCGATCAGCTTACCGACCCCGTCACTGGCGATGATGTTGCTGGGCTTGACGTCCAGATGCAGGTGTTCGCGGCTGTGCAGGTAACGCAGGGCCGAACACAGGTGCTGGCCGAGGTAGGCCAGATCCACACCACCGAGGCGTTGCCGGCCGCCATCGAGGAGGTAGCTCAACGTCGCCCCGGTGAGGTTTTCCAGGACCAGCAGCGGCGGCTGCCCATCAGCCGGGGTGACGTAGTCGTAGGCCCGGACCAAGTGGGGATGGGTAAGCGAGAGCAGCAACCGTGCCTCGCGCGCCAGGTGACGTCGGGCCGAGACGTCGGTGGCGGCATCAGGCCGCAGCGTCTTGATGAAACAGCGGCAGTAGCGGTGCACGCTCCAGGCCTCGTAGCAGTCCAGATCCTCCCCGCGGCGCACGTGCTCGACCACCACGTATCCCGGCGCCAGCTGATACCCCGGCGGATGCACCGGAGGACCGTCCAGCTCCCGGCCATCGATGACGGCCTCGGCGAGGTCGGGTGACATGGTCATATCAGCTCCGGCTGAAGTCGAGGCTGGCGGTGCAGCCGGTACAGATGCGCATAGTCGGCGTTGCCGGCCAAAAGATTGTCATGGGTGCCGGCGCCGGTGATCCGCCCGTCGCGCAGGAACAGGATCTGGTCGGCGTCGGTGACGGTGAGCAGGTTATGAGAAATGATCAATGTGGTGCGTCCGGCCATCAGCCGGCGCATCGGAGCGAGGACGCGCTGGGTGGAGGCGGCGTCCAAGCCGGTGGTCGGCTCATCGAGAAGCAGCACAGGAGCGTCGCGAATCATGGCCCGGGCAATGGCCAGGCGTTGACGTTGGCCACCGGACAGCAGCCTG
>DATFDO010000045.1:0-9985 GCA_035252045.1 Pseudonocardiaceae bacterium
CTACCCGGGCGACGTGGGAGTGCTCGCGGCCTTGCTGCTCAATCATGTCGTGCTGGCCTCGGGCGAGGCGTTGTACCTGCCGGCTGGCAACCTGCATTCCTACCTGCGGGGTACTGCTGTGGAGATCAGTGCGAACTCTGACAACGTCTTGCGCGGTGGGCTGACCGCCAAGCACATCGACGTGCCGGAGCTGCTGCGGGTGCTGGACTTCTCCTACTGCGAGTTGGATGTGCAATGCGGCGCGCGGATCGGGCCGCACGAGACCGCCTACTCCAGCCCGGCCGAGGAATTCCAGCTCACCCGGCTGGACTGGGCCCGCGGTGAGTCGGATCCGATCTGCTTGCACAGCCCGTGCCCCCAGATCGTGCTGTGCACCCATGGGTCGGTCCAGCTGTGGTCGCCGGAAGGCGGTTGCGTCACGCTCGAGCGGGGCAGGTCGGTGTGGCTGGCCGCCGCCGATCCTGACGTCACGGTGTGCCCTGGACCGGATCCGGTGCAGCTGTTCCGGGCACTGCCCGGGGCGCGGGGCTGCGCGCCGGCCCAGTACTGAGGAGGCGTCGGGGGTGTCTGCACGTGGTGGGGCCACGGCGATCATTGCGGCGTTGCTGGCCAACGCCGGTATCGCGGTGGCGAAATTCGTCGGGTTCCTGATCACCGGGTCGTCATCGATGCTGGCGGAAGCGGTGCACTCGGTTGCCGACACTGCCAACCAGGGGTTGCTCCTGGTCGGTCGCCACCGGGCCCGGCGCCATGCCACCCCGCAGCACCCGTTCGGTTACGGCCGCGATCGCTACTTCTATTCGTTCGTGGTGGCGTTGCTGCTGTTCAGCCTGGGCTCGGTGTTCGCGCTGTACGAGGGCGTGCACAAGATTCACGACCACGACCCGATCAGCTCCCCGTTGGTCGCCATCGGAATCCTGGTGGTGGCGATCGTGCTGGAGAGCATGAGTTTCCGCACCGCGGTCAGGGAGTCCCGGCCGCTCAAGGGCACCGACAGCTGGTGGCAGTTCATCAAGAAATCCACCAATCCGGAACTTCCGGTGGTGCTGCTGGAGGATACCGGGGCGCTGGTCGGGTTGCTGCTGGCTTTCGGTGGAATTGGGCTGTCAGTGCTCACCGGCGACCCACTGTGGGACGGGCTCGGCACGGTGGGCATCGGCGTCCTGCTCGGCATCATCGCGATCATCCTCATTGTGGAGACCAAGAGCCTGCTGATCGGGGAGGGTGCTGGTGCCGCTGAGCTGGACCGCATCTGCGATGCGCTGGTGGGGCCGGGCGTGGACCGGGTGATCCACCTGAGGACCCAGTATCTCGGCCCCGACGAGTTGCTGGTCGCCGCGAAGATCGCGATTCCGTCCACCCTGTCCACCGTCCAGGTCGCTCGGGTCATCGATGAGGCCGAAGCGCGGGTTCGCGGCACGGTTCCCGCGGCCCGGATCATCTACCTCGAGCCGGACCTGGATCGCACGCCGGCCGGCACCATCTGACCAACGGTAAGGAGCGTGGTGGGTGTTTGAGTCGCTGCTGGTGGCCAACCGTGGAGAGATCGCTCGGCGGGTCATCCGCACCGCACGGGCGCTGGGCATTCGTACTGTCGCGGTGCACTCCTCGGTGGACGCCGAGCTGCCGTTCGTCGCCGAAGCCGACGACGCCGTCGAACTGACCGGTCCGCCTGCACAGGTTTACCGCGACGCTGCCCAGCTGCTCGATGCGGCTCGTAAAACCAGCGCGACGGCGGTGCATCCGGGATACGGGTTCCTGTCCGAGGACCCCGAATTCGCTCAGACCGTGGTGGGTGCCGGCCCGGTCTGGATCGGGCCCGATGCCGCCGCGATCTCCGCGATGGGCGACAAGGTGGCCGCGCGGCAGCGCGTGGCGGCGGCCGGCGTGCCGGTGGCGGCCGGATCTGCAGGCGCGGTGATCAATGAAGACAGCGCAGTCGCCGCAGCCGAACAGGTCGGCTTCCCGGTGATGCTCAAGGCCGCTGCCGGTGGCGGCGGCATGGGGATGGCCGTGGCAGCCGATGCCGCCGCGGTCCGCGCCGAGTACGGCAAGGTCAGTGCTTTCGCGCAGCGGCTCTTCGGTGATCAGCGGCTGTTCGTCGAGCGCTATTTCCCGCACGTGCGCCACGTCGAGGTGCAGATCCTCGGGTTGGCTGACGGCCGGGTAATCGCATTGGGTGAGCGCGACTGCTCGGTGCAGCGCCGGCACCAGAAAATCGTTGAGGAAAGCCCGTCACCCGCCGTCTCGCCGGATCTGCGCCGCCGGATGCAAGACGCCGCGGTGCGCGCCGCCGCCACCGTGGACTACCGCAACGCGGGAACGGTGGAATTCTTGCTCGATCAGGACACCGGCGAGTTCTTCTTCCTGGAGATGAACACCAGGCTACAGGTGGAGCACCCGGTCACCGAGCTGCGCTACGGAGTGGATCTGGTCGAGGCTCAGCTGCGCATAGCAGCCGGCGGTGACCCGGGTTTCGACGTCGACGCTGCCGCAGCTGCACCGACTGGTCACGCGATCGAGCTGCGGATCAACGCCGAGGATCCGAAGCGGTTCCTGCCCGGTCCCGGACCGGTGACCGAGTGGGTCGAACCCACCGGGGACGGGGTACGGGTGGACGCCGGTTATGCGGCCGGCACCACGGTGACACCGTTCTATGACTCCCTGCTGGCCAAGCTGATCATCCATGGGGACGATCGGGCGCAGGCGCTGGCACGGGCCCGGACGGCGGTGGCCGGATTCACCGTCACCGGACCCAGGTGCAACCTGCCCTTCCACGCCGAGCTGCTGAACCACCCAGAGTTCGTCTCCGGCCATTACGACACCGGCCTAGTCGCCCGGATGCGCCCGTAACCCCAACCCCCAACCCCGGCGTGTCGCGCCCCCGTGCTCGGTGTGTCGCGCCCCAGTGCGCAGTCCCCTCACGGCGCCGGCGACACCCGTGAATCGCAAGATCGGGCGTCGCTGGCAGGATTCCGGCGCTATCGGCACCCTGCGCACGGGAAGGTAAGCGACGTGGGTGACCCCGATCGATCAACCGGGAACCGCTGGCGGCGATTACGGCACCCGGTCACCAGCTGCTGTGTCACCGTCTTGGTGGCCGTGCTCACGGCACTGACGCTGGTGGCGGGCACGGGCGCACCGGCCGCGGCGGCAGCGCAGGTCGTGCCGTTCGAAACCCGGACGGCCGACGGGACGGCCTTGCGAGGCGATGTCTACCTGCCGGGTACCGGTGGTCGGCTCGCCACGGTGCTCGAGTTGAGCCCCTACTGGAACACGGCCAAGGGCCCCGGCCAGCTGCAGGCGGGTAACAAGGCAGTGCAGCCGTTCCTCGCGGCGGGTTTCGCGGTGGCTCTGGTGAACCTGCGCGGAACCGGCAAGAGCGATGGCTGCTTCCAATTCGGTTCGCGGGTGGACGCCAGCGACGCCTCGACCATCGTGACGGCGCTTGCCGCGCAGCCATGGAGCAACGGCAACATCGGGATGTACGGGACCAGCTACGAAGGATGGGCCCAGTACATGGCGATGGCACACCCGCCGCCGTCACTCAAGGCCGCTGTGCCGATCAGCGGCGTGATCGACCTCTGGAGCCTGCTGACCCGGCAAGGCGCGCCGATCTCGATCGGCCCCGTGGCCTCGACGGTATTCGGCGCCGCCACCAGTTTCCTCGGCGTCGAGCCGGCGGTGCTCGGCCACGCCGGCTGCCGTGAGTACTTCGCGCACCTGGGTGAGGCCAGAGAGCTCGTTGACACCGGCGACCGCACGCCGTACTACCAGGAGCGGGATCTGCGCCCGTTGCTCTCGGGTTCCGCAGTGCCCGTCCTGATGGCCAACGGCCTGCGCTACCCCAGCGAAGCACACACCCTGCAATTCGAGGACCTGTGGACGCTGCTGCGCAGGGACCGCACACGGTTCATGCTCGGTCAGTGGGGGCACGGCGGGGTGCGTCCGGACTTCACCCAGCTGGCCATCGGCTGGTTCGATCACTACTTGCGCGGCGGCCCGCAAGTCACCCTGCCGGGGATGGTCGAATACCAGGACGACACCGGCGCCTGGCACACCTCCCCGGCCTGGCCGCCGCCGGCCGATCCGGTGCCGGTGTATCTGTCAGACCATCAGCTGATCGCGACCCGCAGCGCGGTGAAGCCGTCGCAGCGCAGTTTCGACTCGCTCGACTCCGGGCCCGGCCCGGCCTGCGGGCCGCACCAGATCGTGTACGTCTCCCCGCCGCTGACGCAGGAGATTCGGGTGGCGGGAAACTTCTCCGCCGACCTCACGGTATCCAGCAGCCTTTCCGGTGGGAACCTCGTCGCCACCCTTTACCACACCTCAAGCTGGGGGTCCTGCGCCGAACTGGCGAGCGGGGCCCCCGATTCCGGGCGCATCGAGCTCGATTTGCGGCACTGGCAACAGCCCGGTAGCAGCCGGCCGTTCCCGATCGCAACGCCCACCAGGGTGACCGTCAAGAGCCTGCCGCTGGCCACCGTGATCCCCGCGGGGGACCGTCTCGTGCTGGCCATCGGCGCGACCTCGGCGGAACTCCTGCCCGACCGGCTCAAACCGAGAATCACCGTCGCTACCGGTGACCAGCTGCCCGGATCGCTGCGGCTGCCGGTCGTCAACGGAAGGCTCGAATTCGGCCCGGGATAGCGTGTGCCGTTGTGGGGCGGCTAGTGGTCATCGAGGGGCTGGACGGGGCTGGCAAGCGCACCCTCGCCCAGGGGCTGATCGCCGCGCTCACCGCACCGGGAGCCAGCGTAGCGAAGATGGCGTTTCCCCGGTACGACACCGATGTCCACGCTGATCTGGTTCGGGACGCGCTGTACGGGCGGCTGGGCGACCTGGTCGAGTCGGTGCATGGGATGGCGGTCCTGTTCGCGCTGGATCGGCGCGACGCCGCCGCGGAATTGCGATCTTTGCGGCGCCGTTTCGACATCGTGCTGCTGGACCGATACGTCGCATCCAATGCGGCATACGGCGCCGCCCGGCTATCCGAAGACGCCCACGGCCCCTTCGTCGAATGGGTCCGGGAGTTGGAGGTGGATAGGTTCGGTGTGCCGGTGCCGGATGCCCAGTTGCTGCTGCGGGTGCCGGTGAACGTCGCCGCGGCCCGGGCGGATTGCCGGGCTGCGGCTGACAGCGCGCGGCGCAAGGACCGGTATGAAAACGATCAAGGTTTGCAGGCTCGCTGCGCAGCGGTCTACGACGGGCTGGCCGCCAGTGACTGGCTCGCACCGTGGTATGTGATAGATGCACACACCGGCGGGCTCGGCGATCTGGCGTGCCGGCTGCTGGGTGGATGAGCCGGCGGGTGAGCCGCCCGAACGGGGGTACCATGACGAGCAATGCCACGATGGTGGGTATGGCAGCTCGAGTGCTCGTGGTAGAGGACGACCCAGCGGCGGCGGAGATGTTGTCCATCGCGTTACGCCAGGCGGGTTTCGAGACCGCGGTGGTCTCCGAAGGTCCCAAGGCGATGCCCGCGATGCGTGAGCTCAAGCCTGATCTGGTGTTGCTGGACCTGATGTTGCCGGGTATGAGCGGCATCGATGTATGCAAAGCGATCCGCGCCGAATCCGGGGTCCCGATCGTGATGCTCACCGCCAAGAGCGACACCGTCGATGTGGTGCTAGGCCTGGAATCCGGCGCGGACGACTACATGATCAAGCCGCCCAAAACCCAGGAGCTGGTGGCGAGGTTGCGCGCCCGGTTACGCCGCACCGACGCCGAGCCGGCTGAACAACTCACCATCGGCGATCTCACCATCGACGTGCCGGGTCACCAGGTCAGCCGCGACGGCACGCCGATCTCGCTGACTCCGCTGGAGTTCGATCTGCTTGTCGCGTTGGCGCGCAAGCCGCGCCAGGTGTTCACCCGTGAGGTGCTGCTCGAGCAGGTCTGGGGCTACCGGCACGCCGCGGACACCCGGCTGGTCAACGTGCACGTCCAGCGGCTTCGCTCCAAGATCGAGCGGGATCCCGAGCACCCGGAGGTGGTGCTCACCGTGCGCGGCGTCGGGTATAAGGCCAACACCTCGTGAAGAACGCACCGTCGTGAGTTCGCGGTCGAGGGGACAGGCCGCGGTGACGGCGATCGCCGCACGGGCGACCGACGCCTCCGTGGCGGCCAGCGAGCTGACCACGGTGGCGGGCACGACATGGCGCCGCTCCTTGAAGATCCGAGTGGTGAGCAGCACCGTGGCGTTGTCGTCGACGGTCGTGCTGGTACTGGGTGTGGTCTTGCAGGCCCAGCTTGCCCAGCGGCTGATCGAAAACAAGACGCAGGCCGCCCTGGTGCAGGCGGACAACAGCCGGGTGCTGGTGGAATCTGAGCTCGGCGCGGTGGATCCCACGTCGGCGTCGTTGGCCGGCAGGCTGACCACCGCCATCGATCGTTTGACCACCCCGGATCCGGCGGGCGCCGGTCCTGCCCCGGCCACCGCCGGCGCTTACGAGCCGGTGCTCGTCGACGGTGGCGGGCCGTCCGGGGAGGCCGGCACCGGTCAGAAGATCGGTCCCCTGGACGATGTGCCTGCGGTGCTGCAGTCTGCGGTGGAACGGGGCGCGCTCGCCCACAAGATCACCACGGTGCGCCGGGGCGGGGCTGCGGTCACCATGCTGGTGGTCGGCCTGCCGGTGGCCAGCGCGGGCCGCACGTTGCAGCTGTACCTGCTGTTCCCGCTCACTGCCGAGCAGCGCACGCTGACGCTGGTGCAGTCCACCCTGGTCGTCGGCGGGGTGGTGTTGCTCATCCTGATTGCGGGCATCGCCAGCCTGGTGAGCCGCCAGGTGGTGGTCCCGATCCGGCAGGCCGCCGAGGTTGCCGAACGCTTCGCCGATGGCCACCTCGACGAGCGGATGCCGGTGGTCGGGGAGGACGACATCGCACGGCTGGGGACTTCGTTCAACGAGATGGCTGCCAGCATCCAGCGGCAGATCCGCCAGCTGGAGGAGTTTGGCGAGCTGCAGCGGGGCTTCACCTCCGACGTCTCCCACGAGCTGCGCACCCCGCTGACCACCGTGCGGATGGCGGCGGATCTGCTGTATGACTCGCGCGACAAGCTGCACCCCGTGCTGCACCGCCCGACCGAACTGCTGGTGCGGGAGCTGGACCGGTTCGAGGCGTTGCTCGCCGACCTGCTGGAGATTTCCCGGGTGGACGCCGGCGTCGCCGAGCTGCACCTGGACATCGTCGACCTGCGTACCACCGTGGCGCACGCGGTGGCCGCGGTGCGCGCTGTCGCGGACCGCACTGGCACCCCCCTCGAGTTGGAGCAACCGTCTGCCGAGGTGTACGTCGAGATCGACCCGCCACGGGTCGAGCGAATCGTGCGCAACCTGCTCACCAACGCCTTGGATCACGGGGAGGGTCGGCCGGTCCAGCTGACGGTCGCCGCCGACGCCGACGCGGTCGCCGTGCTGGTGCGCGATCACGGTGTCGGCCTGCGGCCGGGTCAGCAGGACCTCGTATTCAACCGGTTCTGGCGCGGCGACCCCTCACGTGATCGGCGTACCGGAGGTACCGGCCTGGGCCTGTCGATCAGCCTGGAAGATGCCCGGCTGCACGGGGGATGGCTGCAAGCCTGGGGCGCCCCCGGGGAGGGCAGCGCCTTCCGGCTCACCCTGCCCCGCAGCTACGGTCGCGAGCTGGCCGGCAGCCCCTTGCCGCTGGGGCCCGACAGCGGACCCCGCACGGCGGCGGTGTCAGACCCACAACTGGGCAATCACAAAGTCGTGGACCCCCTGTTGGCGATTCCCGAAGTCGAGGCTCCCGAAGCGGTGGATCCCGAAGTCGGGGATCCCGGCGCGGCGGAGACTGCGGTACCGGCTGAGCCAGGGCGTCCGTGATGCGCGGTCGCGTACTCACCATCCTGATCGTCCTGATTTCCGCAGCGCTTGCCGTGTTCACCGGATGCGCCGCGATCCCAGGGAGTTCCGACATCGAGGTGGTGCGGTCGATGCCGGTGGGTGCCCAGCTGGCACCCCCGCCAGGTCCCGAGCGCGGCGTGGATCCGTTCCGGCTGGTTCGTGAGTTCATCGAGGCGACCGGTAGCGCGGCCAACGGGCACGCTGCCGCCCGCGCTTTCCTGACCCGCAACGCCGCAACCAGCTGGGACGATCACGCCAGCGTGACCGTGATCGACGACGGCCCGGGAGCTGCGCCGCAGAGCGGTCCCAGTGCCGGGGTTCGGCGCATCCGGGTCGGGGGATCCCGCTTGGGCACCCTCACCGCGGACGGCAGCTTCATACCGGCCGCGGGCACCTTCTCCGTACCGCTCGACGTGGTCAGCGAGCACGGTGAGTGGCGCATTTCCAACCCTCCACCCGGCGTGCTGGTGGAGGCCACCTCGTTGCAGCGCAACTACCGTCAGGTTCGGGTCAGCTTCATCGACCCGAACCGCGGCACCCTGGTCCCCGATTTGCGCTGGGTGCCTGCCCAACCAGCGGCCACACTACCCGGGCGAGTGCTCGATCTGCTGCTGGCCGGACCGTCTCAACGGCTGGCTGGGGCGGTTCGGTCGGCGATCCCGGAGGGAGTCCGCCCCCGATCCAACGTGCTGGTCAGCCACTCCGGCCGGACTGTGATCAACCTCAGTGGTCTGGATGCGCTCCCCGAAGCCCAACGGCGGCTGGTCGCCGCGCAGATCGTCGGCTCCTTGGACGGCCTGGTGCCCGCCCCGCTGCGGTTGCTCGCCGACGGCGAGCCGCTGGTCTCAGGGCAGGCCGAGTGGCGTCCGGCTGACATCGCTTCCTACGCACCGCCGACCGGCCCGCGACCAGACATCCCCGGCCAGGTGGTCGTCGGTGGGCGGTTGCGCGGGCTGTCCGGCGCGCCGGTGCCGGGAGCCGCCGGAGATGGCCGCCTCACGGTGCTCAGCGCGGCCCGCTCGAATCCGGGTGGGGAGCTGCTGGCGGCTGTGGTCGCCGGCCCGGACGGGCGCCCCCAACTGCGGGTGGGGCCGGTCAGTGGCGATCTCGCAGTGGCGCCGGTGGAGGCACAGACGATGAGCCGGCCGACGTGGCTGCCGTCCGGTACCGAACTGTGGACAGTGGTCAACGCGCGCTCGGTCGTCGGCGTGGCGCTGTCGGGAACCGGGCCGCCACTGGCGTACTCGGTCGATGCCACCGAACTAGCCCGGCTGGGACCCATCTCGCAGCTGAGGTTGTCCCGGGACGGGGTGCGGGTGGCCGCGGTGATCGGTGGCCGGCTGGTGGTGGCCGCGGTGGTGACCGAGTCAGGCACGATCAGCTTGCGACATCCGCAGGTCCTGCGCGACGGGAACCTGCCGCCCACCGCGAGCGTGGATTGGGCACGCCCAGAACTTCTCGTGGTGGCCGCAGCCGGGCCGACCCCGCAGGTCTTCTCCGTGTCGGTGGACGGCCTGACCCGCCGGGCTCTGTCCAGCATCAACTTGACCGGCCCGCTGACCGACATCGTCGCCGCGCCCGGCCGCGAGATCCTGGTGGCCGACGCCACCGGACTGTGGGCATATTCGGACACCCAGGAAGTGTGGGAGCCGCTGATCGGCGGCATCGGACCGGGATCGGTACCGCTATACCCGGGCTGATTCACCAGCGCAAGTACACCTAGCCGGGGCTGGGGATGGCCGGTGGCGATATGCACAACTGCGCCGTCGCCGGGCGCTGAGGACCGGTGCGGCAGCGTGCAGCGGGCAAGCTTGGGCGGGTGTTGAGCCACCTGCTGGATCTGCTGCTACCCGTCGACTGCGGTGGCTGCGGTGCGCCCGGCGCCGTGCTCTGCCCCGACTGCGCTGTCCTGCTGGGCGCGCCGGTGCAGGTGTATCCGGCGTGCCGCCCGGCCACCCCACCGATCTACGCACTGGGTACCTACCACGGCTCCCTACGCGCCGCCGTCCTGGCCTACAAGGAACGCGGCCGCCGCGACCTCGCCGCCCCACTCGGCACGGCGCTCGCGTCCGCCCTGCTCCAGATCGGCAGTCTGGATGCAGACTGCCCTAATTCGG
>DATFDO010000046.1:0-34440 GCA_035252045.1 Pseudonocardiaceae bacterium
TGAACAACACGATCGTCAACGCGATGATGAAATAAACGCTGCCCTTGACGCCCTTGCGGACCTCGGCGGTCACTTCCGCTTTGGCCAGTTCCACCTCGGAGCGGAACAAGGTGGAGAAGTGGGTGGCGGCTTCCCGGACCAGCTCACCCAGGGACGCGTCAGCCAGCTGCGGGAACGCCACCGGCGACAGCGGGACCGAGGGCTCCCCAGACGGTGCATCCGGCTTGGCGTGCCGGCCGTGGCGGGGCTGTGTGCTGGACACCTGCGACATGGTGCCATGACGACTTCCGAACACTCACTGTACCCACCCAACACGCACCGCGACAGGCGTGTCCCGGCATGGAGACATATCGGCGTGGACGTGGGGGCTAGGCGTGCAGCGGGCCGCTCGCTGGTTGCTCACGACCCGGGATCGGGTAGGTCGCGACGAGTTCCCGCTCACCCAGCAGTTCCTGGCTCAGATGCTGGGAGTGCGCCGTCCCACCGTCTCGGAGATCGCCAGCCGGCTACAGGAGGCCGGTCTCATCCGCTATACCCGCGGCATCGTCACCATCGCCGACCGGGCCCGGTCTCCAACGCGGACGTGGACCACCCGAGCAGCCGCCAGCGGGTGTGCTGCGACTGGTATTTCAAGACGGATTCCGAGACGATCCATTTCGTGCATGGGGCTGGCCGGCTGTGACTTCACCGTTCGTGGGTACCGGGGAGTTGGCCGGGCGGATGCGGGCGTTGGACTGGTCATCGACGCCGCTGGGGCCGGTTGATGGCTGGCCGGCCAGCCTGCGCAGCGTGGTGCGGATCTTGTTGACGTCGCGGTTTTCGATGTGGCTGGGCTGGGGCCCGGAGCTGACGTTTTTCTACAACGACGCCTACTGGCGCAACACTCTGCGGGCCAAGCATCCCTGGGCGCTGGGGCGGCCCGCTCGGCAGGTGTGGGCGGAGATCTGGCGGGACATCGGACCGCGGATCGAGTCTGTACTGGCCACCGGGGTGGCCACGTGGGATGAAGAACTGCTGCTGTTCTTGGAACGCGCCGGGTATCCGGAGGAGACCTATCACACCTTCTCCTATAGCCCGCTGGCCAACGAGGACGGCCGGATCGTAGGAATGCTGTGCGTGGTCAGCGAGGACACCGACCGGGTGTTGAGTGAGCGGCGGATGACCACGTTGCGTGATCTGGCAGCGGCGGTGCCAGCGAGTCGGACCCGGGATGAGGTGCTGGCCGCGGTGCGTGCGCAGCTGGGCGGCAACGCCCGGGACCTGCCGTTCAGCCTGACCTACTTGTTCGACGACCAGGGGATTGCGCAGTTGGCGTGCGCCACCGGTATCGAGTCCGGCGCCGCAGGAGCGCCGGGCAAGATCGAGCGCGGCGACGAGACCAGCTGGCCGGTTTCTCGGATCCGCGTGGGGCAGACCGTGCTCGTCGATGATCTGCCGAGCCGTTTCCGGTCGTTGCCGACCGGCGCATGGAACCAGCCGCCGACCCAGGCTGCCGGGGTGCCTTTCGCCAGTGCACAGGGCCGGGGACCGGTGGCGGGTTTTTTGGTGGTGGGCTTGAATCCACACCGCCGGTATGACAACCGGTACCGGGGCTTTATCGAGCTGGTGGCCGGCCAGATCGCCGCGGGCCTGGTCAATGCCGGGGCATATGAGGCCGAACGTCGGCGGGCTGCGGCGTTGGCGGAGCTGGATCGGGCCAAGACGGAGTTCTTCTCCAACGTCAGTCACGAGTTCCGCACCCCGTTGACCCTGATCATGGGGCCGGTCGCGGAGCTGCGGTCGAGCGAGCAGGTCGATCCGCGGCGGTTGCACACCGAGCTGGAAGTGATCCACCGCAACGGATTGCGGCTGGGCAAGCTGGTCAACACGCTGCTGGACTTCTCCCGTATTCAGGCCGGTCGGGCCCAGGCTCGCTACGAACCGGTCGATCTGGGTGTGTTCACCGCGGAGCTGGCGAGCGTGTTCCGCTCGGCGATCGAGCGTGGCGGGCTGCGGTTGGAGGTGGACTGGGCAGATCTCGGTGAGCCGGTGTATGTGGACCGGGAGATGTGGGAGAAGGTGGTGCTCAACCTGCTGTCCAACGCGTTGAAGTTCACCTTCGACGGGCAGATCGGTATCGCGGTGCGCCGCTTCGGTGACACCGCCGTGCTGACGGTGACCGATACCGGAACGGGCATCCCGGCCGAGGAGCTACCCCGGTTGTTCGACCGCTTCCACCGCATCCGCGGGGCCCGGGCCCGCAGTTATGAAGGCAGCGGCATCGGGTTGGCGTTAGTGGCCGAGCTGGTCGCACTGCACGGCGGCACCATCACCGCTGATTCCACCCTGGGGGTCGGAACCACGTTCACCGTCACGCTGCCGCTGGGCCGCGGGCACCTGCCCGCCGGTCAGGTCTTGTCGGCCTCGTCGGTCACCGGCCCCAGCGAGGGCGCGGCACCGTTCGTGGAAGAAGCGCTGCGATGGCTACCCGACGCGCCGGAGCTAGCCCACGACGACGTCAGCCTGCGAAGGGCCGGGACGGAGCCGTTCGGGCCGGCTACGGGGCGGGTCCTGGTCGCCGACGATAACGCTGATATGCGGGAATACCTGCACCGTTTGCTGGGTGTCCGCTACGACGTGCAGACCGTCGTCGACGGAGCGGCGGCGCTGGTGGCGGCGACCGCACAGCCCCCGGACCTGATCATCACCGATGTGATGATGCCCGGGATGGACGGTCTGGAGCTGGTCGCCGCGCTGCGCGCCGATGTGCGCACCGCGCGGTTGCCGGTGTTGTTGCTGTCGGCCCGGGCTGGGCAGGAGGCTGCCGCCGAGGGCCTGGCCGCCGGCGCGGACGACTATCTCGTCAAACCGTTCACCGCGGGGGAGCTGCTGGCCCGAGTCGGCGCGCACCTGCAGCTCGGGCAGCTGCGGCGGGAAGCCGAGCAGCGGTGGGTGCTGCTGCAGCAGGCCACCGCTGCGCTGTCCGCGGCGGCCACTCCCAGCGGAGTGGCACTGGCCGCGATCACGCACCTTGCGCGGCTGCTCGACGCACCCGCCACCGTTCTTTACGAGGTGCGCGAGACCGGCACGCTGGGGTGGATGGCTGGGCGTGGGTGGACGCCGAACGTGGAGCGTGACTGGCAGACCGCACCGCTGAGCGCGCCGGTGCCCGCAGCCGATGCGGTCCGGCGGCGCCGCCCGGTGTGGCTGGAGTCGATGGCCGACTGCCAGGCGGCATATCCGGAAGTGGCCGGGCTGATCGCGGAGTACGGCTACCCCGCGCAGGTACACCTGCCGCTGATGATCAATGACCGCTGTGTGGGTGTGCTCGGTGCGGCGTTGCACGCGCCGCGCCGGTTCGGCGAAGCCGACCGGGCCGCGGTGGAATTGCTGGCCGACCAGTGCGCCCAGGCCTGGGACCGGGCCCAGTTGTTGACTGCGGAGACCGCCGCCCGCCACGCCGCGGAACGCTTCCACCGCCTGCTCGGGGCGCTCTCGGGCGCCACGGGCGTCGCCGAGGTTGCCCAGGTCATTCTCGGCTATGCCGCTGACCTGGGCGCGTTGGCCGCGGTGGTGGTGTGGCGCAGCATTCATGATCAGCTCGCGGTGTTGGCCGCCCGGGGCTATCCCGAGACCGGTACTCGGCTGGCGATCGACGCGGCACACCCGCTGGCGCACGTGATACGCACCGCCCAGCCGGTGTGGCGTGGATCCCGCTCAACCGTGGCCTGGCAGGATCAGGCCCTTAGCTCCGGCGGACCGCTGCCGGTGCAGGTGGCGGTGCCCTTGATCGCCGGGGACAGCGTGATCGGCGCGCTCGGGTTGCATTTCGGAGATCCGGCGCCCGCGTTCACTTCCCGTGAGCGCGCCACCATCCTCACCCTAGGCGGGCAATGCGGGCAGGCGCTGGACCGGGCCCGGCTGTATCAAGCCGAGCACAACATTGCGCAAACCTTGCAACGCAGCCTGCTGCCGCGCCAGCTGCCCGAGTTCGACCGGCTGGCGCTGGCCGCCCGCTACCTGGCCGGGGCGCCCGACGTGGCCGCCGGGGGTGATTGGTATGACGTGCTCGCCGTCGGTGATCAGCAGGTCGCCATCGTGGTGGGCGATGTCGTCGGGCAAGGCGCCGGCGCGGCTGCGGTGATGGGCCAGTTGCGCACTGCACTGGCCACCGCGCTGCTGCACGGGGACTTACCGGCCGCCGCGTTGGAACACCTCGACCGCCTCGCCGCGGGTATCCCGGGGGCGCTGGCCTCCACCGCCGCCGTGGTGATCCTCGACCTGGATAGCGGGCGGCTGTGCTGGGCCCGCGCCGGACACCCCCCGCCGCTACTGATCGAACCCGGCCAGGCCCGTTATCTCACCGGCGGCGCCGGCGGGCCGCTGGGCGTGGCCCGCCGCCCGCCTTACACCGAGGCGACCACCCGGATCGAACCCGGCGGGTGCCTGCTGCTGTATACCGACGGGCTCGTCGAGCGTCGCCGCCAGGTCATTGACGAGGGCCTGGACCACCTCGCCGCGACCGCAACGCGGCTGTGCCGAGAGGCACCCACCATCCTGCTCGACGGGCTGCTGGCGGCCGCGCTGCCCGACACCGGACCGGCCGATGACATCGCCCTGATCGCCGCCCGCTACCTGCCCGCCCCGCTACACCAGCGCCTACCTGCCACCCCCGACCAACTGCCCGGGCTGCGCCGCACGGTCCGCGCCTGGACCCGCACCAGCGCGCTGCCCGCCGCGCTCGCCGACGACCTCCAGATCACCCTCGGGGAAGCCGCCGCCAACGCCGTCGAACACGCCTACGCCACCACCGGCGAACCCGGCGAGTTCACCTACCGCATCACCCGGCGCGGCGAGGACAGCATCGACGTCGAGGTGCGCGACTTCGGATGCTGGCGCGCCGAACTCCCCGACAACAGCCATCGCGGCCGCGGACTGGCCATCCTCCGCAAGCTCGCCACCGGCGTGGTCATCGACGCCGGTCTGGCCGGGACCCACGTCCGTTTCCGCCTGCCCGCGCCATCCCCTGATCCCTGACCGGCCTATCCGGCGGAGGAGTCCACGATGTGGACAATTCGGGAGCAGGGGTCAGTCGTCCCTGTAGCGTGAGTTTCGTGCCCGCGCTGTCGCTCAAGCTTGTGGCCCGCCGCCACGTCGACTACGGACGCACGCGCAGCATGATCTGTATGCCGGCATGACCCTGCCCGACCCTCCATCAGCCGGGCGTGTGGTCGTGCCGTCCCGGCGCCGGTATCGCTGAAGACGTCACCTCGCGCGCCCCTCCCGCCGAGGACGCGCTGTCATGCCTGGTGCCGCTTCCACCCGTAGCCGGGTCTTCGCCGCGCTGATCGCGATCGGCGTGCTGCTGCTCACCGTCGCGTGCGGCAGCAGCGGGACAACGTCTGATGGGCCACCGGGTCCGGCCTCGACGTTGCGCCTGGGTTATTTCGCCAACGTCACTCATGCCGCCGCAATCATCGGCGTCAACCGGGGTTTGTTCGCCAAGCAGCTCGGCGCCACGAAACTGGAAACGCAGATTTTCGACGCCGGTCCGGCCGCGGTCGAGGCGCTGTTCGGCGGCAGCCTGGACGTGGCATACCTCGGGCCGAACCCGGCGATCAACGCGTTCGCCAGAAGCGACGGCAAGGCCATCCGGATCATCGCCGGAGCCACCTCCGGTGGCGCGCAGCTGGTGGTGCGCCAGGGTATCAATACGGCGGCAGACCTTCGGGGCAAGACCGTGGCCAGCCCGGAGCTGGGCAATACCCAGGATGTGGCGCTGCGCGCGTGGCTGAGCAGCCAGGGGCTGCGCAACAGCGTGCGAGGCGGCGGAGACGTCACGATCGCCCCCACAAAGAACGCTGACACCCTGCAACTGTTCAAGTCCGGCAAGCTCGCCGGCGCCTGGATACCGGAACCCTGGGCATCCCGGTTGGTGCTGGAGGCCGGCGGAAACGTGCTGGTCAACGAGCGCGATCTATGGCCCGGCGGGCAGTTCGTCACCACCCACCTGGTCGTCCGCACCGACTTCTTGGAGCGGCACCCGCAGACGGTCGAGGCGCTGCTGCGGGGGCACGTCGACGCGGTGCAGTGGGCGACCCAGAACTCCGCCGAGGCCAAGGCAACCGTGAATGACGGCATTACCGCACTGACCGGCAAGGCGTTGCGGCCGGACGTGGTCGACCGCGCCTGGCAGGACCTGACGGTGACCGACGACCCGATCGCGACCTCCCTGCAACGCAGCGCCGCCAACGCGGTGACCGCCGGGGTCGCCACCAAGCAGATCGACCTGCACGGCATCTACCAGCTGTCGATCCTCAACCGGATCCTCAACCAACGAGGCTTGCTGGCTGTGTCGGCCGGCGGGCTCGGGAAGGACTAGCGGCCATGGCATCGCCGACCGTCAGCCCAGCACAGGCACCGCAGATCGCGACACGGGCTTCCAGCGTCCGGATCATGCAGCTCGTGCAGGTCTTCGAGCACGACCGTCCCCCCGTACTGGATCGGATTGACTTAGACGTCGCACCCGGCGAGTTCGTCTGCCTGCTGGGCGCCTCCGGGTGCGGGAAATCCACCCTGCTGTCACTCATCGCCGGTCTGGCCGCTCCCACGTCGGGCAGCGTCGACGTCACCGTCGGCCGGCCGGCGCTGATGTTCCAGGAGCCCGCGTTGCTGCCGTGGCTGACCGCCGCCGGCAACGTCGAGCTGGCGCTCAAGGCGCGGGGGGTGGGGCGGCGGAAGCGTGCGGCTGACGCCGAACAGCTTCTCGGCCTGGTGAACCTGGCCGGTCAGGGTCGCAAGCGGGTGCACGAGCTATCCGGCGGGATGCGTCAGCGCGTCGCGCTGGCCCGGGCGCTGGCCCAGGACAGCCGGCTGCTGCTGATGGACGAGCCGTTCGCCGCGCTCGATGCGATCACCCGCGACGCGCTGCACGAGGAGCTGGTCCGGCTATGGTCCGAGCAGCAGCTGTCCATCGTGTTCGTCACCCACAACGTGCGCGAGGCCGTCCGGCTGGGGCAGCGGGTGCTGCTGATGAGTTCGCGCCCGGGCCGGATCGTCCGGGAGTGGCAGGTCGAGCTGAGCCAGCCGCGGGCGATCGAGTCGCCCGGCGTCAGCGCGCTGGCCACCGAGATCACCCATCACCTGCGAGCGGAGATCTCCCGCCATGCCCGCTGACAACGACAGCCTGCTTGCAGACGACCACCGCGCCTTCGAGGCCGGGCTGGATGCTCTGGAAGCACCGGCACCAGCACCGCGACCCGGTCCCGGGAAGGTGTTCGTCCGATCAGTCCTGCCCCCGATCGTCGCGGTGGCCGCCTTCATCACGCTGTGGCAGCTGGCCTACAGCGCCGGTATCAAGCCGAGCTACGCGCTGCCCAGCCCGCTGGATGTATTCCACACCTTCGGTCAGACGGTGCGCGACGGCCGCGCTTGGGAAGCCGTCTCGATCAGCGTGTCGCGCGGTGTGGAGGGATTTGCCGCGTCGGTGGTGGTCGGCACCATGCTCGGGTTGGCGATGTGGCAAAGCCGGTGGCTGCGGGCAGCTGTCGGGCCATTCGTCAGCGGGCTGCAGAGCCTGCCGTCGATTGCATGGGTCCCGGCGGCGATCATCTGGTTCGGCCTGTCCGACGCTGCCATCTACACGGTGGTGCTACTCGGTGCCGTGCCGTCGATCGCCAACGGGCTGCTCGCCGGTTTCGATCAGGTGCCGCCGCTGCTCGACAAGGTGGGCCGGGTGCTGGGTCTGGGTACGGTCGGGCGGATCCGGCATGTGCTGTTACCCGCGGCGCTGCCGGGTTACCTGGCCGGTCTCAAGCAGGGTTGGGCGTTTTCATGGCGCTCGCTGATGGGCGCCGAGCTGATCACCTATTCACCCGTGCTGGGCCTGGGGCTCGGCCAGCTGCTCGATGTCGGGCGGGAACTCAACGCGATGGATCTGGTGATCGCTTCGATCGCGCTGATCCTGTTCGTCGGCGTCGCCATCGAGCTGCTCGTCTTCGCCCCGATGGAGCGCAGCGTGCTGCGGGCGCGTGGACTCACCGTGGCCCGGAGCCGTTGACGCGGTGGTTCCCAGCGGGCGATCAACAGGTCCGCTAGATCCGGACAGTGCCGTCTTCGCCGAGTGTCCATCCGGGGTTGTGGGCGACTTCCCAGACGTAGCCGTCCGGATCGGCGAACGCGCCGGACGTACCGCCCCAGTCGGTACGAGCCGACGGCCGCACGATGGTGCCACCGGCCCGCTCGGCCTCGGCCAGTACGGCGCCGACCTGCTCCGGTAAGCGGACGTTGTGGGCTAACTCGATCCCAGGAGCGCCGTGACCGCCGAGCGCTGTCCACAGGCCGAAAACCATCCCACCGGCCTGGAAGAAGCAGACCTCGTCGTCGGGCTGTTGGGCGCCGCGCCAGCCGAGCGCTTCGTAAAACGAGCGAGCTCGGGGCAGGTCGGTCACGCCGAGCGTCACCAGGCTGATTCGCTGATCCACGCGAGTCATTCTGCGCTGATGCGGTCGCGCAGGTAGCTCAGCGTCTGGCGCAGCACCCGCGAGACGTGCATCTGCGAGATGCCAACCTGTTCGGCGATCTGGGTTTGGGTCTGCTGGTAGAAAAACCGCAACAACAGGATCGTGCGGTCCCGGGGCGTGAGCTCGGCCAGCACCGGACGCAGCGTCTCGCGATAGTCGATCAGAACCATCTCCGTGTCCAAGGCACCGACGAACTCGCCCAGCGTCGCGGTGCCCTCCCCGCAGCCGAGCATCTCATCCAGCGACGAGCTGCGATACGCCTCCCCGGCTTGCAGGCCCTCGAGCACGTCAGAGACCGGCACCCCCAGCCGGCCGGCGATCTCGCTGGGCCGGGGGGCCCGCCCCAATTGCTGGGACAGCTCTGCCGAGGCGCTCCTGATGGCCAGATTCAGGTCCTTGAGCCGGCGCGGCACCCGGGTGGACCAGCCGTGGTCGCGGAAGTACCGGCGGACTTCGCCGGTAATCGTCGGGACCGCGAAAGACAGGAAACTCGAGCCGCGGGAAGGTTCGAAACGGTCCACCGCATTGATCAGACCGACGGTGGCGACCTGCACCAGGTCGTCCAGCGGCTCACCGCGACCGGCGAAGCGGCGGGCGATGTGTTCGGCGACCGGGAGGTAGCCACTGATGAGTTGATCGCGCCACCGCTGCCGGTCCGGATCGTCGGGCCCAAGTTCGGAATACCGGCGCTGCAGCGGGATGAGATGCGCGTATTCATCCTGCTCGGCGGGCATTCGCTGCACCGGCAGTTGGGGGGCCGCGGCGCTGCCGGGTTGGATCGGCATGGCCCAGCTGCCGGCGGTGACGGGCACGGTCACGTCGCCGGCGATCGATGGTCCGCTCACCGCACTGCTCTTCCGGCGCCGATCAGCCAGCACTCAATCGACATTTTTCTCCCCGCCCCTCGACTACGGAGTAGGCCCGGGTTGCCGCGCGGCGGCAGCCCGGAACCACAGCGAAAACAGCCGGTGCGACCCGTCCGATCGCCTCAATCGCGATTCAGAGGTATCTCCGCTACTGGCAGGCCGCCCGGTTCGCCGCGGCGGGAGGGTGGGATTGCCGATGGGTCGGCGAGAATGTATCCAGCTCGAGTCCGCGCTGTGGCGTGGGCAACCCTTCAGTGGAGTGCATCGTTCTCGTTCCTTCCTCGGGCCGGACGAGCGCCGAGCGACCGATGGCGCCTGACGGGCTCGCTCCACTGATAGGGGTCGACCACCAGCGCGAATGCCAAACAACGAGCTCCGTGAGGCGCATCACAGCGATGTCGCCGGCCTGCTGCCCTGCTGGTCAGGTCCAGTCGGTGGCGCCTTCGGTATCACCGGCTTCGGCGAACTCCACCTGCTTGGTTCTCGCCGACTCGCGCGCCGAGGGCTCAGTCCGCGCAGCTCCTGGTGATCTTCTCGATCTCGGCGTCGATGTCGACCGCCATGCCTTCGCCGCCCAGTGGCACCAGGTCGATGGTGGCTTGGACGAACTGCCGCAGCAGGTCGCGGTCCACTTCGAGCAGGGCGTGCCCGTCGGGCGAACAAATCTCGACCAGAGTCACGTCCCATTCGCCCATGGTGGCCGGTCGCACCCGCACGTCACCGATGCCGGCGGGCTCGGACAACCCTTCCACCAGCAGCTCCCGAGCCAGCACCCAGTCGACGAATCGATCACCACGGGTCTGGATTTCGATGGTCACCGCATACGGATCGTCCGCGCAGTAGCTCCACCGGGTCACCACGGGCGCCGCCGCTTCATGCAGTAACGCGAACATGTCGTGGGCAACCGCCGCACCGCTGTAGCTGGTCATCTCGGGCCGCCTCTCCGTGTTAGGTCCGGGGAGTGTGAACTTCTCAGTGAGGTTCATGCGCTCACTGAACACATCGCGGCACGAGACCGGTACGTACCATCCAGCAGCGGTATTCACCCCAAGTGATGTACCCGAGTCGGGTGATTTCAACCGGCTTCACAGGCCCAGTGATCGGCCGATTACCTCTTTCATGATCTCGGTGGTGCCGCCGTAGATGCGGGTGACGCGGGCATCGGCGAAGGCCCGGCTGATGGGATGTTCGAGCATGTAGCCGTAACCGCCGTGCAGCTGCAGGCATGCGTCCACCACCCGACCCTGGAGTTCGGTGCACCACCACTTGGCCTTGGCCGCGTCGGTGGCGGTCAGCTCGCCGTCGTTGAGCGCCTCGATGCAGCGGTCGGTGAACGTCTGCGCGACGTCGATCTCGGTGACCATCTCGGCCAGCCGGAATTTGGTGTTCTGGAATGATCCGATCGGCGCGCCGAACGCGGTGCGGTCCTTGACGTACGACAGCGTCATGTTCAGCGCCGACCGGGCTCCGGCCACCGCGGCGACCGCCATCGACAGCCGTTCTTGCGGCAACCGATCCACCAGGTGCGCAAAGCCGCGGCCCTCGGTGCCCAGCAGGTTGGCCACCGGCACGGTGACATCGTGGAAGAACAGCTCAGCGGTGTCCTGCGCGTGCTGACCGAGCTTGGCCAGGTTACGGCCGCGCTCGAAACCGGCCATCCCGCGTTCGACGACGAGCAGGCTCATGCCCTGGTGGCGTTCGCGCGGGTCGGTCTTCACCGCCGTGATCACCAAATCGGCGTTGATGCCGCTGCTGACGAAGGTCTTCGACCCGGTGACCAGGTAATGATCACCGCGGCGCGCCGCAGTGGTGGCCATGCCGGCCAGATCCGAACCCATGCCCGGCTCGGACATCGCGATCGCGGTGATCAGCTCGCCGGAAGCGATTCCCGCTAGCCACCGGCTGCGCTGCTCGTCGGTGGCCAGGTCCAGGAAATACGGCAGGCAGATGTCGTTGTGCAGGGTCAGCCCGAGGCCCGCGCCGGCGACTCCGGCATGCATGATTTCCTCGCCGAGGACCGCATTGAACCGGAAATCCGATACCCCGCCGCCGCCGAACTCCTCCGGGATCGCCATTCCGAGAAATCCAGCCGCACCGGCGGTGGTGAACAACTCCCGCGGCACGATGCCGTTTGCTTCCCAGGTTTCCACATGCGGTGTCACTTCTTTGGCCAGAAATGCGCGGACGCTCTCCCGAAAGGCCTCATGATCAGCGTTGAACAACTGCCGGCGCATGGTGCCGATTGTCCACCGGCACCGGGCACCGCCGCCACGATCAACGGGATTGTCCGACCAGCTTCACAATGCTGACGGGGCGCGGTGGGTCATGACGGGAAGACCCATCTGCGCAGGAGCAGGAAGCGGGCGGCGATGCCTATCACCGAGGCGACCAGCAGCACGGCGACTTCCAGCCAGCGGGACGGGTGGGCGACCATCGCTTGCAACGCCAGCGGGGCACCCGTGGTCAGCGCGTAGTACAACGCGAACACGGCCAGTCCCCGCAGGTGCGCCTCGTGGCGGGCCGTGCTGGACCCGGCGACGGTCAGCCGCCGGTTCGTCTCGGTGTTGAGCAGGGTCACCGCTACCAGCGTGACCAGGTTAGCCACCAGGGGCGACGCCCAGGACCGCAGCAGCGCGTAGAGCACAGCAGCCGGCCCTCCTGGCGGCTAGCACCGCATCCGGGTGGGCGGGGCGGGCGCAACCGGCACCGCCTGCGTGCGCTACTGGCGCATGCGGATGAGTTCCGGGGCAGCGTGGACTGGGTTGCGGCGTGGGCAACCGCCCAGCCAGGGTGGCGGGCGGAATTCGGGGATGCCGTCGGTCATGTCGATGCGCCAGTCAGAATGGTGCAGCAGTCGGTGGTGACGGGCGCACAGGGCGACGCAGTTGGCGAGGCTGGTAGGGCCGTGGTCAACCCAATGAACACAATGGTGGATATCACACCAGCGGGTGGGGACGGTGCATCCGGGAAAGGCGCAGCCACCGTCACGGAGCAGCACCGCGCGGCGGATCGCAGACGGCACGGTGCGGCTGGCCCGTCCTACGTCCAGTGGCTCACCGCGGGTACCGAGTACGACCGGGATGAGTTCGGCGTCGCAGGCGATGCGGCGGGCGACCTGGGCGTTGATCGGGCCGCCCAGCGCCAGTGAGGCCGATCCGATGATGCCTTGCAACACCTGCAAGGCTCACCGTGACCACGACTTGGGGACGTTGTCCGCTCTCGGTGGGCAGATCACCGTTGGCTAACGCGCGCTGGGCGAGTTCGACGAGGGCGTCGGCGTCCCGCTGCGTCGCGCTGCGCAGGTCGACCTCGATCTTCGTGGCTGGCCGAGGTGCGGCCAGCGGGCTCAGCGCCGATCGGACGATCTCGGCGGCCTCCCGATCCAGCCAGCCCGCCAGCTCGCAGCCGCCGTCACGGTCCCGCAACCGCAACCACCGCCGTGTCTCCGGATTGTCTTTCGGTGGGCGGCCGTCTTGGTCGAGGTAGGCCAGCATCCGCTTGCCCAGCACTGCCAGCTGCCCGGCGTCGAGGATGCGCGCTTGCCGAGCCAGCTCGGCTTCTACCTGCCCGCGCTGCTGCGCACCGCAGTGCACCGGAATGCGCGCCAGCACCGAACGGATCACCGCCACATCGGGCGCGCCGATCGCGTGGTCGGCCACCGCCGCCGCGGTCTCCGGCAGTCGCGGCGGTAACGGCGCACCACCGAGCCCTCGGCCGGGCAGGACGTCGGCTGCGACGTCGACCCGGCTGCGCGCTTCGCTTCGGGGAATCCGCCCGATGGCCCGCACCAGCTCTGCCGTCGTGCCATAACCCTTGGTCGCGGCGATGCCCCGGGAATCGATTTCGGCAATCACCGACAACATCTGCGCCCAGGTGCCGTGCAACTGCGTTTCCAAAGCACCCAGCTCAGCAAGCAGCTGCTCGTCGCTGCTTTGCCATCCCGGTGCGCTTGACATAACCCGACTGTAGAACCCACCCCTGACAATCTCGGCGAATGCGATGAGGTGCCGCTTCCGGCGCCTTGGCAGAAGTACGCGCGCTAACCGTCGAGGACGTAGCCGGCCCCGCGCACCGTGCGGATCCGATCGGGGCCGAGCTTGCGGCGCAGGTATCCGATATAGACCTCGACCAGGTTCGATGATTTTCGCTGGCCCCAGACCTCCGTGGTGAGCCGGTCCTGGGACACCGGCTCACCCGACCGGCTGGCCAGCGCCACCAGCAAGGCGTATTCGGTGGGCGACAGCGTCACCAACCGGCCGGCGACGCTGACCAGCCCGAGCGCGGTGTCGACGGTGACTAGCCCGGCGCGCAGCACCGTCCGGTCCAGGGTCAGCTGATCGGAAACCCGCAACCGCAACCGGCTGACCAGCTCCTCCACCGGAAACGGCGTGGTGAGGTAGTCGTCCAGGGTGCCGCGCAGCAGGGACACCGTCTGCTCCCGTTGTTCCCGGGAGGTCAGCGCGATGATCGGCAGCTGCGGGGCGACCCGGCGCAGCTCGTCCAGGAAGCATCGGGGGTCCGAGCCGGCCAGCGCGACGTCGAGCACGATCGCCGCCAGGGCGCGGGCCCGAGCCGCGTCCAGCACGTCCGGGACGGCGTCCAGGATCCGGGTCTCGAACCCCGTGGACCGTAAAGCCTGCAACACCCGGCTCGTGGTCTGGCGCAAGGGCACCATCAACAGAACCGGATGTCTTAGCACCGTTGATCGTTGATCAATTTGCATCGGCGGCAACACTAGCTGTGTGGTGGTAACCGATCGATGTCCGGCAGGCTGACTGGTCGGATCCATCCGGTTACCGGTTTTCGTTGAGTGTCTTGTCCGGCAAATGGCCTAATGGACCTCGCCGTTCGGCAGAGTCGGTGGTCGTTCGTCGCGCCACAGAGCCGAGTGGGCGACCACGAGCCGGTAACGCTCTCAGGTTGCGCCAGCGGGGTACCCAGTTCTCCATACCGTTCGGGGCGTGCGCCGCCAGCTGGAACGAATCCTGTGGGCCACGGCCTTCCTCGCCGTGCTGCTCGGTCCTGCGCTGCTGGCACCTGTGCTGCACAGCGGCTCGTCACCGGCTCAGCAGGCCAGGGATGGCTCGTCGCTGCTGTCCCAGCTTTCGGTAGGGATGGGGCTGCTCGCCACCTCGATGCTGGTCTGCGCGGTGGTGCTGCCCTCTCGGGTGCGCTCGCTGACGCGCACCTTCGGCATCGACGGCGTACTGGCCATCCACCGCTTCGTCGGGCTGGCCGTTGTCCTGCTGGTCGGCCTGCACATCGTCCTGGTGGTGGTCGCCAAACCCGCCAACGTGGCGCTGTTCGACGTCATGCATGCCCCTAATCGCGCTCGCGCCGCGGTTGGCGCGACCGTGGCGCTGGGTGCGCTGATCGCGCTGACGGTGCTGCGCAAGCGGCTGCGGCACCGCTATGAAGTGTGGCGCTGGGCACACCTGGCGCTGGCCGGTACCGCGCTGGTGCTCAGTGCACTGCACATCTGGTGGCTCAACCACCTCGTACGGGACGCCTCGATGCGGGGCCTGTTCACCGTGCTGGCGCTGGCGGTGTTGGCGGTACTGGGATACCGGTGGCTGTGGATGCCGGTCTTCGGGGCCGGTCGCGCGTACGTGGTCCGCGAGATCCGCCCGGAATCCAGCACGGTGAGCACCCTGGTGCTGGAGCCCCGGCGCAGCCGTTCCCGGCGTGGTTACCGGGCGCTGGAGTTCGCCCCCGGGCAGTTCGCCTGGCTGCGGCTGTCCCCGTCGGTCCGGTCGGAGGAGCACCCGTTCACCATCGCCTCCAGCGCTCATCTAGGCCTATGGACCGAGTTCACCATCCGCCACAGTGGCGATTTCACCAGCCAGCTTCGGCTGTTGCGGCCGGGTAGCCCGGTGTGGGTCGACGGTCCGCACGGCGCGTTTACTCTCGACCTGCGGCGCACCACCGGGCTGGTGATGATCGCCGGCGGGGTGGGCATCACCCCGATGATGAGCATGCTGCGGACGCTGGCGCATCGACGCGACCGGCGCCCGCACCGGCTGCTGGTAATCGCCTCGAGTATCGAGGAGCTGCTGTTCCGGGGTGAGATCAGGCAGCTCCAGCAGCGGCTGGACCTCACTGTCGTCGAAGTGCTCCGGCGGCCGCCACCGAGCTGGACCGGCCCGTCCGGCCGGGTCGACGAGAACCTGCTCACCGAACTGCTGCCCGGCAAGTTCCGGCGCAATCAGCTCGACTACTACCTCTGCGGGCCGCCCGCGATGGTCGACGACGTGCTCACCGTGCTCGACGGGATGGAGGTGCCGCAGCCACGGATCCACACCGAACAGTTCAACTTCGTCTAATGACCTGTCTTCTGAATCGAGAAAGGTTGCTGCTTTGCGTGCCCCGGTACCCCGATTCGTCCGATGGGCCGTCGCCCTGGCGGTGATCGCCGCGCTGACTCTCGCCGTGTTCCAGTACTGGGGGACCTCGCAATACCCGATCGCCATCGCTCCTCGCAGCCAAGCCGAAGTGCAGGACGCCGACTGGATGCCCACGCGGTGGGGTCCGCTGGGGCCTGCGGATCGCGATCTGCTCGTCATGATCCGCCAGGCTGGGCTGTGCGGCGGAACGAGCGGCCAGCAGGCCCAGAAACAGGGCAGCAACCCGCAGGTGCGCACCGTCGCCAAGCGGCTCTCGGTGGACTACGGCGACCTCGACAAGCAGGTACGCGCGGTCGCGGACAAGCTGGGTGTGCCGCTGCCCGACCAGCCGACCGTGCGGCAACAGAGCTGGCTCAAGCAGCTGTCCGGCCAGTCCGGCTCGAAGTACGATCGCATGTTCGCCCAGCACCTGCGGGTCACCGATGGTGAGGTGTTGCCGGCCATCACCGCGGTGCGCGCCGGCACCCGAAACGAGCTGATCCGGTCGTTCGCCGCGAACGCCGCGACACTGGTCAACCGGCACATGGACGCCCTGGAGCGCACCGGGCTGGTCGACTATTCCACATTGCCCGCACCGCCGGCAGAGGTCGTACCGGCCAGCCCGCCGCAGCCCATCGACCAGGTGGTCAACCTCACCCCGGTGCGCGCCACGGCCGGAACCAACGCGAACGCGATGATCGCAGCACTGGTCTCGGTCGCGGGAGTGCTGATCGCGCTCGGGGTGCTCGGCGGTACCGGCCGGCGGGTCCGGCAACCTGCTGGAGCCCAGCACCGCAGCGCCCCACGCGGCTTCCCCGACCGGCCGGCGCCGCGCCGCCGCGCCGCGCATCGCTGGTGACGCCCACCGCCCTGAGACCTCCGCGGTATCAGGGCGGGTGCGGAACGGGACGGCCGAACAGGGCGAGTAGGGCATCCCGGTCGTCGTTGGCAGCGGCGCGGTTGCGCCGGGCGTGCCCGCAGGCGACGCACCGCTGCACCACGATGATCTCGCCGCCTTCCCACAGCGCTCCGACCGGCTCCATCGCTGCCCCGCAGTCAGCGGCCCGGTCGCCTGGGTTGACGTCAACGTGGCGCGACCACAGGCATCGCGGGCAGTGGTTGGTGTAGCCGCTGCCGCGCACCGATGTTCCGCACCGCAGGCAGCGGAAATCTTCCTTGCGACGGGTGAACGAGGGCGGTTGGGTCATCACCCGCCAGCATGGCACCCGCGTCCAGCCGACCCGGCGTTACGCTGGGTACCTTCACCCGAGCAGCACACGAAGGGTCTGATCATGAGGCAGGTGGTACGGGCGACCACTGAGGACAGGCGGGTCTGGGTGGTCCGGAGCCGGATCAGCTGGACTCGCCCGGCGCTGGCAGACCAGTTCGAGCACGACTTGGCCGCCGGTTATGTGTCCGGCGTCGCGATGCTGGGTGTCCTCACGGTGCTGGTGCTGTTCGTGGTGTTCTGGACTCCCACGGATGTGGTCATCCCAGCGTGGCTGCTCATGCTGCTGTTGTTGGTATTGCTGCTGATACCGGTGCTGTGGGCGCTGCAGCGGCCGTGGATCATCACCGCGGACACGCCCGACCCGCCCGAGACCGACGGTGAACACTGGGAGGGCATCGTGCGAGGCATGGTGCCGGCCCGCGACGAGCTGTACCGGATCGCCCATGACCTCGAGGCGAAGGGTTATCCCAACGAACCCCATGGACCGCTGACGCGGATTGCGTCTCCGGCATCGCTTCGCGACTAGTTTTGCAGGCATGCCCGAACTGCCTGAAGTCGAGGCGCTGGCGCATCACCTGCGCGAGCACGCCGTCGGCACCACTGTGGCGCGCGTCGACGTCGCCTCTCTCACCGTGCTCAAGACGGTGCTGCCGGCGGTCAGTGCGCTGCACCAGCGGGTGGTAACGGGGGCCGGCAGGTACGGCAAGTTCCTCGCGTTGTACACCGACGGACCCGCGTTGGTCATGCATCTGGCGCGCGCCGGCTGGCTGCGCTGGTCGGATGCGCTGGTCCAGACTGCGCCGCGGCCAGGCAAGGGGCCGATCGCGCTGCGTGTGCACCTGGATAACGGAGCGGGTTTCGACCTCACCGAGGCAGGCACCCAGAAGCGGCTCGCGGTGTACGTGCTGGCTGACACGGACGGTGTGACGCAGCTACCGGGCATCCGCCGGCTGGGTCCGGATGCCCTGGCGCTATCCCGGGATCAGCTCGGCGAGGTTCTGCGCGGGCGTACCGAGCGGCTCAAGACGGTGCTGACCGACCAGACGGTGATCGCCGGGGTCGGCAACGCCTATTCCGACGAGATACTGCACGCGGCCCGGTTATCGCCCTACGCGACCGCCGGGCGGCTGCCCGACGGTGCCCAGGACCGGCTGCATGAGGCCCTCCAGCGCGTGCTGCGCGACGCGGTGGCCCGCTGCGTCGGCCAGGACGCCGCCCGGCTCAAAGCTGAGAAACGGGCCGGTCTGGCGGTCCACGCCCGCGCTGGTCTGCCGTGCCCGACCTGCGGCGACACCGTCCGGGAAGTGTCGTTCGCCGACCGTGCCTTCCAGTACTGCCCGACCTGCCAAACCGGCGGAAAACCACTGGCCGACCGCAGATTGTCCCGATTGATCCGCTGACCACGCCCAGGTGAGCCATCGGGGTGAAGGCCCGTCAATTCACCCCTGCTGCGGTGGCGCGCCCGCCCCTGGGAGAGTTCGCTAGCCCCTGTGGTTCGGTCCCTGTCACCAATTCGCTCCGTGGACTCCCCGTCTCGACGACGGGCCCCCGTAGAGCAAGCGACTCCCGCAACTGACGTCTTCAGCGCTTCCTGGTGCCGCTCAGTAGGCACGACCTGGACGATGGAGCTGCGGTCGGCCGACGACGCGGCACTGGGCCGCCCGGTGGAATGGATCTGCTCCGGTGTGCCGACCGAGCAGCCGATGCCGGAACGTCAGACGGCCGCCCTGCTCGGCGAGCGTGGGCTGCTGCTGTTCCCGGTCAGTCCGGTCAGCGCGGTCGACTCCCCACCCCGTAGCCGAAGCCGCCGGTTGATCGGCTACGTCACGCGCAATCGCGAGGTGTACCGCCTGGCGATGATGGTGCGCGACGAGGTGGACGGCGGTCGTGACCACCCCATGGTGGTCGCCGCCCGATGGATCCAGGCCGGCTACCCGGCCGACACGGCGGCACGCTGGATCACCAGTGGCGTGCACTGGCCGACAGTGGCGCAGAAAATCTCCCGAACGTCCAGCCGGGTGCCGAGCTGACAACAGGCGTACGCGGCGAGGCGATGTTGTCAGCTGACAGCGCGCCCGCAAGTATGTTGTCGTGACTCTGTTCCACTGGGGGGTGGCAGTACTCGCCGTGCTTATCGGTGCAGTGCTCGCCGCCGGGGTACTGAAGTGGGCGCGCAGCAGGCGGCAGTTCGGTACCGATGCCGACCGAGCCACCTACAACGCGCTGATCACCATGGCGCAGGCCTCACCGCCGCTGCGAGACGGGCTGCTGGCCTCCTCGGCGACCGCCGCGGCGCCGCATCTGCGAGCCCTGTTGAACTGCTCGGCGGTCGCGTTGACCAACGATGAAAGCGTGATGCTGGCCTGGGACGGGGATGGGCAGCATCACGCCGAATGGGTCAACGAAGCCGCTCTGGAAGCGTTGAGCACCGGCCGTCAGCAGGTCCGCAGCCAGCGGGAGATGGACTGCGGGCGAGCTGACTGCATAATCCGAGCAGTGATCGTCTCCCCGCTGGAGGTGGACGGCGGGGTGGTCGGGACCTTCGGGGTGGTCAGCGAGCGGCCTGCCGGGGCCGGCGTGATGCGGGCCGTCGCTGAGGTGGCCCGCTACGTCTCCGGCCAGCTCGAGCTGGCCGAGCTCGACGAGTCCCGATCGCGGCTGGCGCATGCCGAGGTGCGGGCGCTGCGCGCGCAGATCTCACCGCACTTCATCTACAACGCGCTCACCACGATCTCGTCCTGCGTGCGCACCGACCCGGAGGAGGCCCGTGAGCTGCTCATGGAGTTCGCCGAGTTCACCCGGTACTCCTTCCGGGCTTCCGGGGAGTTCACCACGCTGGCCGAGGAACTCAACAACATCGACCGGTATCTGATCCTGGAGAAGGCCCGCTTCGGGGAGCGGCTGCAGGTCAAGCTGCAGATAGCCCCCGAAGTGCTGCCCGTGGTGTTGCCGTTTTTGGCGCTGCAGCCTCTGGTGGAAAACGCGGTCCGGCACGGGCTGGCGGGCAAACCCGGTGGCGGCACCGTCTCGGTGGTGGCCGAGGACGCCGGATCGGATTGCGTGATCAGCGTCAACGACGACGGCATCGGGATGGATCCGGAACGGCTACGCGACGAGATGACCGATTCCCACCTCACCGGCGCCCACGTCGGCCTGGGCAACGTGCACGACCGGCTGCGCGGGGCCTTCGGCGACGAGTGCGGGCTGGTCGTCGAGACCGCGCCGGGCTTGGGCACCAAGGTCAGCATGAGGGTGCCCAAGTTCAGCCGCGGGGTGCGCGCGCTCGCCCCGCCGACGCCGAACCCGTCGCGTACTCAACCGCCAGTCAGTGCCTAGCTCAGCCTGGTCTGGCAGCACACCTCCGTAGGCTGGCCGGATGGACGTCAAAGACCTGACCTCGCGGCTCCCGCTGCCGGGCACTCAACGGGAGCGCGGCCCAGTGGTGGCTGCGGTCAAGCTGCACGGGCTGATCACGCCGACACCAGCGCCGCTGAGCCGGGGAGTGATCAACCTGGCCAGCCTCGAGTCGGTGCTGACACGGGCATTCGGTCACGACCGGTTGCGCGCGGTGGCATTATCGATCAACTCGCCGGGTGGTACGCCCACCCAGTCCGCGCTGGTGGCGGAGCGGATCCGCGGCCTGGCCGACGCCAAGCGGGTACCGGTGCTGGCGTTTTGCGAGGACGTCGCCGCATCCGGTGGTTACTGGCTGGCGTGCGCTGCCGATGAGATCATCGCCCACCCGACCTCGGTGGTGGGATCCATCGGAGTGGTCAGCCGGGGATTCGGGCTGCACGGTTTGCTGGAGCGCTTCGGGGTGGAGCGGCGGTTGCACGCCACGGGAGCCAACAAGGCCCGGCTGGACCCGTTCCTGCCCGAGCAGGAAGACGATGTGGTGTGGCTGCGCGGCATGCAGGCCGAGCTGCACGAGATGTTCCGCGAGTGGGTCTGCGCGCGTCGCGGCCACGTGCTGGCCACCGATCAGCAAGACCTGTTCACCGGCGAAGTGTGGACCGGGCGCAGGGCCGTCGAGCTAGGCCTGGTCGACCGGCTTGGCACTATGCGCGGCGAGATCTCCAAGCGCTACCCCGAGGCGGAGATCGTGACGGTGGAGGGGCGCCGGCCGCTGCTGGCCCGTCTCGGTCTAGCCCCCGCGGCCGCAGCGCAGAGTGTGCTCGACACGCTCGAACAACGCGCCGCCTGGTCCCGCTTTGGCCTGTAGCCCATCCTGGTAGGCATCAAATATGGCATCATTAGATGGCTGTACTGATGTCTGGAAGGAGGTGGGCATGCGCACCACTCTTGCGCTGGACGATGAGCTGCTCGCTGAGGCGCAGCGGCTGACCGGCACGACGGAGAAAACTGCCCTGGTGCGCGAGGCTCTTCGCGCCTTGATCGAACGCGAGAGTGCCCGGCGATTGGCCCGATTGGGAGGCACTGAGCCTGGTGCAACGGATATCCCACGGCGACGGGCAGCGCCCAGTTCATTTGGGTCGGAATGATCCTGGCCGACACGTCGGTCTGGATCGACCACCTTCGCTACGGCGACACGCTGCTGGCTCGCCTACTCAACGACGGTGCTGTCTTGGCGCATCCCTGGGTCACCGGAGAACTCGCGCTCGGCGACCTGAGTCAACGTGCCGACGTCATCGGACTATTGCGGGGACTACCCCAAGCCACCGTGGCCAGCGATGACGAGATCTTGACGCTCATTGAGTGGGAAGTCTTGCCCGGTACAGGGATCGGGTACGTCGATGCCCAACTTCTCGCGGCAACGAGGCTTACGACTGATGCGACGCTGTGGACCCGCGACAAGCGGCTGTCAGCACTAAGCGCAAAACTCGGAATGGAGTTCACCGGTGAACGGTGCGATACCAGGCCGTTCTGATCACGACCCGGCCGCTCGCCGCCCGCTACGCTGCGGTTGTGTGCGCGGACGACAGCCCGGGTAGCCGGCCACCGCCGGTGTTCCACGAGTTCGAGCCGGCCGTCGAGATCGACCTCGAGCCGGTGGATTCGGTCCGGATCACCACGCTGATGGACAACGTCACCGACGTGCTCATGCCCGACCAGGGGCCGGCCCGCCGTGCACCAGCTTGGGGCGGACCGCGGCAAGCCACGGCGACGATGGACAACGGTGAGGTTCCCGACGCGCTCATCGCCGAGCATGGCCTGTCGCTGCTGGTGACCGTGTCCCGCGGCGAGGCCGAGCATCGATTCCTGTACGACGCGGGCGCCAGTCCGGACGGAGTGGTGCAGAACATGCGCCGGCTCGAAATCGATCCGAACTCGATCGGGGCGATCGTGTGCAGCCACGGCCATTTCGATCACACCACCGGCATCGACGGGTTGATCCGGACGCTGGGGCGGATCAACCTGCCGGTACTGATCCACCCACACTTCTGGCGCCGCCGCCGCATGGTGCTTCCCGGACGCGAGCCGGTGGAGATACCGACGACCAGCCGCCGAGCATTACAGGATGCCGGCTTTGATGTCATCGAAGAGCGGCAACCCAGCTTCCTGTTCGAGGGCTGTGTGCTGGTCACCGGTGAGGTTCCGCGCACCACCGGGTACGAACCGGGCGTGCCCCGCCAGCAAGCCTGGCTGGACGGTGAATGGCAACCCGACCCCCTGGTGCTCGACGATCAGGCGCTCATCATGAACCTGCGCGGTAAGGGCCTGGTCATCCTCACCGGCTGTGGCCATGCCGGTGTCGTCAATATCGCCCGCTACGCCCAGCGGCTCACCGGCGAGGCGTCACTGCACGCGTTGCTCGGCGGGTTCCATCTCAACGGACCGCTGTTCGAGCCGCTGATTCCACAAGTGCTCAACGACCTCGCCGCTCTGAACCCCAGCGTCCTGGTGCCGGCCCACTGCACCGGATGGCGAGCTCAGCACGCGATGGCCGCCCGGTTCGGCAGCGCCTTCGTACCCAATTGTGTAGGCACCAGCTTCCACCTGTAGCACGTAGCGCCCTGGCATCTCCACGGGGTGATCTGCCCGCCCCGCTGCCGCATTATGATCAAATCTGTTGTTGCCGAATTCGACAACAGTGAGGTCGGACACGCGCATGCGGATCAACCGTGGACAGCGATGCTGGCCATGGGCAGGATTGACGGTCCAGGATGATGGTTGGGGGACTTGCCGGGGCGGCGCACGGCGGAGAGGCGGTCAATGAGCGGCAACGACGACAACCCCGGGCTTGTCGTGCTCGCCGTCGACGACGAGCCAGGCCCCATGGCCATGCTGTTGGAAGTGCTGGAAGCCGAGCCGCGGATCGGTACCGTCCTGACGGCCACCAACGCCACCGAGGCGCTGACCATCCTGCGGCCTGACAGCCGCAGCGCCAACGGCACCCCGCTGCCACGCGTCGACGTAGTGTTCCTGGACATCCGGATGCCTGGGCTGGATGGGCTGGAGCTGGCCCGGGTACTCGCCACGATCCCCAACCCGCCGACGGTGGTGTTCGCCACCGCCTACGACGAGAACGCCCTCGACGCCTTCGAGATCGGCGCGGCCGATTACCTGATGAAGCCGGTGAGCCGGGAGCGGCTGGCCAACACGATGCGGCGGATCGTCGCCTCCCGGCGTGACGCGGCCGCTGCCGGGCCCGAGCAGCCTGCTGAGGACGAGGTCATCCCGGTCGAACTCGCCGGCACCACCAAGCTGGTACCACGCTCGTCGGTGCGCTGGGTAGAGGCCCACGGGGACTACGCGCGGCTGCACACCGGTGACGGCACCAGCCACCTGGTCCGTATCCCGCTGTCCCAGCTGGAGGATCGCTGGTCCGAGGCCGGGTTCGTGCGTATTCACCGCTCTTTCCTGGTCGCCCTGCCACTGGTCACCGAGCTGCGCATGTCGGCGTCGGGTTATGTCGTCCGGGTCGGCAACGGGGACGACGCCACTGAGCTACCGGTCAGTCGCCGGCACACCCGCGAACTCAAGGACCGGTTGGTGCGCGCCGCCAAACAGGGCTGGACGTCGCGATGAGCATCACGGTTTGAGGCTTGCCTGATGAGCCTCGGGGGCATGAGCGATGATGTGACCGGCCCGGACAGTGATCCGTGGGCGGCGCTGGTCAGGGCGGCCGAACAGGCAGCAGCCCAGGAACAGGCGGCAAAAGACAGCACCGTCTACCCGATCGGCGGTCGGGCCAAGACCGGCAAGCGGGAACGCATCGTGCTGGCCAAGCGGCGCAACAGCCGGCGGGTGGTACGCACCCTGGCGGAGTTGGAAGACCAGACCAGCGTCGGTGAGGTCCTGGTCCGCCAGCTGGTCCGGGTGCAGCTGATGCTGTCGGTCCGGCTGATGCTGCTGACCGTGGTGGTGCTCGGCGCCATCCCGGTCACGTTCCTGCTGGTGCCGTCGCTGAGTACCACCACCGTCTTCGGCTTGCGCCTGCCATGGCTGCTGCTCGGTCTCGCGGTCTACCCGTTCTTCGTCGCGGTGGCCTGGTCATACAACCGCGGCGCCGAGCGCAACGAGCAGGATTTCGCCGAGATGGTCGAGAACTGAGCGGACAGGTGCCCGAGCCGGCTGCGTTCATCGTGACCGTCGCTGCGATGGTCTTGGTTGCCGCGGTCACCATGGTTGCCGGCCTCTACGGGGCCAAGGCACGGGCCACCTCGAATTTCCTGGAGGCCGCCCGGACGCTGGGTCCACGCTGGAACGCGGCGGCCATCTCCGGCCAGTACCTGTCCGCGGCGTCGTTCCTCGGGGTCGCCGGCCTAGTGCTCAAGGGCGGGGCCGACGCGCTGTGGTACCCGCTCGGGTTCACCGCGGGCTACCTGGCGCTGCTGCTGTTCGTGGCTGCGCCGCTGCGCCGCTCCGGTGCCTACACGCTGCCCGACTTCGCCGAGGTACGGCTGGGTTCAGAACGGCTGCGCCGGATCTGCACCGCCTTCGTGATCATCGTCGGCTGGCTGTACCTGGTGCCGCAGCTGCAGGGCGCCGGGCTGACCCTGCACGAGGTGGCGCACCAGCCCAGATGGGTCGGCGCGGCGGTAGTCATGGTGATCGTGACGTTCAACATCTACACCGGGTGGGTGCGCTCGATCACCATCGTGCAGGCGTTCCAGTACTGGATCAAGTTGACCGCGCTGGCCATCCCGGTCTTCGTGCTGCTGATGCATCACGCCGGCGAGCACCAGCAGGCCCGCAGCTCGCTCGGTGCCCCGCCACCCACCTTCGCGGTGGGCACGAACATCATCCCGGATCGCGACGTCGTGCTCAAGGTCACCGAACCGACGCGCGTCACGGTAGACGGCAGGCAAGACAACCAGCCGACGCACGGGCCGGTCGTGTGGCCACCCGGTGAGCACTCGGTGGACCGAAATGCCACCGTGCACTTCGATGCGGGCAGCCGGATACCGGTGACCAGCGACGCCGCCGCCGACTACGGCGCTTGGCTGCGGCCCATGGGCGCCGGTATGCACCCGCTACTGGCCACCTACTCGCTCATCGTGGCGCTGCTACTGGGCACCATGGGGCTGCCTCACATCCTGGGCCGGTACTACACCGATCCGGACGGGACGGCGGCGCGCCGCACCACGCTGCTGGTACTGGCGCTGCTCGGGATCTTCTACCTGTTCCCCATCGTGTCCGGCTGGCTGGCCCGGCTGTACGTCCCACAACTGCTCGCCGCCGGGAACACCGATGCCGCGCTGCTGGTGCTGCCCCGCGCGGCGCTGGGCGGGTGGCCCGGGCTGCTGCTCGCCGGGCTGATCGCGGCCGGGGCGTTCGCGGCGTTCGTCTCGGCCGCCACCGGGCTGGTGATCAGCGTCGCCGGGGTGCTGTCCACCGACGTACTGCCCGGCCGGCTGCGCGGTTTCCGGGCGGCCACGGTAGCTGCCTGGTCAGTCCCGCTGGCATTCATGCTCGCGGTGTCGTCGCTGGATCTGGCCCAAGGCGTCGGGCTGGCCTTCGCGGTGGCCGCCTCGTCGTTTTGCCCGCTGCTGGTGCTGGGCATCTGGTGGCGTGGGTTGACCGACGCCGGCGCGGCGGCCGGCATCCTGCTGGGCGGCGGCTTGGCGTTCGCCGCGGTGCTGCCGGCCGCCGCCGGTGTCCTGCCGCCCCACTGGCAGGCCCTGCTGGCGCAGCCCGCCGTGTTCACCGTGCCGCTGGCATTCATGACCATGGTGGTGGTGAGCCGGCGAACCAGCGACCGGGTTCCGGTGGACGTGTCGCGAATCCTGTTGCGGCTGCACGCACCGGACCGGTTGGGGTTGTCCGACGACCGCGACTACGGCCAGCTTCCCGGCCGGGCCGGGATGGCAGCGGCGGCGCTGCCCCGGGTGCGCGGTGGTCGTCACCGTCGGTAAGGGCGTATCGAGCAACGTTCGGCACAACCCCGGCCCCTGCGCTTACTGCCGCGGAACCGGCATGGGCAGCGGTAGAACCGGCGACGGTGGAACACTCTGGACTCGATACCGGTCACTGTCTGTAATTGCTTTGACCGGTGTCACCTTCCGGTGCACGGTGGTCAACGGCGAGCTACTAGGGTGTCGGCGGTCCTGGCGACGCACCTTGCATCCGCTCGGTCGTCTTGTCCACCAGACACGCCGGTGAAGCCGGCG
Source organism: Pseudonocardiaceae bacterium (assembly GCA_035252045.1). Taxonomy (GTDB): domain Bacteria; phylum Actinomycetota; class Actinomycetes; order Mycobacteriales; family Pseudonocardiaceae. Next base: position 26,557 of record DATFDO010000046.1, read on the forward strand.
ATTACGTCACCGCTGTGGAGGTGTCTGCGTGAGCACCACCGAGCCTGCCGGCGCTATCGGCACCGGGCGGCCGACGGACCCCTGGGCCGCCGCCCATGCCAGCGCCGAGTTCGCCACCCTGCGCATGCGGCTGCGCGGATTCGTCTTCCCGATGACCGCGTTCTTCCTGTCCTGGTACTTCCTGTACGTCCTGCTGGCGGCGTTCGCGCCGCACTTCATGGCGATCAAGGTCGCCGGAGATATCAATATCGGATTGATCTTCGGTTTGCTCCAGTTCGTCTCCACGTTCGCGATCACGACGATCTACGTGCGATTCGCCAACCGCTACCTCGACCCGGTCAGCAGCCGGCTCCGCGAGCAAGTCGAAGGGGGTACCTGGTGACCACGGCGCTAGTGGCGCTCGCTCAGACCACCGTCGGCCAGCCGCTGCTCAACGGCGGCATCTTCCTGTTCTTCGTGCTCATCACTCTGGTCATCGTGTTCCGCGCGTCGCGCCGTACCCGCACCGCCGCGGACTACTACGCCGCAGGCCGGACGTTCACCGGTCCGCAGAACGGGATCGCCATCTCCGGCGACTACCTGTCCGCGGCATCGTTTCTGGGCATCGCCGGAGCGATCGCGGTGTTCGGCTACGACGGCTTCCTGTACTCGATCGGTTTCCTGGTCGCCTGGCTGGTAGCCCTGCTGCTGGTCGCCGAGCTGCTGCGCAATACCGGCAAGTTCACCATGGGCGACGTGCTCAGCTACCGGATGCGGCGTAGACCGGTGCGGGCGGCGGCGGCGGTGTCGACGCTGGTGGTGTCGCTGTTCTACCTGCTGGCCCAGATGGCCGGCGCCGGTGGCCTGGTCGCCCTGCTGCTCGATGTCAAGAGCACCTCAGGCCAGGCGATGGTGGTCGCGGTGGTCGGACTATTGATGATCTTCTACGTACTCGTCGGCGGGATGCGCGGCACCACCTGGGTGCAGATCGTCAAGGCAGCGTTGCTGATCATCGGCGCCGGCATGTTGACCGCCTGGGCTTTGGGTGCCTTCGGGCTCAACTTCTCCGCCCTGCTGGGCGAGGCGGCGGCGCGCTCGTCGCACGGCCAAGCCGTGCTCGCGCCGGGTCTGCAGTACGGCAAGAACACCACAACCAAGATTGACTTCGTGTCGTTGGGGCTGGCCCTGGTGCTGGGCACGGCGGGCCTGCCACACATCCTGATGCGCTTCTACACGGTGCCATCAGCCAAAGAGGCCCGCCGCACGGTGGTCTGGGCGATCTGGCTGATCGGCGTGTTCTACCTGTTCTCCCTGGTGATCGGCTACGCCGCCGCGGCCATGGTGGACGGTGGTCCAGCTCGGATCGCCGGGATGCCGGGTGGGGAGAACTCCGCGGCGCCCCTGCTGGCCTACCAGCTCGGCGGCGAGGTTTTCCTGGGCTTCATCTCAGCGGTGGCCTTCGCCACCATCCTCGCCGTGGTGGCCGGCCTGACGATCACCGCGTCGGCGTCGTTCGCGCACGACGTCTACGCCAACGTGATCAAGCGGGGCAAGCTGGACGCGGACAGCGAGGTGCGGGTCGCCCGCCTCACCGCCTGCGTCATCGGCGTGCTGGCGGTGCTCGGTGGCATCGCCGCGCTGGGCCAGAACGTCGCCTTCCTGGTGGCGCTGGCCTTCGCGGTGGCGGCCTCGGCGAACCTGCCGACGATCCTGTATTCGCTGTTCTGGAAGCGGTTCAACACCACCGGCGTGCTGTGGAGCATGTACGGCGGCTTGATCAGCTGCGTATTGTTGATCTTCTTGTCACCGGCGGTGTCCGGCACCCCGAAGTCGATGTTCCCCCATCTCGATTTCGCGATCTTCCCGCTGCGCAACCCGGCGCTGGTCTCGGTGCCGCTGGCCTTCCTGCTCGGTTACGTCGCCACGGTGCTCAGCCCGCAAGACAGCGCGGACGAGGCTCGTTACGTCGAGATGGAGGTGCGGGCGCTGACCGGTGCCGGCGCCGAGCGATCCTCCGCCCAGCCGGCTGTTCCCCCGCCTGCCCAGCCGCGCCTGCCCCAACCCCGGCCGGTGCCCAAGCCGGGAGTCGGCGATCTTCCCGAACTACCTGAGATACCTGAGATACCCGGGATACCGGCCCAGCGCGGGGCGAACCGGCGACCGGTCGTCATCGCCGCCGGTGTGCTCACCGGTGTGATCATTCTTGCGGTGTCCATCTCGGTGAACCGGGTGCTGGCCACCGCGCCGGCCGAGGCCGCCAAGCCAGTCACGCCGCAACAAGCGGCGGATATCGGCCCGGAGGTGGCGATCCCGGCGCTGGGTCCCACCATCCAGGTCGGCAAGACTCCCGGCTTCGTCGCGGTCTCGCCCAATGGCCGGCAGGCCTATATCGCCAACCGCAACGCCCAGGTCGTCACCGTGGTGGACACCGCGGTCAACCAGGTGACGGCGACCATCCCGATCACAGCGGGGCCACCGCAGTTCCTGGCCTTCGCGCCGGACGGCCGCACCCTTTACGTCACCATCTACAACGATGCGCGGACCGTCCACGTGGTCGACGTACTCGACACCGCGACGAACACGGTGGTCGGGACCATCCCGCAACAGGCCCGTCCGTACCTGCCCGCGGTCACCCGCGACGGCAAGCGCCTGTTCATCCCCAACCACGACATCGGTTCGGTGTCGGTGGTCTCCACCGATACCAACACGGTGATCGCTCAGGTCCCCGTCGCACCCAACCCGCACTCGGTCGCGTTCTCGCGCGACGGCAGCCGGGCTTACACCGCCAACCACGAGTCCAACCTGGTGTCGGTGATCGACACCACCACCCTTGAGGTGCTGGCCACCATCCCGGTCGGGCGCAGCCCGCACAGCATCGCGGTACATCCCAACCTGCCGCTGGTCGCCATCGTCAACTACGACGGCGGCTCCGTGTCGATGATCGACAGCATCACGAACAGGGTGCTGGCAACCATCCCGGTCGGCAATCACCCGCAAGACATCGCGTGGGCCCCGGATGGGCGGTTCGCCTACGTGGTCAGCGAGGGCAGCAACACGGTGTCGGTGATCGATGTCCGGAACAACCGGGTGACCGCGACCATTCCCACCGGGACCGAGCCGACCAGCATCGCGGTGCTGCCCAACGGTCGCCAGGCATATGTCAGCAATGTCACGGCCGGAACACTCACCGTTTTGGACCTCACCGGCTGAGCTACCCCGCCATCGGTCACGAGCTGTGGCACGATTGGCGGCTATGAGCCCCGCAGTGCCAGCTTGCCTGGTCGCCGAACTGCCGGCGGACGCCGTGCTGCTCGACGTCCGGGAGAACGACGAGTGGGCCGCCGGGCACGCACCGGGAGCGGTGCACGTCCCGATGGGGCAGGTGACGCAGCGGCTCGAGGAGATCGACGCCGCGTTGCCCGGTCGCCCGGTCCGGGTCGTGTGCCGCACCGGAGCGCGTTCAGCACGCGTCACCGCGTATCTGCGGCAGGCCGGCTGGGAGGCGGTGAACGTCGACGGCGGTATGCGCGCCTGGGCTGCCGCCGGCCGCCCGATGGTCACCGACTCGAATGCGCCAGCCCGCGTCATCTAGCCCAGCCAGCGGGCTGCACGTGGAAAAAATGCGGGGACTGGCCGCGGTGGCGGTGCCTTTGCTGGGGTTGACGGCGCTGCTGGTGGTGGTGACCGGGGCGGCTGAGGCGTGGCGTTATGCACTGCTGCTCGACAGCCGCTTCGACGCGGTCCCCGCCGGGCCGTTGCACGCCAGCGACGCGCTGGTGGTCACCGGTGGAGTCGTGTCGCTGCTGTCGTCGGTGCTGGCCGGCGCCGTCACGCTGGGATGGCTGGTGCACGCCAGTACGGCCGCGGCCCAGTCCGCCGCGGTCGCCCGGACCCGGCCGAGCTGGCAGCTGATCGCCGGGGTGCTGGTGCCCGGGATCAATCTGGTGCTGCCGGGCGCGGTGCTCGCCGAGTTGGAGCATGCCGCGCTTGGTCATGATCCGGCTCGCCGGCCGCGGCCGTCATTGTTGGTTCTCGGGTGGTGGGTGGTGTGGTCGGTCGGGCTGCTGTTGGCCGGGATCACCCTGCTGTGGAACCTGCGCGCCGGGGTGCAGGCCCACGCTGACGGGGTATTGCTGCACATGGCCACCGACCTGTTCGCCGGAATCGTGGCGGTCGCCACCATCGTCGTGGTGCGGCGGCTGACCCGGCTGCTCAGCCCGGTGGAGTTGGCCGGCGCCCGCCGGATGACGGTGGTGCGCGTGCCCGGTGGTTCCGGATCGAGTGGATGAGTCGTATGCGTCGGCTGGTCCCGCGGGTGGTGGCGCACCGGGGCGCGTCGGCGGAAGCGGCCGAGCACACCTTGGCCGCCTACGTGCTCGCTCTCGAGCAGGGTGCCGACGGCCTGGAGTGTGACGTCCGGATGACCCGGGATGGGCACCTGGTATGCATCCACGACAGCCGGATCGACCGAACGTCCACCGGGCGCGGCCCGGTCAGCGCCTACGACCTGGCCACGCTGGCCGCCTATGACTTCGGCGGGTGGCGCGACGACCTGGACACCGAGGGCGCGACCGCTGACCCGGGGCGACCCCACGTCGGGGTGCTCACGCTGGCCCAGTTGCTCGATCTCATCGCGGATTGGCCGGACCCGGTGCAGCTGTTCATCGAGACCAAACATCCGGCGCCGCAGGGCGGGTTGGTGGAGGCCGCTTTGGTGACCCTGCTCACGGAGCACGGAATGACTGCCCCGAAGTCCAGGCAAGACTCTCCAGTAGTGATCATGTCATTCTCGGCCAAGGCGTTGCGGCGGGTCCGCGCCGCCGCGCCGCAGTTGCCCACCGTGGCGTTGCTGCCCACGTTGGGAGCTGTTCGCTCCGGCGAGCTGCCACCCTGGGCGGACATCGCCGGGCCCCGGTTCGCTGCGATGGCGGCCGACCCCGGCTTCGTGCTGCGGGCCGCGGCGCATGGGCACCCGACCTTCTGCTGGACCATCGACGAGCCCGACGAGGTGGCACTCTGCGCCGAGCTCGGCGTCACCTACCTGGCGACGAACCGGCCAGGGGCTGTTGTGCGGCAGCTGAGCGGGTCGTGAGCGGACGCGATAGCGTCCACCCGTGACCAAAACCAAGACTCGCCGACCTGCCGCCAACGGTCAGATCAACCCTCGCCAACCCTGCCCGTGCGGATCGGGCAAGAGGTACAAGGCTTGCCATGGCGACCCTGGTGGCACCCGCGACGTCATCGTCAGCCGCCCGTTCGAGGGCCTGGCCGCCGAGCGCCAGCTCATCGCGTTGCGCGAGTTCGTGCCCTCGGCGACCACGCCGCTCCCGCTGGCGGAATCTGACGACCGGGACGTCACCCTGACTTCGTTGCTGCCAGGAGCGGCGGCCGGGGTGGTACGTCCGGACGGCACGTCACTGGTCGCCATGCAGGTGCTGACCCGGTCCGGGGACCTGTCCCGGGATCTCGGGCGGGCGGTGCGCTGGGCGCAGAGCGCAACGCCCGGCTCGGTGCTGCCGGTCACCGATACCGCGGCCGACGGCGAGCAGGTCCGGCTGCAGGACCTGCTGCGGCCGGACGCGGTTCTCGAGATCACCATGTATCCGGACTTCGCGTGGTGGGTGCCCGGCGAGTCCCCCACCGGTGACGCGGCAGCGGCGTTGAAGAAGGCTAACGAGGCGATCATGCCGACCGAGCCGGTCACCGGAACCGGCGTCGAGGTGGCCTACTGGACCGATGCCGGCGAGAAGGCGCATCTGCGATGGCTGCGCTCCGAACCTGAAGAGCAGCTACTCGCCGCACTGGCCCGGCTGGCCGCCAAGGATGAGCTGGGTCTCGGTGAGGGTTCTCGCTTCGCCGGCTCGTTTCGCGCCCACGGGGTGCTGGTCCCGGTGTGGGACTTGGACCCCGAACAGCACGCCCGCGAGTGGGTAGCCCCTGCGGAGGCCTTCGCTCAGCGCCTCACCGAGGCCCTGGACTCCCTGGCCGCCAATCCCCTCACCGACCCCGAACGCCGCGCCCTGCGCGCCCTGCACAGCCGCCAACTCACCCTCCGCTGACCCACGCCCTCCCCGTCCACCCCGATATGTCTCCATATCGGCATCAGGGGAGCCAGCTGATGTGGCCGTGGAGCAGGGCGTAGCCGACGAAGGCGGTGACGTCGATCAGGGAGTGGGCGGTGATCAGGGGGTACAGGCGGTGGGTGCGCTGCCAGAGGCGACCGAACACCAGGCCCATCACCAGGTTGCCCACGAAGCCACCGAAACCCTGGTAGAGGTGGTAGCTACCGCGCAGCGCCGCGCTGGCCAGCACGGCGCTGCCCTCTCCAGATCCCAGCTGGCGTAACCGCGTGATCAGGTATCCCACCACCAGGACTTCCTCGGCCAGCGCGTTGGCCACCGCTGCCGCGACCAGCACCGGCACCCGCCACCAGGTGTCGCCCAGCGCCGAGGGCAACACGGTGAGGTTCAGGCCGGCGGCTCGGGCCAGCAGGTACAGCCCCAACCCCGGCCCGCCGATCAGGGCCGCCAGCGCGGTACCCAACCCGATGTCGCGCGGCACCGGCCGCCGGTACAGACCGATGGTGCGCAGGCTGATGCCACTGCGCCACAGCAGGTAACCGCCCACGCCAGCCCACGCCAGCAGTTGGACTATCCCGGTGAGCTGGTAGAACAAGTCGAGCAGCGCAACCTTGCGCACCGGCGCGTTGATCGCCACCGACTGACCGGCCAGCGAACCCGGCGCGAGCAGCGCGTCCACCAGCGCCAGCAGGCTCCGCAATCCCGACAGCCCCAGCGTCACCGCCAGTACCAGGACCACCTCGACCACCAGAGCACGACGTTGCCCGGGGTCCGTGACGACCGTAAGCTGCGCCGGACGCGAAGGCATCAGCCAGCTCCGCAATCCCACGGCGCGCGCGTTCACGTCCTCGACGCTATCCGCCGCGCCGCGGCTGGGCTTGGCGACCGCAGCGTGCTCGGTGCGTGGCGCCCCGCGTATCGTGGCCCCGTGTGGCGCTTCGTGCTAGCCCGGCGGTGGTGGGTTGGGCACGTGCTGGTCGTGTTGTGTTGTGGCCTGTTCGTCCGGCTGGGCCGCTGGCAGTGGGATCGGGCACAGTCACCCACCGGCGGTTGGCAGAACCTTGGCTACTCCTTGCAATGGCCGTTGTTCGCGGTCGTGCTCGCGGCGGCCTGGATCCGGTTCCTGTGGCTGGAGCGGCATACGCACGCCCAAGCCGGCAGCGATGAGCCCGGCCCTGCACCGGATTTCACTCCACCGGTTCCGCGGCGTCCTGACCACCCACCGATCGCGAAGGACGATCCCGACGATGAGCTCGCCACGTACAACGCCTTCCTCGCCCGGCTCGCTGAGCAGGACCGGCAGTAGCACCGACCAGATCGCGGCCCGGTTGCTCGGGTACCGGATCATGGCGTACGCCACCGGTGTGATGTTGCTCGTGCTGACCAGTTCCGTGGTGCTGCATTACGGCTTCGGAGACCAGCGGCTCTGGTGGAGCGGTCCGGTGCACGGCTTTCTCTACATGGGTTACCTCGTCGCGACGGTAGTGCTGGGCACGTCGGTGCGGTGGCGGCCGGTGCGGATGGTGCTGGTCGCGCTCGCGGGCACCATTCCGTTCATGTCCTTCGTCGCCGAGCGCAGCGTCACCCGCGAGGTACGCGGGGCGATTTCAGCCACCGCGAAGTAGCCGGTTGGCTTAAGAGGTGGCAAAGAACTGGTGAGCGCTGACCGGCCCGGAAGGGAGCCCAGCTAAGGTGCCACAGGTGTCGACGGTGCTGGATCTGCATCCCCCCTGCCCCCCAGGCGTGCCCCCCTTGCTGGCGCGCCTGGTCGATGATGCCGCGTTGTTCCCGCCGTCGCGGGCGAGCGTGGCCGATACCGTCAAGG
>DATFDO010000047.1:0-13698 GCA_035252045.1 Pseudonocardiaceae bacterium
GGCACCCGCCGATCTTCGATCCCGAGACGCACTCGGTGGTGCTGCCGGAATCGTTCAAGCAGTCGTACCGGGCGCTGTGGGACGGTGAGTGGTATCGCATCGACCTGCCCTCTGAGCTGGGCGGTTACGGGGCGCCGGCCACGCTGCGCTGGGCTGCTTCGGAGCTGATGCTGGGTTCGAACCCGGCGGTGTTCATGTATATGAGTGGCCCGAGCATGGCCGTTGTGGTGCACCGCAACGGCACGCCCGAGCAGCAGCGCTGGGCCGAGTTGATGATCGACCAGGGCTGGTGCGCCACGATGGTGCTCACCGAGCCCGACGCGGGGTCGGACGTGGGAGCCGGCCGCACCAAGGCGATCCAGCAACCTGACGGCTCGTGGCACCTCGAAGGCGTGAAGCGCTTCATCACCTCGGGCGAACACGACCTGACCGGCAACATCATGCATCTGGTGCTGGCCAGACCCGAGGGTCCTGGCATCACCCCGGTTCCGGGGACCAAGGGCCTGTCTTTGTTCCTGGTCCCGAAGTATCACTTCGATCCCGGCACCGGAGAACTGGGCGACCGTAACGGCGTGTTCGTGACCGGTGTCGAGCACAAGATGGGCATCAAGGCGTCGGCGACCTGCGAGCTCACCTTCGGCGCGCACGGCACGCCTGCGGTCGGGTGGCTGCTCGGCGACGTGCACGACGGCATCGCGCAGATGTTCCCGGTGATCGAGTACGCCCGGATGATGGTCGGCACCAAGGCGATCGCGACGCTGTCCAGCGGCTACCTCAACGCGTTGGAGTATGCCAAGCAGCGGGTGCAGGGTGCCGACATCACGCAGATGCGGGACAAGACCGCTCCTCGCGTGACCATCACGCACCATCCTGATGTGCGGCGAATGCTCATGCTGCAGAAGTGTTACGCCGAGGGCTTGCGCGCGCTGTACCTCTACACCGCCAGCCAGCAGGACGCGGTGGAGCTCGGTGGTGTGGACGCTGCGATGGCCGCGCGGGTCAACGACCTGCTGCTGCCCGTGGTCAAGGGGGTGGGCTCGGAACGGGCGTACGAGATGCTCACCCTGTCGCTGCAGACCCTGGGCGGGTCCGGATTCCTGCAGGACTACCCCATCGAGCAGTACATCCGCGATGCGAAGATCGACAGCCTGTACGAAGGAACCACGGCCATCCAGTCTCAGGACTTCTTCTTCCGCAAGATCGTGCGCGACCGCGGTCAGGCGATCGGTCAGGTGAACGCCGAGATCCAGGCTTTCCTGGACGCCGGTGGTGCCGGCGGCGAACTCAAGGAAGAGCGGGCGCTGCTGGCCACTGCGCTGGGCGACCTGCAGGCGATGCTCGGCGCCATGATCGGTTTTCTGACGTCCGCGCACGCGGATCCGCGCAACATCTACAAGGTCGGGCAGCAGACCGTGCGCCTGCTGATGAGCACCGGCGACCTACTGATCGGCTGGCTGCTGCTGCGCCAGGCCGAGGTGGCCTTGACTGCGCTGACCGGTGACACCTCCGCGAAGGACCGCGCGTTTTACCAGGGGAAGGTCGCCGCGGCGGCGTTCTTCGCCCGCAACATCCTGCCCGAACTCACCACCCGCCGGCACATCGTGGAAGCCACCGACAACACTCTCATGGACATCCCGGAAGACGCCTTCTAAGACCATCTCGGCGTCAGCAATGTGGATGCACGACGCGGTCTCACCGGCAACATGTACCCAGCATGGCCGGTGAGGGCTGGCTCCGGCATGAGTTGGGCCGACCGCCAGGTCACCAGCGCCAGGCCGGCAATCCGGTTTTCGTCAGGGTTCGCAGATGACGTGAGGAATCGGGTCGTACTTCACGGTGCGGGTATGGCGGGACAGTTCGGTGTGTGTCGTGCTGTCGCGGATGACCCGGGTGTCGGAGGTAGTGAAGCCCTGCGCGCCTGGGGTGGCACTGCAGGGCTGGCCGTGGATCGTCTCGGTGGTCGGATCGGTGTTGTCGGTGCGCGGGCCGGGAATCGATTCGACGTCGACGTGCTTGGTGCCCCACAGGGTCACCGTGATCGAGGACGGGGTCCACGCCGTCTGGATGAAGATGCCGGTGGGGGAGTCGTTGCGGAACTTGAGGTCGATGGCGCCTTCGAAGACGGTGGCCTCGCGGGCCGGGGGGTAGCGGCTGATGTAGTAGCTGTGCTCCTTGTGCTCGACGTCGGTCATGCCGGCGAAGTACGTGGCGTTGTACATGGTGGTGGCGAACTGGGAGATGCCGCCGCCGATGCCCCGGCTGGGCCGGCCGTGGTCGATGATGCCGGCGTCGACGTACCCGGTGGCGGCGGTGCGCGGGCCGGTGTAGCCGTTGAGGCTAAAGGTCTCTCCCGGCCGCACGATCGCCCCGTTGACCTGCTCGGCGACCCGCCGGATGTTCTGCCCGGAGTCGGCGGCGAACCCGTTGGTGGTGAAGGTGCTGACTTGGGTGGTAATGCCGAGCGCGTTGGCCTGCTCGGTGCTCAATGTCGGGGGCAGGGTGACGTAGCTGGCTGCCAGGGTGCGTCGCGCGCCGGAGTGGTGCAGCACGTCGAGTAGCGGCAGCAGGCTGGCGGCCCAGTCGATGCCCCGTCCGTCCACCGAGGGCAGCACCACCGGCGCGCCACCCTGGATCAAGACCTCGGCGTTCTTGGCCGGCCGCTGCGTCGATTCCAGCTGCGGGTTCAACGCGGCGATCACCGTGGGATTGTCGATCGTGGTGGTCAGGCCGCCCCGGCTGTCCGGGACGAAACGCAGTGCTGCGGCGATGACGTCGGGCGCCAGTACCGCATCGTGGCCTTCACCGGTGACGGTGGCCGGAGTGGCCACCGCAGGTTCGACGACGTCGTGCAGCGTGGCCTGGATGCCCGCGGCTGTGGTGCGTACCGGCTGAGTCGTCACCGGAGCGCGTACCGGGCCGCCGCTGACCCACCGCGCGTAGATGAGGTCGGTGGTGGCGGCGACGTCCAGGTGCTGCCCGGTGCGCGGTTCGACCGGGATCGGCCGGGCACCCTCGAAGCGGATGGTGCCCTCGACAGGGTCCCGATCGGTCTGGGTGCGCAGCGCCTGCACGGCGTTGGACAGCGCGGTGCGGTCTTCGCCGGTGACCACGCCGACCTCCCGGGTTCGCCACAGCGAGGTCAGCCGGGTCCAGGGGTTGAGGGACTGCTTTCCCGCCTGGTCGAGGGTGGCGGGCCAGTTCAGGGTGAGACCGGCTCGACGGGGGTCGAGGGTAGTGGCGACGTCACCGGCTTGCACGGTGATCGGGTGGCTGGCCCGCGGTTCGAACTGCTCGCGCAGCCGCCGCTCGGCCGCGGCCCGCGACATCCCACCGACCGGCACCCCTTCGACGGTGACGCCGCGAGGCACGTTGCGGGCGGACCGCACGACATCGATGCCGTAAATCACCGCCAGCAGCCCGATCGCAGTGGCAGCGATGATCAGTGTGCGGCGCAGCCCCCGGCTGTCTCGGCGCGAGATGTCGGCGACATGGTCGGGCTCGGCTCGGGCCAGCTCGTCGAGCAGTGACAATGGCTTTGGAGACGTCGGCTCGGGTGGCGCCGAGTTCTCGGGAGGAGTAGTCACAAATACAGGCCTGTTCCGTGTTCGACGCGCTCGCTGGCCACCGCCTGCAGATCCCGTTCCCGCATGACCAGGTATGCGCACCCGCGGACCTCGACTTCGAACTGGTCGTCCGGGTTGAACAGCACGCGGTCACCGACCGCAACGGTGCGAACGTGGTTGCCGACGCCGTACACCTCACCCCAGCACAACCGCTTGGCTACTTGGGCCGTTGCCGGAATCAGGATGCCCCCAGTGCTGCGTCGCTCGCCGTCTTCGCCGACCGGACGCACTATCACGCGGTCATGGAGCATCTGAATCTCGAGCTTGCTTTCAGCCACGGCGAAGAGCGTACGTGCCGCCCGTTGCAGGCTCGGTACGGCCCGTACCTCAAACGGTCGATGCCGCATGAAGAAGGCCCCGTGAGGCTGCCGGGTCGGGGGTCCAACAGCATCACGGGGCTATCAGTCTCATCGCAGTGCGCCACGACCCCGTTACAACGTCTTGTCGACCCGCCGCCGATTCACTCATTAGGACTAATACGTGGGATCAGCTCGCCAGCCTGCCCAGCAGGAAACGCCCGAAATGTGGGACGGTGAACGCGATCTGGCCGCGTTCCCCGGAGTAGACGAGTCCCTTGCGCAGCAAGCTGTCCCGCGCCGGTGACAGCGACGAGGCACGGCGACCGAGCTGATCGGCGACCTGCGTGGTGCCGACCGGCTCGTCGCGGCCGCCGGTGAGCTCAGCCATCGACTGCAGGTACTCGCGCTCGGCGGGGGTGGCCCGCTCGAAACGAGACCCGAAGAACCCGACGGCGAGCTCGCTTTCCGCCTCTGGAGCTGCCACCTGGACGTCGAGGTTCCCGATCGGCGACGCCGGGGCGGTGTCCCAGGCGGCCTTGCCGTAGGCCTGCACGAAATACGGGTAGCCCCCGGAGGTCTCGAACAGCGCGTCCAGTGCGTCGGAGGTGATCGCGGCGTTCTCCCGCTCGATCGGCGCGACTACCGCACGGTCGGCGTCGGCACGGTCCAGCCGGTCGATCCGCACATACCGGAACAGCCGCTCGGAGTAGGACTTCGACGCGCTGAGCACCGCGGGAAGGTGCGGTAGCCCGGCGCCGACCACGACCAGCGGGGCCCCGGACTGGGATAGCTCGTGGCAGGCGGCGCACAGCGCGGAGACGTCGTCGGGCGCTACATCCTGCATCTCGTCGATCAGCAGCGCCACCCCGGTGCCGACGTCGGCCGCCAATTCGGCGACTTCGGTAAACAGCTCGACGAGGTCGATTTCGATATCGCCCGAATCGGCCCGGCCCGCGACGGCCGGTACGTCGATGCCGGGCTGCCAGCGATCCCGCAACTTGGCGTCGGCTGGCGTGGCCCGCAACGCGAAGGCTTTGAGGACGCCGAGCACCTCCTCGACCCGGCCGGGGGAGCGGTGGCGCAGCGCCAGGTCGCGTACTGCCCGGTGGAGCGCCGCCGACACCGGACGGCGCAGCCCGCCGTCCGGTCGAGCCTCGACCTTGCCGGCGCCCCAGCCGCGGCGCATCGCTATCGACCGCAGCTCGCCGAGCAGCACCGTCTTGCCCACCCCGCGCAGGCCGGTCAGCACCAGAGACCGCTCCGGGCGGCCCCGAGCCACCCGTTCCAGCACTACCTCGAAGGCCCCCAGTTCACGATCCCGGCCGGCCAGCTCGGGTGGCCGTTGCCCGGCGCCGGGGGCGAACGGATTGCGCACCGGGTCCACGTCTCGGACAGTATCTGCCTATCTAGCGCAAACCGCAGATTTCCCAATAAACCCCGATGCGCGTGTCGCGCCTCGCTGTCCGGTGTGTCGCGGTGCTCACGAAGTGCGGATCGCGTAGCAGCGTAGGTTGCGGATGTCGTAGGTGAAGATGTCCAGGTCGGCGAAGCCGCAGCGGGACACCAAAGCGCGCAGCGACTCGGCGTCGAACATGGTGTGGTGGGCGTTGAAGATCCAGCGGGGGATACCGCGCGCGTCCACGCCCCGGTGCGCAGCCCGGTCGGAGTGACCGCCGAGGATCCAGTAGTTCGCCTCGGCGGTATCGATCTCACCGCGCACCCACTGCTCGGCGACGAACCGGGCGTCCGGGACCCCGATGTCGAGCCGGGCGCCGGGCCGCATCACCCGGGCCCACTCCCGTAGGGTGGTCTCGACCAGTTCGTAACTCTGGTGCTCGAGGACATGGTTGGCGCGTAGGGCATCGACCGAGGCAGTGGCAAACGGCAGCCGATCGATCCAGCTGATCACTTCGATATCGGGCAACGGCAGGATGTCGACGTGCACGTCGTAGTCGGGATGTGGCTTCTCACCCGCGCCGATCTCGACCTTCACTGGTCGATTTTCTTGATGACTTTCGCGGGGCGGCCCGCGACGACCGTGTAGGGCGCCACATCGTCCAGCACGAGAGATCCGGCGGCGACGACCGCATGCCTACCGATGCGCACCGGTCCGAGCACCATCGAGTGGCTGGCCACCCACACGCCCTGGTCGATCACCACATCCCGCCCGGACCGGGGAAAGGTGGTCTGCCGTTGCCGGCCGAACTTGGTGATGTCGTGGGTGCCGGTGAGCACCGCGACCTCGTGGCCGAAAAATGCGTACTCGCCGATGGTGATGTCCCCGCCGGACACGTTGAACAGGGCATTGTTGACGATCGCGGTGGGATCGATATGCAGCCGCTCGAGCCGGCCGTGTACCCGGTAACGGTAGAGCGGGTCTTCGCTTTCGCCGTAGCTGAACCGGTTGCGTTCCTCAGCTATCAGGCGCTGCACGGGACCGCGCAAGACCCGGACCAGCAACTCGTCCAATATCGACATGATCGAAGACCTTAGCGAGCGCGCGGAGGGGCCAGCCCGGCGCGGGCCAGCGTGTCGGACAGCCGCCCGGCCAGCGCTTCCGGGCCGAAGTGATGCCGGGCCAGCGCGCGGTTGCGGATCAGCAGCGCCGGATCTGGATTGGTGAACCACGCGGCGAGCGGGGCCGGGTCATCGACGGGGAACCAGCTGAAGCCCAGCCTGGCCACCTCCCTGGCCACCGGGTAGTCGCTCACCGCCAGCGGCCGCTCGGCCAGCGCGGATTCGATCAACGGCAGGCCGAATCCTTCCCACGTTGAGGGCAGCACCACTGCGTCCGCGGCCGCGTAGGCATCGGCCATCCGCAGCGTGCCGGGAAGGCCCCGGCGCACCGGGCAGCGAGCCCGGGCGAGCAGCTCGGCGAGTTGCGGGCCGTAACCATCCTCAGCGGCCCCGGTGAGCCAGTACACCGCGCCGAGAGCGTGGGCCAGCGTGATGCCCGCGGCGATGTTCTTACGTGGGATCGCCCGGGTGGGCTGCAAGAGCAACCGTTGCTGCGGGCCGACGCCCAGTGCCGCGCGGCCTGCTGCCCGATCGCCACTACCGGGGATACGGGCATAACCGTGGTAGACGGTGGTAGCCGTAATGCCACGGCTGGCCAGCTGCCTGGTGCTGTGCCGGCTGATCGCCACGTGCTGCCAGCCGGCGTCATCAGGTGGCCAGCCGTGCAGGTGCGCGTAATGTTCCCGCTCCCAGGGCAGATCGTGGTGGCGCAGTACCGCGCGACGCCCGCGCAAGGCACTCGCCACCACGTCGGTCACCGGTGGGTTCATCGGCAGCGAGCACACGTTCTCCACCACGACCAGGTCGACGCCGCGCAGGGCCATCGCCAGTTCACCGGCATACGGCGGTTGGGGCGAGTCCAGGGCGAGGCCGGGGACCAAGCGATCCGCTGTGCCGGCCCCCGCGACAGTGCGCACCCGGCAGCCCATCTGGCGCAGCGCCATCATCCACTGTGCGGCCGCCACCGATACCCCGTCCGACATCCCCAGCCGGAACGACAAGATGGCCACTGTGGTCACCCGTAGGTTCTAGCAGCGCTATCCCAGCCGCTCACGCCGCAAGCTCGCGGGTTGTCACCGTCGTTGTGCCGCCGCGCCCTGGTCACAGGCCGGCTCGGCGATCCGTTGCGGGGCCGCTGAGCGCCCGGCCAACCGCTGCCGGCCGACGCTGGTCGGGCTCAGCCAGGTAGGGGCCGCCGGCTCACGAAGCCCTTGCGCACCGACACGTATCCCGGTGAATCCAGGGCGAACGGCTGCTCACTGCGAGGGGACGCGCAGCATCCCCATCAGTCGAGTGGTCAATTCAGGCGAGGTCTGGTCGGGGTGCTCCAGCGCCCAGTCCGACAATGCCTCGGCAGCGCCGACCACCGCGTACGCGATCGGCATGCTCTCGTCCTCGGCGCTGGACGGGGCCAGGAGACCCGCGACCAGCGCGATGATCCGCTCGCGAGCTGCGACAATCTCCCCGGCGAACGGTTCCAGGGCTCTCGCCTGCCGGTACAGCACGATCCAGCCCTCGCGATGCTCGGCAACGAAGCTGAAAAAGGCCATCAGGCCCTGGTGCAGGCGCTGCTGGATGGGAAGTCCAGGCGGCGCTGCCGCGGTGATGAGCGTGATCAGGCGCCGCGCCTCCCGCCGGATGCACGCGGCGAACAGGTCGTCCTTCGACCCGAGGTAGGCGTAGATCATGGGTTTGGATACCCCGGCGGCCTCGGCGATCTCATCCATCGAGGCCATGTGGAAGCCTCGCTGGGAAAACACTTCCACGGCGGCATCGAGCATCTGACGCTCCCGCTCCTGCCGGGGCAGCCGCCGCCGTGGCGGGGCGGGCTTGGCCGGGGTGCGGGTCACGGTTGCGAGTCTACCTACCAGCCCGTAACGTTACTCGTCAGTAGATAGCAGGGGAGTGAACATGTCGAAGGCCGAGATGAACAACGTGGATCCGCGGAAGATGTCCGTTGAGGAGTTCGTAGCACTGCTGGAGGCGTCTAACGGTGCCATGGATCCGCAGGTTTTCGCCCGGCTCATCAAGCACGCCTCCCCCGAGCAGCTCAGCGCCCTGCTCGATGAACCGCGGCGACGCGCCGCGCTGCTCGATGCGATCTTCAGCAGGATGGCGGGACAGTTCCGGCCGGAAAACGCACCGAAGCGCGACTCCGCGGTCCACTGGCGGATCACTGGAGGTCCGAACGGCGAGGACGTGTACGAGACGTGGATTACCGGGACGCAAGGAGGTTCCGCGCCGCAGTGCTCCACTAGCGCGCAGCCTTCGCACGATCCGCGTGTCACGCTGACGATGGCCGGTGATCAGTTTCTCGCACTGGTTTCCGGAAATAGCTCTCCGGCGATGATGTTCATCACCGGCAAGGTGACGTTGGACGGCGATATCGGGTTCGCTGCAGCACTGGCCAATATCTTCGACATGCCGCATGCCTGAACGTCGAATTCGCGACGTCGGCTTGAGCTAGGACTCCATGGGTGCACGCACGACGCCGTGCGGGGGCAACTGCTCGAAAACACCTGCTGAGCGCTCCCGCAGCCGGGCATGATGCCATCGTCGGGCTGATGTGACATGGCGGCGCAAGCGTCGCAACGCTGGAATCTGGGTAGCCAGGTGCAGGTGGTAGCGCCACCACGGCTGCCTGGTACGGAAACGCTTCGACAGCGCGTAGGCGAACTGGACGCTGTCCTGGTCGATGTAGTCTTCCACGTTCTCCAGCCACCGCATGCTGGTCACCGCGTTGCGTTGGATCGCATTCACCTCGGGAAGGCGCTTGTCTTCATATGCTTTGAGCGCGGAGTGGAGGTCGGAATGCTCAGCCAGTTTGGTCGCCAAGGCGACCGCATCGCCGACGGCCAGCTTGGTGCCCGAGCCGATCGAGAAGTGTGTCGTATGCGCGGCGTCACCGAGGAGCACCACGTTGTTGTGAAACCAGCTACTGTTGCGGATGACTCGGAAGTTGAGCCAGGGCAGTTTTTCGCCCCGAAGTTTGTCGTCACTGCGAATCTGGTTGATCAATGGCCGACCATGCAGGTGCCGTTCGAAGATCTGTTCGAGCACTCGCATGCTCTGGTCCGCGTTCAGGGTGGAAAAACCCAGTCCTTCCCACGTCTCAGGCGGACACTCGACGATGCAGGTGCTCCGGTCGGCATCGAGATAGTAGGCATGCAGCCATATCCACCCGGCAGGCGTGCGCTCGAACGCGTACGTGAACGCATCAAATGCCTGGTATGCGCCGAGCCACAGATATTTGTTACGACCCAGCGTGATGTCTGTCTGAAAATGATTGGCGAAGTGTTGGCGTGTCCGGCTGTTCATGCCGTCGGATGCGACGATCAAGTCGGCGTCGGCGAACTCTGACAGATCTGTGATTTCTTGCTGGAAACGGATATCGACACCCACGTCGATGGCGCGTTCAGCCAGGATGTCGAGCAGGCGTTGGCGACCCATGCTCAACCCGTATCCGCCGAGGTAGGCTTTCTGATCACCTCCGATATGCACTTCCACGCCGTCCCAAACGCCAGTGGATCGTTGTATCTCACGGGCGCTGACGGGGTCGTTGCGGTAAAGACTGTCCAAGACATCGTCCCAGTAGCCGACCCCCCAGCCATGAGTCACTCCAGCGGGATTGCGTTCGACCACGGTGATCTCATGACCCGGCTGCCGCAACTTCGCCGAGATCGCGAAGTACAGGCCGGCGGGTCCACCGCCGACACACGTGATACGCAAGCGCTCTGTCACCTGGCTACCCGCCTTGCGCCCGAGGGCAGTGCCACATTCGGTCACCCCTGTTCACTGGACACGCACGGATCCTGTGGGGAGGTCAGGGTGAGAGTATGCCGGTGAAGAGATATCAGCCAGCTTCATTCGGTGCTGAGCGCGCCGCTCGTTGCGCAGCGCGCTCAATGCCTGCCGCAACCTGCGCATCGACGAGAATTGGGTTGCCAGATGCAGGTGGTAACGCCACCGTGGATGCCGACCGCGGCGCTTCCATAGCGAATACGCAAACTGGGTGATCGGTTGATCAATCGAGCTCGGTACATTCTCGAACCACTCGGTGCTGGCCACCGCAGCGGTCTGCAGAGCCAAGATCTCGGCGCGCCGCGTCTGCTCGTAATGCGCCAGTGCTTCTTCGAGGTTTTCGTGGGCTTCGAGGCTGTCGGCGAGCCCGACCGCATCCTGCATCGCGAGCGTGGTTCCCGAGCCGATGGAGAAGTGAGTGGTGTGTGCCGCGTCACCCATGAGCACGATCTTGCCGTGGTGCCATGACGCGTTGGTGATGCGGATGAAGTTGAGCCACGGAATCTTACCGAGATCGCGCATCGAATTCATGAGGGCGTGCCCGTCGAGATGGTGCGCGAAAATTTGCTCCAGCTTCTTCAGGCTTTCATCCGGACTTAGAGTGTCAAAGCCGAGCCCCATCCAGGTCTCCGGAGAGCACTCGACGATGAAGGTGGTGGTGTCGTCGTTGTAGGGGTACGAGTAGAACCATATCCAGCCGGCCGGCGTCTCTTCGAAGGCGAACATGAAGGATTCGAAGATCTTGTGGGTACCGAGCCACAGGTATTTGTTCCGGCCCACCACTGCATCAGTCCGGAAGTGCTGATTGTGGAGGCGGCGCACGCGGCTGTTCGCCCCGTCGCAGGCGACGATCACATCGGCGTCAGCGAACTCGGACAGATCCTCGACCTCGCGCTGGAATTGGATGTCGACACCGAGGCCCACCGCTCGTTCGACCAGAATATCAAGAAGATGCTTGCGGCCGATCGCGAAGCCGTACCCGCCGAGATGGGCCCGGTTCGTATCGCCGACGTATACTTCCTGATTATCCCATGAGGCAGGTTTTTCAAGTATCCTGCGTGCGCTCACGGGGTCGTTGCGATAGAGACTATCGAGTAACGGATTGGAGAATGTGACCCCCCATCCGTAGGTCACCCCTGCGGGGTTGCGTTCGATAACCGTGATGTCGTGGTTCGGATTGCGCAACTTCGCGGAGATGGCGAAATACAGACCCGCGGGCCCGCCGCCGACGCACACGATTTTCATACCCTCTGCCGCCTCCCTCATCGACGGTGAGCGAATGGACCTGTATGACTTGAAGCGACGACATTGCGGCTAGCCGGAGGATACTCCCTGGTCGGTAGGTGGAGGATCGGCGGAAGACGAAGCCGTCGGCGCGCGCCCGCGTGAACCTCGGAGCAGGCTCTGGGCTTCCCGGAATAGTCGGCGACCGGTTTCAGAGCGCCAGGCTAGGTCGTAGGCCATCCGCAATCCGGCGGGCCTGATCATCTCGACCGCGGCGGGGTAGCGGAACGCAGTACCTCCGAAGGTGACCTTGGGCTGGTCGGCTGTGGGCAACGAGTCGGCATCGCCCTCGGTTGCGTCCAGCAGCGCCGCCAGTGTCTCCGGGCGCAAGCCGCCGAAGTCGAACCAGCGGTACCCCTGCGCCTTGGCCCACTTGATCATCTCCCACCGGATGGCCGCCGGCACAGACATGCGCATCGCTTCGCTGGAGCGGTCGAATCCGGACAACCGGCCGCGGACCATCTCGCCGCATCCGGTCATCAGGTCCACGGCGACCGGCGCACCGTCCACCTCGCCGACGAACAGCACGACATGGCCGGTGGCGGCCAGCTCGCGATAGAGCGCGGTGATGTAGTCCAGCGGCAGCGGGGTGTAGCCCTGGTGCTGCGCCGAACTGCTCATCAGCTCGGCGAGCAGGGCGACGTCGGCCTCGGTACCCGGCCGGACCGTGACTCCACGGGATTCCCACCTGTTGGTCCACGACTTGAGCCGCTTGCCGAACCTGCTGCGGATCTCCGCAAGGTCAGCCGTCAAGTCGATGCGGATCGAGCCCTGCGGGGCGATGCCCGCAGATGACGGTCGGAAACCGCGGCGAAGTAGCTCATTGCTGGTTTCTTCGGCGCCCTCGGGAGGCTGGATGAACAGGATGCGCAGCCGCCGCCGGCTCAGCAGCACGAGTGCGTCGACGAGCGCCCCGCGGATGTCCTCGGCAGCTTGTGCACCTGGTGCCACGAGTGGGCCGTAAGGCAGATAGCCCACCGAGCCCAGCACCGGAAACCGGCGGGTCAAGATCTGCGCCCCGCCGACCAGCTCACCGTCCTGGTAGGCGAGCAGGTACAGCGGAGTGAAACCGACTCGGCCGCGCAACACCCCCCACGCAGAGAACTGGGTGACATCGGTGCCCGGTGTGCGATCCACCAGCAGGTCCCACACGTGCAGGGCTTCAGGGCCGGGGTCCTCCCGAACGATCACCTGGACCTTGCGGTCGCTACTGGCGGCTCGATCCTGTGGTGTCACGCTTGCTGCGTTCCTCGTCCCTGCCCGCATCATCATCATGCCGAGTCCAGACCGCCACCCGGATCCCGTCACATTCACTCACCCCCGCGATCTGAGAAATCGCCGAGCAGCATCCCCTCGCGATGTTGCTTCGGCTGCGGCGCGTCGAGCGCACGCGCATCCTGATCACCCTCAGCTAGGGTGTCGTCAACGCACGGTCAGTCGTTACGTTCTGTTCGTGTGTTGCGACGATGGGCAGTATCGGTGTGGGCGATTCGGTGCTGCCGGCCTGCTGCTGCGGGCCCCGGATGCCCAGCGCCAGCCACTGGTGTTGATGCAGCACCGCGCGCCGAGGACATGCTACGGGGATCTGTGGGGGCCGCCGGGTGGCGCCCGGCAGGGCGGTGAGACGCCGGTGCAGACCGCGCTGCGCGCAGCGGCCGAGCAGGCGGCGGTAGACCCCGGTCGAGTGCGTATCCGTGCCGAGCGGGTAGACCGGGCCGCCGGCGATGCCGGGCCGTCCATCAGCGTGGTGGCCGACGCGGCAGAGCCGCTCCCGGTGCATCCCGATCCCGAGTGCACTGAACTCGCGTGGATCCCGGAGCGCGACGTCACCGGGTTGAACCTGCATCCGGTATTCGCGGCGAACTGGCCCGCGCTACGGGTGACCCGGGTAGGACTCGTGGTGGATGCGGCCAACGTCGTCGGCTCGCGCCCAGACGGCTGGTGGAAGGATCGGGCCGGCGCCGCCGAGCGTCTGCTGTCCGAGGTAGCCGCAGCCGGCCCGGGAGTGCTCGCGGTGCCGCACGGTGGTTACGGCGTCGATGCTCGAACCCGCGAGCGGTTCTTCGGTTGGGTGGACCGCCCGGTGCTGGTGCTGGAAGGGGCCGCCTCGCGCGCCGCTGACGTCCACGGTGTCGGCGTCGTCCGCGCTCCCGGCGCCGCGGACGACACCATCG
>DATFDO010000048.1:0-7336 GCA_035252045.1 Pseudonocardiaceae bacterium
CGGCAGACGCCCCAGCAGATCGTGGACCAGGTGCTGGCGATGGCCGCCGGGAGCCGGTTCCAGGTGCTGGCGCCGGTGGTGCGCACCCGCAAGGGCGAGTTCGTGGACCTGTTCTCGCAGCTGCAGACGCAGGGCTACTCCCGCGTTCTCGTCGACGGCACTGTCTACCCGCTCACCGACGCGCCGAAGCTCAAGAAGCAGGACAAGCACGATATCTCCGTGGTGGTCGACCGATTGGCGGTCAAGGACAGCGCCAAGCAGCGGCTCACCGATTCGGTGGAGACCGCGCTGCGGCTGGCCGACGGCCTCGTGGTGCTCGATTTCGTCGACCGCGACGAGCACGACCCGCACCGGCAGCGGCGCTTCTCCGAGCGGATGGCCTGCCCGAACGGTCATCCCATCGGTGTCGACGACCTCGAGCCGCGGTCGTTCTCGTTCAACTCGCCCTACGGTGCCTGCCCCGAGTGCACCGGAATCGGGATCCGCAAGGAGGTCGATCCCGAGCTCGTCGTGCCAGACCCGGAACTGTCGCTGGCCGAGGGGGCGATCGCGCCGTGGGCCACCGGGCAGACCTACGAGTACTTCCAGCGGCTGCTCGAAGCGCTGGCCGAGACCATCGGCTTCCGGATGGACACCCCGTGGCGACGGTTGACGGCCAGCGCCCAGAAAGCCGTGCTGCACGGCATCGACGTGCAGGTCCACGTCCGGTACCGCAATCGCTACGGCCGGGAGCGCGCCTACTACGCCACCTTCGAGGGCGCCATCCCGTTTCTGGATCGCCGGATGAAGACGGCCGAATCGGACCACATGCGCGACAAGTACGACGGCTACATGCGCGACGTGCCGTGCCCAGCCTGCCGCGGCACCCGGCTCAAGCCGGAGATCCTCGCCGTCACGCTCACCCACACCACCGAGGGCCGTAAATCCATCGCCGACGTGTCCGCGTTGTCCGTCCGCGACGCCGCGGCCTTTCTTGACGGTCTGCGGTTGGACACCAGGCAGGCCATGATTGCCGGTGCGGTGCTCAAGGAGATACAGGCGCGGTTGCGCTTCCTGCTCGACGTCGGGCTGGACTACCTGTCCCTAGACCGCGCCTCGGCCACCTTGTCCGGCGGCGAGGCGCAGCGGATTCGGCTGGCCACCCAGATCGGTTCTGGGCTGGTCGGGGTGCTCTACGTGTTGGACGAACCCTCGATCGGCCTGCACCAGCGGGACAACCACCGGCTGCTGGCCACCCTGACCAGACTGCGCGACCTGGGCAACACCCTGATCGTGGTCGAACACGACGAGGAAACCATCCGGACGTCCGACTGGGTGGTGGACATCGGCCCGGGGGCCGGCGAGCACGGCGGGCAGGTCGTTTACAGCGGCCCGTTCCCGGGGCTGGAGCAGCACGACACGTCGATCACCGGCGCCTACCTGTCCGGCCGGCGCAGCATCCCGGTTCCTGCTGTGCGACGCTCGGTGGACCGGTCGCGGCGGTTGACCGTGGTCGGAGCGCGGGAGCACAACCTGCGCGGCATCGACGTGTCCTTCCCGCTCGGTTGCCTGGTCTCTGTCACGGGGGTGTCCGGGTCGGGCAAATCGACGCTGGTCAATGACATTCTGGCGACGGTGCTGGCGAACCGGCTCAATGGCGCCCGTCAAGTGCCGGGCCGGCACACCAGGGTCACCGGGTTGGAGCACGTCGACAAACTGGTCAAGGTGGATCAGTCCCCGATCGGACGGACCCCTCGCTCGAACCCGGCAACCTATACCGGCGTGTTCGATCGGATCCGCAAGCTGTTCGCCGCTACAACGGAGGCGAAGGTCCGCGGTTACCAGCCCGGGCGGTTCTCCTTCAACGTCAAGGGCGGTCGCTGCGAGGCTTGCGCCGGCGACGGCACCATCAAGATCGAGATGAACTTCCTGCCCGACGTCTATGTGCCCTGCGAGGTCTGCCACGGCGCCCGATACAACCGGGAGACCCTCGAGGTGCACTACAAGGGCAAGACCATCGCCGAGGTGCTGGATATGCCCATCGAGGATGCGGCGGCGTTCTTCGAGCCGATCTCGGCGATTTACCGGCACCTCAAGACGCTCGTGGATGTCGGGTTGGGGTATGTCCGGCTCGGGCAGCCCGCGCCGACGCTGTCCGGTGGCGAGGCGCAGCGCGTCAAGCTGGCCAGCGAATTGCAGAAACGCTCCACCGGCCGCACTGTGTACGTGCTCGACGAGCCCACTACCGGCTTGCACTTCGAGGACATCCGCAAGCTGCTCGGTGTGATCAATGAGCTGGCGGATAAGGGCAACACGGTCATCGTGATCGAGCACAACCTCGATGTGATCAAGTCATCGGACTGGGTGGTCGACATGGGCCCCGAAGGAGGTGCGGCCGGCGGTACCGTCATCGCGGAGGGGACACCCGAGCAAGTCGCCGCTCTCGACACCAGCTACACCGGTCAATTCCTGCGCCCCGTGGTCGACGTTCAGCATGCCACCCCGCCTCGTCGCCGAGCTGCTGTCGCGGCGCGCTCATAGCGCCACCGTTGGTCGCCCTTCAAGTACTACCAACGCCCGGTGTCGCTGTCTCAAACTGCTGCCAATCCCTCGCCACGCGGATCGATCTTGGCGGTCGCAAGCCGGGCCTAGCAGGCCCGCGGATACTTCGCGACCAGCAGCTGCCCTCCGGTGCCGCGGCCCGTGAACACCACAGCAGCGATGTAAGGCGGACAGAACGTCGTTATTGTCGACTTCCCGGATGGTGCTCTCGGCTGTCTACGTCCGTCGAGTGACCTCGCCACGGTATCGTCGGGCTGCCTCGCTGAGCTGTCACTGCGCACCGCATCGCCTTCTGTCCCGTGGATGCCCTACGCCGGGTGCCTTACCTGCTACGATGTCCGGTGCGACCAAACCTCCGCTTCGGCGGAGGCGGCAAGTGGAGCCCGCTCCCACCCGAACCGCTGTGAGGCGGCCGGGTCCGGTCCCTGGAATCCCTAGCGGGGTTCCAGTGTTGACGTTGGGTGTTGACAGCCAACACGCGGCGTCGATCGGTCGGATCTGCGGGCCCCGCACGTCACGATACGTGCGGGGCCGCGTGGCGTCCGGGGTGTGTGTCCGTAGGGAGTGCGCCCACCTGCTCGGTTGCGCCGCGGTAGCACGACTGAGGAGGCCACATCACCGTCGAGACACGCATCAACGAACGCATTCGCGTTCCGGAGGTCAGGTTAGTTGGTCCGAATGGCGAGCAGGTCGGCATTGTCCGCATCGAGGACGCGCTTCGACTAGCTCAGGAAGCGGATCTCGACCTGGTCGAGGTTGCGGCGCAGGCCCGTCCACCGGTCTGCAAACTGATGGACTTCGGCAAGTTCAAATACGAGACCGCGCAGAAGGCCCGCGAGTCCCGCCGCAATCAGCAGATGACGGTTATCAAGGAGCAAAAGCTCCGCCCCAAGATCGATGCGCACGACTACGAGACGAAGAAGCGCCACGTAGTTCGGTTCCTCGACGCGGGGCACAAAGTGAAGGTCACCATTATGTTCCGGGGTCGCGAGCAGTCCCGGCCGGAGCTGGGCTTCCGGCTGCTGCAGCGGCTCTCCGAGGATGTCGCTGATCTCGGCTTCGTGGAGACCTCCGCCAAGCAGGACGGCCGGAACATGACGATGGTGCTGGCCCCACACCGCAACAAGCCACGGGTGCCCAGAGTCGATCGGACCGCGGTGGAGCCGGCGGGCGCAGCCGACGCGGCAGAGTAACGCCCGCTGCTAGCAGCATTCGGTGGCCAGCGGGTCACCGGGAAAATGGCGGTGGCCCGGCAGGGCCACCGCACAGTCAGCGCCGCCATGCCCGGTGGCACAACGAGGACGGACATGCCGAAGAACAAGACCCACAGCGGTACCGCGAAGCGCGTCAAGCTCTCCGCTACCGGCAAGTTGCTGCGGCAGCGCGCTGGCAAACGCCACCTACTGGAGAAGAAGTCCTCCCGGATCACCCGCCGGCTGACCGGGGTCGTCGAGGTGGCCTCCCAGGACACTTCGCGGATCCGCAAGCTGCTCGGTCGCTGACCGACCGCCACGCATCGCCGAACCAGACCCCCGACCCCTGGGCGGTGAGCCCGCCCCCGAGATCGACAGGACAAACCAGTGGCACGCGTCAAGCGAGCGGTCAACGCCCAGAAGAAGCGCCGCAGCACCCTCGAAGCCGCCAGCGGTTACCGCGGCCAGCGTTCCCGGCTTTACCGCAAGGCCAAGGAACAGATCCTCCACTCGTTGCAGTACGCCTACCGGGATCGGCGGGCGCGCAAAGGTGACTTCCGGCAGCTCTGGATCACCCGGATCAACGCCGCTGCGCGGCAGAACGGGATGACCTACAACCGGCTCGTGCAGGGATTGCGCCTTGCGGGGGTCGAAGTAGACCGCAAGAACCTCGCCGAATTGGCCGTCTCGGATCCCGCCGCGTTTACCGCGCTGGTCGAGATCGCCAGGGCCAACCTGCCGGCCAGCCGCGGGGCGAGCGCTCCGGCAGCCCGGGACGGCGACGCCGCCTGAGTCCAGCGTCCCCAACCCGGCCAGGCGTCCCGTTCACCGAGCGGACACCCAGGATCGTCGCTGCGCGCGGTTTGCTCCGGCGGCGCAACCGCGACTCCGAAGGGCGATTCCTCGTGGAGGGCGCTCAGGCCGTACGGGAGGCCATCACCGACGCAACGGTGCTTGAGCTGTTCGTCACCGAGCGTGCGGCACAGCGCCACCCAGACCTCGTCGAAGCGTGCGGCGCGCCGGTGTCATTGATCACTGAACGGGCCGCCACAGGTTTGTCCGAAACAGTCGCTCCCCAGGGCATCGTGGCCGTCTGTGCTGCGCTCGGCCGGCCTGTGGCAGCAGCACTGCGAGCCACTCGCCTGGCCGTGGTCCTGGCCGGTGTCTCGGACCCGGGCAATGCCGGCACGGTCATCCGGGTGGCCGATGCTGCCGGTGCGGGTGCGGTGGTGTTCGCCGGCGAGACCGTCGATCCCCACAACGGCAAATGCGTGCGGGCGTCCACCGGCAGCATCTTCCACATCACGTTAGGGATGGAACCCGATCCGCGCCGGGCGGTCACCTCGTGCCGCGAGGCTGGGCTGCAGGTACTGGCCGCTGACGCCGGCGCCGGGCATGACCTCGACGACCTGGTCGACGCGGGCGTGTTGGCGGCGCCGACGGCATGGCTGTTCGGCAGCGAGGCGCACGGTGTGGATCGCGACCTGCTGGCCGTCGCTGACCGCGCCGTCGCCATCCCGCTGTACGGGCGCGCGGAGAGTCTCAACCTGGCGACCGCGGCAGCGATCTGCCTGTACGCGAGCGCGCGGGCGCACCGTCGACAGTCCGCCGCCGGACCGATCACCTAGGATCTGCCCCAGAACTGACCGCATACCGGCCCGGCAGGCGCCCGATGTCGTGGCCCTCCGGAAGCCCAGGAGCTTCTCACCTCATGTCTGGACCCAACGACTCCTACGACCCCAAGCAGGTCGCCGTGCTCGCCGCTGAAGCGCTCGCGCAGGCCGTCGAGGACGCCGAGAAAGCGTTCGCACGGGCAGCTGACCTCGAGCAATTGGCTGCGGTCAAACCCGCCCATCTCGGCGACCGGTCACCCCTGCTGACCGCCCGGCGCGAGATCGGTGCGCTGCCCCCCAAGGCCCGGGCCGAGGCCGGCAAGCGGCTCAACGCCAGCCGCATCGCCGTGCAGGCGGCCTTCGACCAGCGTCGCGCCGAGCTACAAGCCGAGCGGGATTCCAGCACGTTGCGGGCCGAGGCCGTCGACGTCACGCTGCCCTGGGATCGCGTGCCCACCGGTGCCCGGCACCCCATCACCGCGCTGTGCGAGCGGATCGCGGACGTGTTCGTCGCCATGGGTTACGAGGTCGCCGAGGGCCCCGAACTCGAGGCCGAGTGGTTCAACTTTGACGCCCTCAACTTCCCCAAAGATCACCCGGCACGCACCATGCAGGACAGCTTCTATGTCGCGCCGGAGGGATCCGGCATGGTGCTGCGCACGCACACCTCCCCGGTGCAGGTGCGGGCCCTGCTGGAGCGCGAGCTTCCGGTCTACGTGGTGTGCCCGGGGCGGACATTCCGCACCGACGCACTGGATGCCACCCACACCCCGGTCTTCCACCAGATCGAAGGGCTCGCGGTGGATAAGGGCATCACGATGGCGCATCTCAAGGGCACCCTGGACGCGTTCGCCCGAGCCATGTTCGGCGAAGCCTCCCGGACCCGGTTACGGCCATCGTTCTTCCCGTTCACCGAGCCCTCTGCCGAGGTTGATGTGTGGTTCCCGGAGCGCAAAGGAGGAGCGGGCTGGGTCGAGTGGGGCGGTTGCGGGATGGTCAATCCCAATGTGCTGCGCGCCTGCGGGGTCGACGCGGGCGTCTACTCCGGTTTCGCCTTCGGCATGGGCATCGAGCGGACCCTGCAGTTCCGCAACGGCATCACCGACATGCGGGACATGGTCGAGGGCGACGTCCGCTTCACCTGTGCGTTCGGAATGGAGGCCTGAACCGATGCGCGTTCCGGTGTCGTGGCTGCGCGATCACGTCGCACTCCCCGAGGGCGACGGCGCCCCGACGGTGGATCAGATCGCGGACGCCTTCGTGCGGGCGGGCCTCGAAGTCGAGGCGGTGCACCAGCTCGGCCCGGTCAGCGGTCCGCTGGTGGTGGGGCGGGTGGTGCAGATCGAGGAGCTGACCGGTTTCAGCAAGCCCATCCGGTACGTCCGGGTGGACGACGGCGAATCGGCGCCCCGCGGCGTGATCTGCGGCGCCACCAACTTCACCGAAGGCGATCTGGTGGTGCTGGCCCGGCCCGGCACGGTGCTGCCCGGTGACGTCGCGATCGGTGCGCGCCCCGCTTACGGCCGCACCTCCGAGGGGATGATCTGCTCGGCCGCTGAGCTGCGGCTCGGCGATGACCACACCGGGATCATCGTGCTGACGGCCGATGCGGCCCGGCCCGGGGAAAGCGCGCTCGACGTGCTCGGCCTCCACGATGCAGTGATCGAGCTGGCGATTACCCCGGACCGGGGCTACTGCCTGTCGGTGCGCGGGCTGGCCCGCGAGCTGGCCATCGCATTCGACGTGCCCTACAGCGATCCCGGCCTGCTGGATGTGCCGCCGGCCGACACCGCCAGCTGGCCGGTGCACATCGAGGATGAGCAGGGTTGCCGCCGCTTTGTCGTGCGCCAGGTGTCGGGCCTTCGTCCGACCGCGGAGTCTCCGTGGTGGATGCGCCGGCGGTTGCAACTCGCAGGTATGCGGCCGATCTCGCTAGCCGTCGATGTCACCAACTACGTGATGCTCGAGCTCGGGCACCCGATGCACGCG
>DATFDO010000049.1:0-7274 GCA_035252045.1 Pseudonocardiaceae bacterium
GCTGGCCGCGCGCCGCAAGGAGATCGGCCGCGAGGGCATCGACGCCTTCGTCACCGAGCGCGGCATGCCAGGTTACGCCCCCACCCAGGGCCATCTCGCCTCTGCGGTGTGCTACCTGCCGCATGCCCTGACCCGCCTGACGGCGGGGGACGCCGACCGGGCATTGCTGCTCGCCAAGGGCAGCTTGTTCCTGGGACGGATGAGCCAACGCTCCGACGGGATGAGCGTGCTGCTGGAACGCAACGGAGGTTGAGCACATGGCAGTGGTGGATGCCACCAAAGAGACATTCTCTGAGCTGACTGGATCCGGTCTGGTGCTGGTGTACGTCTGGGCCGACAGCTGCCGCCCATGCGTGGCGCTGGCCCCGCACATGGCGACCATCGCCGGCGCCAACCCGGACCTGACCGTGGTCAAGTTGGACGCCAGCAAGGCCCGGCGGTTGTGTATGTCGCTGCAAGTACGCGGCCTGCCCACGCTCCTGCTGTTGTCCGATGGCGAGGAGGTGGCCCGGATCTCCGAGCCCAACCTCAACGCAGATCAGGTCGACGCCTGGCTGGCTGCCGCCCTGGAAAAGTCACCTACAGCGCCCAATCACAGTGGGCCCGATCAGGAGGTGTGAATGTTCGACGGCAAGCAGGTCATTGTGATCGGCGAACGCGACGGCGTCGCCGGTCCGGCGATCGCAACCTGTGTCCAAGCGGCCGGTGCCCCGGTGGCGTACGTTGCCACCGAATGCTTCGTTTGAACGGCCGCCGGAGCCATGGACCTGTCCACCCAGGAGACGATCAAGCGCCTGGTGGACGAGCACGGCGCAGATTCGCTGCTCGTCCTGCTAGGCGCACCGGACGCGGAAAGCGCCGGGATCGCCGCCGAAACGGTGGTGCTCGGTGATCCGAGTTGGGCAGGACCGTTGGCCGGGGTCCAGTTGGGCCTCCCCGTGTACCACATCCTCGAGGACGAGGCGCGTGCTGCGGTGCCGTCCGAAGTATGGGAAGACCAGGTCGGGTTGATGGTGGATGTGCTGGAGGTGGACGCCATCGCCGAAGCTGTGCGCGAGTTCCGCGAGCAAGCACCCTCTTGATCGTTGTTCTGGCAGGATGAGCCGCGCCAGGCGCGGCTCATCCTGCCTAAACAGTGATCATTACGACTTGGGCAGCGTGCCGACGACGCCTTTGACCAGGCAGCGGATGCTGTTGACCTGGTCGTAGCTCATGGTCTGGCCGGCCGCGACAAGCACCGTGCCGTCCTGGCAGGAGATGGGACCTGTGAACACTGACGCGCCTGGCTGTTTGAGAGCGCCCTGCTCAGCGGTGATCTCGGCTTTGAGGTCGGCGGGCACCGAGGAGCCGAACGAGGCCAACGTCAGCGGGTTGTCGTTGTGCGCGAACGTGCCCACCCAGTTGGCGTTGTAGGGACCGCCGGTGAACTTCTTGTCTGCCACGCTGGTGATGATGTTCTCGTAGACGCCTCGCCAGTCCCAGGCCGAACCGGTGAGCCAGCCGGCCGGATCCAGGGCCCGGGCGTCGTAGTGGTAGCCGACCACGTACTTGCCGGCCGCCTTGGCCGCCTGAATCACCGTGGCCTGGCAGTCCTGGTGCTGGCTGATCACGTCGATACCCTGACCCAGCAGCGCGGACGCCGCTTCCTTTTGTTTAAGCGGGTCACACCAATTGGAGGTGTTCACCAGATACGTCTGCGCGGCCGGGTTCACTTTCTGGGCGCCCAGCTGGAACGCGTCGATGTTCGCGATCGTCTGGCTGATCGGGAAGGCGTAGACGAACCCGAGCTTGTTGGTCTTCGTCACGCCACCGGCGGCCATGCCGCCGAGCGAGACCGGTTCGTAGGCCTCACCCCAATAGGTGCCGAAATTCGGTGGGAAGGCGCCCTTCTGGAAACCGCCCTGGTGGACCACCACAATGTCCGGGTGCTCCTGGGCGAATTTGAGCGCCTGGGAGAAGTACCCGTAGCTCGTCGCGAAGATCACTTTGGCGCCCTGGTCGACCATCGACTGCATGGCCTGGTTCACCGAGTTGTTCTCCGGCACGTTGTCGGAGGTGATCACCCGGACGTTCGACATGTCCTTGGCCACGGTCTGGCTGGCGTCATAGACGGCCTGGTTGTAGCCGGAGTCGCTGCGGGAGCCGACCATGACGAAGCCCACCGTCATACTCCCGGCTGACGATCCCGACGTGCTTGAAGCGCCGCCGCAGCCGGCGATCACGGCGATCATGGTCAGCGCGGCGAGCGACCAACGCAGCGCGGTGCGAAGCGTCCTGCGGTTTTCCATCTTCAGCCGCCCTTCAACGCAGTCGATTAGCCGGACCGAGTGAGTGCCCGCCGGAGCGCTTCCGGGGCCTGCGCGCTGCCTCGACCGGTCAGCAACACCAGAGCGACCAGCGTGACCAGGTAGGGCAGCGCATCGAGCAGGTACTGGTTCACCGCCACGCCGTGCGCCTGCAGCACCGAGGCCGCGGCCAGCGCGATACCGAACAGGTACGCCCCGGCCAGCACCCGGGCCGGCCGCCAGCCGGCGAAGAGCACCACGGCTACTGCCACGAAGCCGTAACCGTTGGTCATGTCGTTGAACCAGTTACCCACGTAACCGACCGACAGCTGCGCGCCACCGACCCCAGCCAGTCCAGCGCCGGTGACCACCGCGCCGAGCTGCACCAACCGCAGCGGGCCGCCGGTGGCGGCCACCACTTCGGGACGCTCCCCGGTAGCCCGGATCAGCAGCCCCAGCCTGGTCCGGTACAAGACGAACGCGATGGCCGCGACCAGCGCGTATCCGAGGTAGACCAGCCCATTGTGGTTGAACAGGATTAGTCCCAGCCACGGGATGCCGGCCAGCCCGGGCACGGCGATCGGCGGGAGCGGGCTGATCGCGGCACTGATGTAACCGGTGCCGTAGACCGAGGTGACGCCGAGCGCGAGGAACCACACCACCAACCCGCTGGCCAGCTGGTCGGCCCGGCACCAGATCGTCAAGGCGGCGTGCAGCAACCCGCACACCGCTCCGGCGATCAGACCGGTGGCGACCCCGGCCCAGGGGGAACCGGTTTCCACGGCCACCGCGAAGGCGCTGAGCGCGCCTGCCAGCATGCAGCCTTCGGCGCCGAGATTGACGATTCCGGCTCGCTGGCCGATCAGCTCGCCGAGCGCGGGCAGCAGCAGCGCGGTGCCGCCGTCCACCCCGCCGATCAGCGCCTGCTCGATCCCGTTCATGGCCCCCCGCCCGGTCTGGCTCGGGTCAGAATCAGCGGCACCAGCACGATCAAGCCGAGCAGGATGTCGACGATGTTGCCGTCGAGCCCGTCAGCCAGCTGCAGTCCGTTACCGGACAGCGCTATCGCGCTGAACAGCAATGCAGCCGCGACCACCCGACCCGGTTGGTGGCGGCCCAGGAAGCTGGCCAGGAACGCGATGTATCCGAACGTCACCGTGATGCCCGGCCGTAGCTGCCCTTCCAGGCCGGCGAAGTTCAGCGCGCCGCCGAGACCAGCCAGCGCCCCGCCCACCAGCATCGAACCCAGCAGCAGCCAGTTCACCGGAAGTCCCGCCCGGCGGGCGGCCTCGACGTTGCCACCGACCACCCGCAGCGCGAACCCCCATCCGGATCGGGTGAGCAACAGCCACACCCCGAGCGCAACCAGGGCGGCCACGATCACCCCGAGGTTCAGCTGGCTGCCGAGCAGCTTGGGCAACGCCGCACCGTCGGCCAACGGCCTGCTCTGCGGTTGACCGGAGCCGTTGGGGTCCTTCCACGGCTGGTAGATCAAGTACAGCATGATGTCGTTGGCGACGAAGTTGAGCAGCAGCGTGGTCACCGCCTCGTTGGCGCCGAACCCGGTGCGCAACGCACCAGCCAACGCGCCCCAGGTCGCGCCGGCCCCTGCCCCGGCCAGAGCCAGCAGCAACCAGCTCACCGGCCCCGGCAGCCGGCCACCGATGAGCAGGCCGGCACCGGTTGCGGCGACCGCGCCGACGATCAGTTGGCCCTCACCACCGACGTTGATCAATCCGGCCCGAGCCGGCACGGCTACCGCGAGCGCGGCCAACGCGATGGGTACCGCCCGCAGCAGCGTCTGAGCGAGTGCGTGCTCGGACAGCAGCGTTGAGCGGACCATCGTGGCGTACACACTCAGCGGATCGATGCCCCTGGCCGCAACCAGAATTCCGAACACGACGAGGAACCCGAGGTAAGCTCCAGCGACCAGGCCGACCCGGCGCCAGTCCGCCCGGTGGGCCAGATACCGGCGCCGGCCCGGTGCGGCGCGGATCTCCGCAGATGTGGGGGACAGCGTCATGCCGCGCCTCCCATCATCAGATGACCGAGACGCCCCCGGTCGGCCTCGGCCAGCGGCAGCACACCGGCCAGCTCACCGTGATGCAGCACGGCGATCCGGTCGGATAGCGCGAGCAGTTCGTCGAGTTCTTCGGAGATCAGTACGACGGCAGCGCCGGTGTCACGGGCGGCGAGCAGCAGGGCCCGGGTGATTTCGGTGGTGAGCACGTCAAGCCCACGGGTCGGGTAGGACACCACCAACGCCTTGGCCGGCTCGCCGAAGGCCAATGTGAGCAACACCCGCTGGACGTTGCCGCCGGACAGCTCGTTCAGCTGCCGGCTCGCGGCAGCCGGCCGGAGCCCGACCTGCGCACCCCAGGTACGAAGCTGCCCCGGCGCACCGCGGATATCGAATCTCAGCGTGCGCCGCTGGCCGGCCGCCTTCCACAGTGCTGCGTGTTCAGCCACGGTGAGGTCGGGAATGACGAACTCACGAAGGGGGTCGGCCGTGACCGGGACGACCCCGGCCGCTCGGAAGGCACGCGAGTTACCGGTGGGCATCCGGCGCGAGCCGACTAGGACGTCTCCCTCGTCGGCCCGTGCCGCGCCGCTGAGCAGGTCGGCGAGTTCCTGCTGACCGTTGCCTGCGACGCCGGCCACGCCCAGAATCTCACCGGCGTGCACCGCCAGGTTCAGCCCGCGCAGCCCGGCGCCACCGTTGCGGCCGACCAGTCGCAGGTCCCGGGCCTGGAGGAACGGCTCCGCGCCGGTTGCGCGGCCAGCATTGCGGACCGGCGCCACAGTCTCCCCGACCATCGCGGTGACCAGATCGCCATCGGTGAGCGTGGCGGCCGCAATGTCGGCGAGTACCACTCGGCCGGCGCGCAGCACCGTGACCCGGTCGGCGATCTGGCGGACCTCGCGCATCTTGTGCGTGATGAGCACGATCCCGACGCCGGTATCGCGCAGCCGCCGGATGATGGCGAACAGCCCGTCGACCTCTTGCGGGCTCAGCGCGCTGGTCGGTTCGTCGAGGATCAGCACCTGGGCACCGGCCAGCAAAACCTTGATCAGTTCGACCCGCTGCCATTCACCGATCGACAGATCGCCAACCCGGGCCCGCGGGTCCACGGCCAGCCCGTAGCGGTCTGCCGCCTCGCTGATCCGTCGCTGCCACTGCGGCGGGCGCAGCCGCCAGCCGCCATCGCGCACGTGCAGCGCGACGTTTTCCCACACCGACAGGGCAGGAACCAGGCGCAGATCCTGGAAGACCAGCCCCACGCCCAAGTCCCGGGCACTCGCCGGGGAGCTGACGGTCACCGCTGTACCGGATCGTTCGATCGTGCCGGCATCCGGGCGGTACACCCCGTAGAGGATCTTGACCAGGGTGGACTTGCCGGCTCCGTTTTCGCCGAGTAGCGCATGGACCTGCCCGGCTCGGATGGTGAGGTCCACCCGGTCATTGGCGACCACGTCCCCGAACCGCTTGCTGATCCCGCGCACCGCCAGCAACGGCAGGCTGCCCGGTGCCCCGCTGCTCATCCGGACCTTGCCCGGCCTAGCACCATCTGGGTGACTGCGCGGGCGGCGCGATGCTCCACCACTTCCATCGACTCGCCAACGTGGCGGTGCAGGGCCCGGATCGCCTCGGCGAGTTGCCCGGCCAGTACCGCCTCGACGATATCCAGATGCTGGCTGATGGTTCGTTCGATCCGGTCGGCGGTGATGAAGTCGTACATCCGGATCGGGCGGATCCGGGCGTTGGTACTGATCAGGGTTTCGGTCAGCATGTGGTTGCCCGATGAGCGCAGCAGCGTCACGTGGAAGTCCTCGTCCACTGCGACGAATTGGGGATCCGGCTCGGGCCGGTCGGTCCACATCGCTTTCCATTGATCACGCAGCGGTTCCAGCATGGCGCGGTCGTGCCGGATCTCGTCGGAGCCGACCGCTCGCTCCAGGCCGCGCAGCTCGACGATCATGCGCAGCTCGTACAGATCCCGCAGCCGGGCAATGTCGGGCAGGGTTACGTAGTAGCCACCGTCGTGGCGGGTGACCAAGCCGTCGGCGACCAACCGGACCAATGCCTCCCGGACGGGGGTGCGCGAGACACCAAGCCGGGTGGCCAGCCGCTCCTCGACCAGCCGCTCCCGCAGGGCGAACTCACCGGCCATGAGTTTGCGCCGCAGCTCGCCGTAGACCTGGTCGCGACGCAGCGCCATTGCCGCGTCCCGGTCCGTAGCCGGCGCGGTATACGGTCCCGTATGCACGCATAAAAGCTAAAAATCCCGGTATTTCCGCCACATGCGTCCCAAGTAAACCTCGTGTTACAAACCCCACACGGGGACCCGACGCCCCCCGACATCGAGACATATCGGGGTGACCGGAGGCGCTAGCGGGGAGCGTCGGGCAGGGGGGTGCGTAACGTGGGTTGGTCCGCGCCCCAGTTCCGCTGGAGCAGGGCGGAGAATCGGTCGCCAAGCAGGCTGGCGGCCTGAATGCCGAAGACCACGTCGGCGGCGAGTTCGGGCTCCGCTGCCAGCAGCGGGGCGATCACGCCGTGGCGCACCAGCTGTTCGTGCACGGCGTCGGCCTCGACATGCTCGGCGTAGAACTCGATCGCGGCGGGTCCGCAACCCAGCCGATGCATGGCGCGGACCAGCCGGTGTGACCCTGGCGAGGAGGTCAGCTCCACGGTGGCGAACTGGCCGACGAGCGCACCCCGCAGCGTGCGGTGCAGGCCGCACAGTGACATGAAATTGACCTCGGCCAAGGTAGCCCCAGGGGCGGCATCAAGGTAGGTCCCATACTGCGGGCACAGCCCGAGGTCGGTCATCATGTCGGCGAACAGGCGAGCGTGCATGCGTTGCGGGTTACCCGCGCCGTACTCGTCGTGCTCGACGGTCACCAGCGCCGCTTTGGCCGGGCCGCTGAGCCGCGGGATGATCCACGCCTGCGGATCGGCCTCTTTGAGGTGGTAGAGCGATCGGT
>DATFDO010000050.1:0-8960 GCA_035252045.1 Pseudonocardiaceae bacterium
TCCATGATCCGCCCGCCGATCTGCGGGACGCGGACCTCGGGCACGACCAGCAGCGGCTCGTCGGGCGTAAAGCGCTCGTTGAAGCGCCGCGCGATCTCGCGGGTCAGCTCGATGTGCTGGCGCTGGTCCTCGCCGACCGGCACCTCGTCGGCCTGGTACAGCAGGATGTCGGCGGCCTGCAGGATGGGATAGGTGAACAGCCCGACGCCCACCCGGTCACCGCCCTGCTTGGCCGACTTGTCCTTGAACTGCGTCATCCGGGATGCCTCGCCGAACCCAGTCAGGCATTCCAGTACCCAGGACAGCTGGGTGTGCTCGGGAACATGGCTTTGCACGAACACCGTGGATCGGTCCGGGTCGACGCCTAGGGCGAGCATCTGGGCCGCCGCCAGCCGGGTCCGCCGCCGTAGCTGTAGCGGATCCTGCTCGACGGTAATCGCATGCAGGTCGACCACACAGTAGAACGCCTCATGATCATCCTGCAGCGCGACCCACTGCCGGATGGCACCCAGATAGTTGCCGAGATGGTAGGAGTCGGCGGTGGGCTGGATGCCGGAGAGTACCCGGGGGCGGCGTTGCTGTGGGCGGAGAGTGACATCTGACGACATAGAGCGATTGTCGCAGCTGGCGTCAACCCCACCATCAACCACAGTCGCTACCCGGCGTCGGGTCAAGGAACTCTGCCGCCACCCAGCGGTCCGGCGCGAGCTGCCGGAAGCCGTTGCGCGTTGTCCGGTCCGCCGAGACGACCTCGCCTTTGTAATAGGTATCCACCACGGGGGCGTTGCCGTCAGGACTCGACCGCGCGTTGAGGACGTCGGCGATGACCGTCACCGTGCACGGTCGAGCACCACCGGTGGTGCTGGTGCTACTGCTGCCACTGGTGGTCTGGCTGTCATGTTCGGAGATCAGCAGAACGATGCCTATCACCACCGCTCCACCGATGATCCACTGCTTTGCCGACGCCACTTGTCACTCTCCGCCGCCTAGGCTGTGATCATCTTATCGTCACCGGCCGACAGCCTGCCGCAAGCCCTGATCGAGTTCGTCCAGGAACGCCTCGGTGGTCAGCACCGGGGTATCTGGACCGATCAGCAACGCCAGGTCTTTGGTCACCTTGCCACTTTCGACGGTGTCGATACACACCCGTTCCAGGGTGTTCGCGAACTGGGTGACCGCGGGGGTGGCATCCAGCGTACCGCGGTGACGCAGACCGCCAGTCCAGGCGAAGATCGACGCGATCGGGTTGGTCGAGGTAGGTTTGCCCTGCTGATGCTGCCGGAAATGCCGGGTGACGGTACCGTGCGCGGCCTCTGCCTCGACAGTCCGACCGTCCGGGGTCATGAGCACGCTGGTCATCAGGCCCAGCGAGCCGAATCCCTGCGCGATAGTGTCGGATTGCACATCGCCGTCGTAGTTCTTGCAGGCCCAGACGTAGCCACCGGACCATTTCAGCGCAGACGCCACCATATCGTCGATCAACCGGTGCTCGTAGGTCAGGCCGTTGGCCTCGAAGTCGGCCTTGAATTCCGACTCGTAGATTTCGGCGAAAACGTCCTTGAACATCCCATCATAGGCTTTGAGGATCGTGTTCTTGGTCGACAGGTAGACCGGATACTTACGGGCCAAGCCATACCGCAGTGCGGCCCGGGCAAAATCCTCGATTGATTTACGGTAGTTGTACATTCCGAGCGCGACACCGCCACCCTCGCCGAAGCGCGCCACTTCTATCTCCAGCGGCTTGCCGCCGTCATCCGGCAGGTATGTGATCGTTACGGTGCCGGGGCCGGGGACGACGAAGTCGGTGGCCTTGTAGATGTCAGCATAGGCGTGGCGACCGATGATGATCGGCTCAGTCCAGTGCGGCACGAGACGGGGGACGTTGGAACAAACGATCGGTTCGCGGAATACAACACCGCCGAGAATGTTTCGGATCGTGCCGTTGGGCGAGCGCCACATCTTTTTGAGACCGAATTCCTCGACTCGCGCCTCGTCGGGCGTGATGGTGGCGCATTTGATGCCCACGCCGTGCCGGGCGATCGCATGCGCGGCATCGATGGTGACCTGGTCATCGGTGGCGTCCCGATGCTGGATGGCAAGGTCGTAGTAGTCGAGAGTGATATCGAGATAAGGCAGGATCAGCCTATCCTTGATGAAATGCCAGATGATCCGGGTCATCTCGTCGCCATCAAGCTCGACAACCGTCCCCATTACCTTGATCTTGCCCACCGGCCGGGCCCTCCTCTCAAGCTGACCCCGTGACAGCGCCACCCTATGCTCCCCTATCCCGATATGGAGACATGTCGGGGTGGCAGAGCCTGCTGACAACCCGACATGTCTCCATATCGGGGGTACGGACAGCGGCTAGAGATGCTGGATGTCGGCTTGCTTGGCGCGGACGGCTTCGGCGGCCTTGCGTAGCTCAGCGAGTTCGGTGTCGGTGACGGGAGTCTCCACCACGCGCCGTACGCCGTCGCGGCCCAGTTCGGCGGTGACGCCCAGGTAGACACCGGAGATGCCGTACTCGCCGGCTACCCAGGCGCAGACCGGCCGCACGGCGCCGGAGTCGGTGTGCACGTCGCGCGCCATCCGGGCTGCCGCGGCGGACGGGGCGTAGTACGCCGAGCCGGTCTTGAGCAGGGCGACCACCTCTGCGCCGCCGTTGCGGGTGCGGGTGATCAGCTCGTCGATCTTGCTGCCAGGCAGCAGGTCGGCCAGCGGCTTGCCGTTCACCGTGCAGACGCTGGGCACCGGCACCATGGTGTCGCCATGCGAGCCCAGCGTCAGGGTGCGCACCGAGGACACCGGGACGGCGAGCTCCTCGGCGACGAAGTTGGTGAACCGCGCAGTGTCGAGCATCCCCGCCTGGCCCATCACCCGGTGCCGGGGGAACCCGGTGGCCAGCTGCGCCAGCGCGGTCATCTCGTCCAGCGGGTTGGACACCACGATCACCACCGCGTATGGCGCATGCTCGGCGACGTTCTCCGCGACCTGCCGGACGATGCGGGCGTTGACCTCGATCAGGTCCATCCGGCTCATCCCGGGCTTGCGGGGGAGCCCCGCGGTGATCACCACGATGTCGCTGCCGGCGATCGCCTCGTAGCCGGCGCCGTCGCGGCCGGTGGTCACCCCGACGACTCTGGTCTCAAAGCCCTCCACCGGCCGGGACTGGTTGAGATCCAGCGCGAGGCCTTCCGGGCGGCCTTCGATGATGTCGGTGAGCACGACGGTGTCGAACAGGTCGTACTCGGCCAGCCGCTGCGCGGTGGTGGAACCGTAGAAGCCGGCACCGATGACCGCAACCTTGCCCGAACGTGCCATGGCGCGAGGCTATCTCTGCCCGGGTCAGCTCGCAGCCAGCGGGCCGCCGGTGATGGTCAGCGCCACGGCCAGCATCAGCAGCCCGAAGGCGGCGTAGGTGAGTACGTCCAGGGTTCGGCGGCGGATCCCGAGCAGCCCGGTGCGCTCGGGCGGCAGGATGGCGCGCAACCCGGCGGCCAGCAGCAACGCCCCGCCGATGATCACGGCGCCCTCCCGCCAGTGGTACTGGGTGATGCGCACCATCCCCACCGCGACCACGGCCAGGATCAGACCGAAGCTGAGCTGGGGCTGCAGGCTCGTCCGCTGGGTCACGATCGACCAGCTCGCTCGGCGGCCTCGACGACATTGGTGAGCAACATCGCCCTGGTCATCGGCCCGACCCCGCCGGGGACCGGCGCCAGGTACCCGGCGACCTTGGCCACCGCCGGGTCGACGTCACCGGTCAGCCCGGCGTCGGTGCGGGTGATCCCCACGTCGACGACCGCGGCTCCCGGTTTGACCATGTCGGCCGTGATCAGTCCGGGTCGCCCGGCTGCGGCAACGACGATGTCGGCGCGGGACACCTCGGCTGCCAGGTCGCGGGTGGCGGTGTGGCACTGGGTGACTGTGGCGTTCTCGCTGCGCCGGGTGAGCAGCAGGGCCAGCGCGCGGCCGACGGTCATACCACGGCCCACGAGGGTCACGCCGGCGCCGGCGATCGGCACGTCGAAGTGGCGCAGCAGCTCCACGATCCCGCGCGGGGTGCAGGGCAGCGGGCCCGGCGCGCCGAGCACCAGCCGGCCCAGGTTGACCGGATGCAGGCCGTCGGCGTCCTTGGTGGGATCCATCCGTTCCAGTACCGCGCCGGTATCCATCCCTTGGGGCAGCGGCAGCTGCACGATGTACCCGGTGCAGGCCGGGTCGGCGTTCAGTTCGTCGATCACCGCGAACAGCTCTGCTTGGCTGGTCGTTGCGGGCAGATCGCGGCGGATCGAGGCGATGCCGACGGCGGCGCAGTCACGGTGCTTGCCACGCACATAGGCGTGCGAGCCGGGGTCATCGCCGACGATGACGGTGCCCAGCCCGGGAGTCACTCCGGCGCTGCGCAACACTTCCACCCGGGTCTTGAGATCGGCAATGATCTGCGCCCTGGTTGCTTTGCCGTCCAGCACAATCGCGTTCACGACAGGCATCTTTGCACCCGGGTTCACGCTCGCGGACCGGGCGGGGCGAGCACTGCGGCCGGCACGAAGGCGGGCGCGGTGATCACCGCCCTGGGTCGACCCGCAGGCCGTTGGCGACGGCGAAGCGGATGGCGGTGTCGATGTCGATCCGGGCGCCGGTCAGCCGGGCCTGCACCAGGGCGTCGGCATCCAGCCGGGCCCCCCGCAGATCGGCGTTGTCGAGGCGGGCGTTGAGCATCCGGGCCCCTGTCAGGTCCGCTCCGGACAGATCAGCGCCGCGCAGGTCGGCCTGCACCAGGTTCGCCTCGGTCAGCTTGAGCCCGGCGAGCACCGTGTCCCGGAGATCGGCACGGCCCAGGGCCGTCAAGCGCAGGTCGACCTCACGCAACGTCCACGGCCGCAGCCGGCACTCGCTGATCGTGCTGCCCAGCAGCGAGCAATGGTGCAGCTCCGAGTCGGCCAGCATGGTGCGCTGGAAGGTGCAGCTGTGGAAAGCGGTCCCGCGGTGCTGTGATTCGCCGAGATCGGCGTGGGTGAAGTCGCACTCTGTGAAGCGGCAGCTGCGGGTGCGCAAGCCGCGAAGGTCCGCGTCGACGAACCGGCAGCTGACGAAGCAACGCCCCTGCCACTCCTGCTCGGCGAACACCGCGTCAGTGAAGTCAGCGTTGACGCACGGCTCCTCAACGGTCACTGGTTTGGTCGTGCCTCCAGCCTGGTGGTAACACGGGCGATCTCCGCGACCGCGGCTTCCCGGCGTGCCTGGGTCTTGGCCACCACGTCGGCAGGCGCCTTGTGCGCGAACACCGGGTTGGTGAGCTTGGCGTCGCACGCCGCGAGATCCTTTTCAGCGGGAGCGAGATCCTTGGCCAGCCTCTTACGTTCCGCCTCGGGGTCAACCGCTCCCAGCATGTCAAGTTCTACAGTGCCTATCCCGCCGGTGAGCTTGACGTCCAGTGACGTGGATGCGGTGAAC
Source organism: Pseudonocardiaceae bacterium (assembly GCA_035252045.1). GTDB lineage: Bacteria > Actinomycetota > Actinomycetes > Mycobacteriales > Pseudonocardiaceae. The sequence continues at coordinate 5,458 of DATFDO010000050.1, forward strand.
GACTCCGGCGGCGCGTCCAGCCGGGTTAGCACGCGCACCGCGGTTTCGTGCTCCCCGAGACCGGCCGCGTCCGCGCCGAGCAGGTGGGCGGCGACGTGCTGGGCCGGTTTCAGTCCCTGGTCGGCACGAAACCGGCGGAGCTCGGTGACGAGCTTGCGCACATCGCTGATCCGTTGCACGGCACCCGGGTCGGCGGCTCGTCCCGTTGCGGTCGGCCAGTCGGCGACCACGATCGACTCTCGGGCGGTGCGCGCGGTCCACAGCGTCTCGGTGATGAACGGCGTCACCGGGAGCAGCAGCCGCAGGACGATGTCCAGGACATGGCCCAGCACGGCCCGGGTGCGCTCCGCCCGCTGCCCACCGTCGGCGAGTTGGACCTTGGCCAGCTCGAGGTACCAGTCGCAGAACTCATCCCACACGAAGTGGTACAGCGCCTCGCAGACCTTGCCGAACTGAAAGCTCTCGAACAGTTCGTCGACGTCGGACACGACGGCGTCGAGGCGGTCGACGATCCAGGCGTCGGCGTCGGTGAGGCCGTCGCGGTCCGGGACTGCGCGATGGATCTGCGTCTGGCCATCTCGGACGGCGTCTCCGGCCGCCTTCGCCAGCGGCTCGACCTTCACGAACCACCGCAGCGACAGCCTCGGCTCCACGACGGTGTTGCACCGGGAGCAATGCCCGACTGAGTGCAGGTAGGGACGCTTCTCCGCGAGGATCCGGCCATCGGCACGCAGCGCGGCGACCACGGCAGGCCGTGCCTCAAATCGATCCAAACCTTCAAACGGGCGCCGTGCGGTGATCGCTGCCCGTTCATCCATGACCGTCAAGGTCGGGAGATCATGGCGGCGACCGATCTCGAAGTCGTTCGGGGCATGGGCAGGCGTCACCTTGACCGCGCCGGTGCCGAATGCCGGGTCAACGTGCTCGTCGGCGACAACCGGGACACGCCGACCCGTCAGCGGCACCTCGATCTCGGTCCCGACCAGGTGCTGGTCCCGCTCGTCGTCTGGGTGTACCGCCACCGCGGTATCACCGAGCATCATCTCCGCGCGGGTCGTGGCCATCACGACCGAGCCCGCGCCGCCGCCGTAGCGAATCGAAACCAGCTCGCCCGCGTCCTCGGAGTGGTTCACCTCGATGTCCGACAACGCCGTCTGGCATCGCGGGCACCAGTTGATGATGCGCTCCGCTCGGTAGATCAATTCATCGCCAAAAAGCCGTTTGAAGACCGTCTGCACGGCGCGGGACAACCCGGTGTCCATGGTGAACCGCTCGCAGGACCAGTCCACGCCGTCGCCGAGCCGGCGCATCTGGTTGAGGATCTTGCCGCCGGACTCGGTCTTCCACTGCCACACCCCGCTCGACGAACCGCTCACGCCCCAAGTCGTCGGGATTTGCCGTCCTTGGCCAGCTCCCGCTCCACCACGTTTGGGGTGGCGAGCCGGCGTGGTCCAGCCCCGGCAGCCACAGCACCTCATCGCCGAGCATCCGCCGACCGCGGGTCTGCACATCGATCAATGTGTGCTCGAGGGCGTGGCCCATATGCAGGCTGCTCGTGACGTTCGGCGGCGCGATCACGATGCAAAACGGCTGGCGTCCGCTGGCCGGATCCGCGGTGACATAGCCAGCATCCAGCCACCGCTGAGACAGCGCGGTTCCTCCTCCCTCCCGCGGGTTCCACCGAGGCGGCAGTTGTGCGGTTGATGCCAGGTCACTTCCTCCCTCGGGCCATCCGCATTCAGCAGGTTCAGCGTGGTGACAGGCGCCTGAATAATCCCGCTGAGCCTGCGCGACGCGGCGATGTCGCCGGGAGCGGAGTCAGCCGGTGATGGTCGTGCGGAAGGCGCGCCAGGCGGGGACGGGGACGGCCAGGGCGGGGCCGTCGGGATTCTTGGAGTCGCGCACCAGCACCCGGCCGGGCGCGGATGCGACCTGGATGCAGTTGCCGCTGCCGCCGCTGTAGCTGCTGGTGTACCAGCCGACCTGCACGCAGGCGCCGTTTCCGCCGCTGTAGCTGCTGGTGTGCCAGACAATGCCGTCCAGCTCACGCGCGGTCATCATGATTGTCTCCATCCGCGTAGAGCTCGGTTGCCAGCGCGGCAATCAACTGCCTCGATTGTCCCTCGGTGAGTGCAGTGTCTGCCAGGGACGCCAAGATGTTGCGGTAGGCCTGAATTTCCACCGCCCGTTCCAGGAACACGCTGGACGTCTCGCTTTCCAGGTAGACCACCGGCCGGAACTCGGCGAACTCCATCAGATAGAACGCCCCGGTCATCGCCGCGTGTGCGCCGAGCGCGATCGGCACCACCCGCAAGCTCAGGTAGGGGCGCGCCGACATCCGGTGCAGGTGGCGCAGCTGCTCGGCCATCACCGCGGGGTCCGCCCACCGGCACCCGCAGCGCCGACTCGTGCAGGTAGAAGGCGAAGCGGGCCGGGCACTCCAGGCTGAACAGGCTCTGCCGGGCCAGCCGGGCGGCCACCCGGTCTCCCACCTCCTCGGCAGGCACGTTGACGTTGCGGCTGATCACCGTGCGGGCGTACTCCCCAGTCTGCAGCAGGCCAGGTACGAAGATCGCCTCGAAGACGCTGATGGTTACCGCCTTGTTCTCGTAGTCGATCAGCGTGACGAGCTGCTTGGGCAGCCGGGAGCCGTGCTGCTGGAACCAGCCCGGGGTGTCCTGCTCGCGGCACAGCGCCAGCAGCCGGTCCCGCTCCGGGCCCTTGGCCCGGCAGACCCCCAGGAACGCCGCGACATCCACCTCGCTGGCGTTGCGTTTCCCGGACAGCAGCATCGAGACTAATTAGGCGACACGTCGAGCAGCCTGGCGGCCTCCTTACCAGTCAGGCCGGCGTTCTGCATCACCTGGCGCAGCCCCTCGCCCAGTTCCCGGCTGCGCATTGTCGGCTCGCGATGCGGCATCGGCGACATCTCCCGGCGTCCGATCATAAATTCCGAGATCACCAAATACGCGCAAGGCCGGGAAGTTCACCACTGGTGACTGTCTTGCGTCACCATTGGTGAACCGGTTTCCTCATCGTCGACGGGGTAGCGGACCTCGCCCGATCGCCCGGAGGTACCCGATGAACGCTCTTTCACCCGTGCTGGCCGACGCTTTTGCGCTGCTGCGCGAGGATATCTGCGCACACCTCGGCGAGGCCGAATCGCTGGCAATGCAGGATGCCGAGTGGTCTGCCACTGATATGGACTCAGCGCGCGGGCTGATCGGCGACCTGGTGCTCGGCATTCGCGGGCTGATGATCGAGCACGAGCTACAAAGCGGCGGTGACTGCCGGATCTGCACGGCGGCGTGACCGTGCCCGGTACTGACCACCATCCACGGCTTCGTGAAGGACCGAAGGCCAGTTCGTGGAGCTGGCCCGCCGAGCCTGGAAAGTGGATTGATTCGTCGAAGGCGGGCAGCGGCGCGCGACACACCGAGCAGCAGGGCACGACACACCGTGCACGAGGGCGCGACACGCCGGGCTACCGGAAGTCCCTGGAT
>DATFDO010000051.1:0-7054 GCA_035252045.1 Pseudonocardiaceae bacterium
GGTGCCGGCCAGGCACCCGGGCTTTTCCGTCTCGAAGAACTATTCCAAGGTCGGCTGGAAGTGCTCGGACACCCGTGAGCTGTTCTTCGACGACTGCCGGGTACCGGTGGGCAACCTGCTCGGTGAGCGCGGCCGCGGGTACGCGCAGTTCCTGTCCATCCTCGACGAGGGCCGCATCGCGATCGCCGCGCTGGGCGTCGGCCTGGCCCAGGGCTGCATCGACGAGTGCGTGTCCTATGCCCGGCAGCGGCACGCCTTCGGCCACGCCATCGGCAGCTACCAGGCGATCCAGTTCAAGATCGCCGACATGGAGGCTCGCGCGCACACCGCGAGGCTGGCCTACTACCACGCCGCCGCGCGAATGCTGCGCGGCGCGCCGTTCAAGAAGGAGGCTGCCATCGCCAAGCTGGTCTCCTCCAACGCCGCGGTCGACAATGCCCGGGACGCTACCCAGGTCTTCGGCGGCTACGGTTTCATGAACGACTACCCGGTAGCCCGCTTCTACCGCGACGCCAAGGTTCTCGAGATCGGCGAAGGCACCAGCGAGATCCAGCGCCTCCTCATCTCCCGTCACCTAGGCCTCTCTTGATCCGTCCCAAAACGGCAGTCTGGATGCAGAGTGCCGTTTTTGGGGTCCCGAAAAGGGCAGTCTGCATCCAGAAGGCGGTGAGAGGCGGCGAGAGTCCAGGTACTCTCGGATCGCAGGGAAGCGGCGGGAGGTGGCCGTGGGTGTGAACTATATGGCTCGACCTTGGGAGAGCCGGTTGTTTCGGCAATGCCGGCGCGCCTGGGACTTCGCGGCTCGGGAGCGGCGAGACTACGAGCCGATTGAGCCGGCGCAGGTGTTCAGCTTCAGCGAGGCTATCCACGATGCGCTGGACGTCTACTACTTCCCCGGCATGTGGGACTGGAATCGCGTGATCGTGTGCCCACTGGCCATCGCCGGTTTCGAGAAATCGATGCGCAGGCAGCGCGACGCCTATACGCGAACCTGCGAGTTGTCCGAGGAGCAGGTCCGGGATTGGGAGCAGCACCTGGAGCTGGGCACCGGCATCCTGCACCGGTACTTCGACTGGGCCCGAGAGGTCGACCGGTTCACTCCGATCGGAGTCCGCTCGCAGTTCGACATCAGCCTGCCCGACCCGGCTGACCCGGATCGGGGATTGATCACCCAGGAGGGCAGGCCGCTGCAGTACCGGGTGCGCATCGACCTGGCTGTGATCGACGACCATGAGTTGTACTGGCTCGTCGAGCACCGGATCGTCACCGGCTCGCAGTGGCCGGAAATCGATGAACTGCGGCTTGACCAGCAGGCACTCACCCGTAGTTGGGCCTGGCAGCTGGCCTTTCTCGCCAAAGTTGAGGGCACTATCTACAACGAGCTCCGGCTGGGCGAGCCCAGCTCGGACAAGCCCGCCGTGAAAGTCCGGGCGATGCCGGGTCCAGGTGGGATCACCACGCAGCGCGGCACCGAATCGTTCCGCCGTACCCAGCTGCCCAGAACCGAGCTGGAGATCACCCGCCACGGCACCGCGGTGGCGCTGGAGATGCAGGACATGACCGATCCGTCGGTGCGGATCTACCCGAACGCTTCGTGGGAGAACTGCTCGGGCTGCGCCTACCGTCAGCCCTGCCTGGCGATCACCCAGGGCGTCGACGAGAGCGCGATCCTTCAGGCGTCGTACCGCAAGCGGGTCGGCGAGGACTTCGAGCCCGGCCGGTTGGGATCGGTGTGGGGATTTGTGCCTGACATCTACCGGGTCGCGGAGCACCGCGCTCCGGGTGCGGAGCAGTAGTGGCGGTTCGCATCCGGGTGGTGACCTGGAACGTCGATTCCCGACCAACAGGTCTCCTGGACGTCAAGGTCGACCTGCTCCGCCGGCTACAGCCCGACCTCGCGTTGCTCCAGGAGATCGGCCGCCCGGTGTACCGCGCACTGATGCCGCACCCGTCCGCCCACGAGCGGATGCACAGCAAACACAGGCACTTCGCCTGGGGTGCGCTGTCCACTGACTTGTGCATCCCGCGGGCCAGCGAGTTCCGGCTGGGTTGCGCCATCCTGGGTGGCCCGACCACCGCGCTGATCGATTCCGGGGTGCTGGTCGGGGCGCCGTTCGATGTACGTGAACCGGTGCTGCCCGGCTTTCTGTGGCGAACGGTCACGGCCCAGCTGGCTCTGTCTAGTGGCGACATCCTGACCGTATGCAGTTTCCACGGCCGGCAACCCTCCGGGACACCCGCGGCGGCACTGCAGCGCGCCTTTCACGCCGGGATCGCCAAATGGCTCGCCGAAGTGCCCGGTCCGATCATTTTCGGAGTCGACGCCGGCCCAGCGCTGCCTGAAGGTGCGGACCCACTGCTGGGCCCCGGCCCGGTGCACCACCTCCACCACGCCCTGAGCGCGAACAACGATCACCTTTGGGTCACCCACGACTTCGAGGTGGCCGGTACCCAACGCCTAGTGGACGAGGCGGCTGCCGCCGGCAGCGACCACCCTCTCCTGCTCGCCGAGCTCACCCTCTGACCGCACAACGCGGTCGCGAACGAAACCGTCGGGGCCGCACCATCGTGGTGGCGGCTGGAGGAGGTCACGCCACGGGGCGGTCGGTCGGGGCGATGCAGGCGGGCAGCACGTCGCGGCCAGTGAGGTAGCGGTCGACGCCGGCGGCGGCGGAGCGGCCCTCGGCGATGGCCCACACGATCAAGGATTGCCCGCGGCCCATGTCGCCCGCGACGAACACGCCCGGCACGTTGGTCATGAACGACGCGTCCCGGGCGACGTTGCCGCGGGTGTCGTAGTCCACGCCGAGCCCTGTGAGCAGCGGGCCCTTCTCCGGCCCGACGAAGCCCATCGCCAGCAGCACCAGATCGCAGCGAAGATCTTGCTCAGTGCCCGGCACCGGCACGAACTTGCCGCCCTCGAAGACCACCTCGACCAGCCGTAGCGCGCGCACGTGGCCGTCGGCGTCGCCCAGGAACTGTTGGGTGCTCACCGAGAACAGCCGCTCGCCACCCTCCTCGTGCGCCGAGGACACCCGGTAGATCATCGGGTAGGTGGGCCACGGCTGGTGCGCCGGACGCTGCTCGGGAGGCAACGGCAGGATCTCCAGCTGCACTACCGAAGCGGCGCTCTGGCGGTGCGCGGTACCGAGGCAGTCGGCGCCGGTGTCGCCGCCGCCGATGATCACCACGTGCCTGCCCGCCGCGTCGATCGGCGAGCGCTCGAGGTCGCCTTCCTGCACCCGGTTGGACGGTGGCAGGTATTCCATCGCCTGGTAAATGCCGGTCAGCTCGCGACCGGGCACCGGCAGATCCCGCCATGCGGTGGCCCCACCGGCGAGCACCACCGCATCGAAGCCGGCGAGCAACTCATCCGCACCAAGATCGTTTCCGACGTCGATGCCAGCCCGGAATTCGGTGCCCTCGGCCTCCATCTGCGACAGCCGCCGCTCCAGCCGGTGCTTGGCCATCTTGAACTCGGGAATGCCGTAGCGCAGCAGCCCGCCGATCCGGTCCGCCCGCTCGTAGACCACCACGTCGTGCCCGACCCGGGTCAGCTGCTGAGCAGCGGCCAACCCAGCCGGTCCCGAACCGACCACGGCGACCTTCTTGCCGGTGCGCACCTCGGGCACCACCGGGCGCACCCAGCCCTCGTCCCACGCCCGATCGATGATCTCGAGTTCGACCTGCTTGATCGTCACCGCGTCGTCGTTGATGGCCAGCACGCAGGCCGACTCGCAGGGCGCCGGGCACAGCGTGCCGGTGAACTCCGGGAAGTTGTTGGTCGCGTGCAGCCGCTCGATGGCCTGGGTCCAATCGGCACGCCAGACCAGGTCGTTCCAGTCCGGGATCAGGTTGCCCAGCGGGCAACCCAGGTGGCAGAACGGGATCCCGCAATTCATGCACCGGCCGGCTTGCGCCTCCACAGTGCCGCGGTCCATCTCCTCATAGACCTCACGCCAATCCCGCAACCGCAGCTCGACCGGGCGGCGCGGGGGGCCCTGGCGCGGGGTAGTGAGGAAGCCCTTCACGTCACCCATGGGCGGCCTCCATGATGGCTTCGTTGACGTCCCGGCCGTCGCGCTGCGCCGCCGCTTGAGCGGCCAGCACCCGCTTGAAGTCCTTGGGCATGACCTTGCCGAACTGGTCCACCGCGGTGTCCCAGTCGGCCAGCAGCGCATGCGCCACCGCCGACCCGGTCTCGGCGTGATGCCGCGCCACCACGTCAGCCAAAAACACCCGGTCCTCATCAGTCAGCGGGTCGAGATCGACCATCTCCTGATTGACCCGGTGGATGGGCATGTCCAGCACATAGGCGGTCCCGCCGGACATGCCGGCCGCGAAGTTGCGCCCGATCGGCCCGAGCACCACCACCCGGCCGCCGGTCATGTACTCGCAGCCGTGGTCCCCGACGCCCTCGACGACGGCCAGCGCGCCGGAGTTGCGCACGCAGAACCGTTCCCCGACGATGCCGCGCAGGAACAGCTCCCCACCGGTCGCGCCGTAGAGGATCACATTGCCGGCGATGATGTTGTGCTCCGGGACGAACTGGACGTCGGGGTGCGGGCGCACCGTGATCCGTCCACCGGACAGGCCCTTGCCGACGTAGTCGTTGGCGTCGCCGATCAACCGCAGAGTGATCCCGCGCGGCAGGAAGGCCCCGAACGACTGGCCGGCCGAGCCGGTCAGGGTGATGTCAATGGTGTTGTCGGGCAGCCCCTCACCGCCCCACCGGCGGGTGAGCTCGTACCCCAGCATGGTGCCCACCGTCCGGTTGACATTACGGACCGGCAGATCCAGGTGCACCGGTGAGCCCTCGGCCAGTGCTCCTTCGGCCAGCGCGATGAGGGTGTTGTCCAGCGCCTTGTCCAGCCCGTGGTCTTGTTCCCTGATCCGGTGCCGCGGAGCGTCACCGATGTCAGGAACGTGCAGGATGGGCGACAGGTCCAGCCCCTCCGCCTTCCAGTGGTCTATCGCCGGGCGGGTGTCCAAGAACTCGGTGCGCCCGATGGCCTCTTCCAGGGAGCGGAGCCCCAGCGCAGCCAGGTACTCGCGCACTTCCTGGGCGATGAACTCGAAGAAGTTGACGACGTACTCGGCCTTGCCGGTGAACTTCGCCCGCAGTACCGGGTTCTGGGTGGCCACCCCCACCGGGCAGGTGTCCAGGTGGCAGACCCGCATCATGATGCATCCCGAGACCACCAAAGGCGCGGTGGCGAAGCCGTACTCCTCGGCACCCAGCAGGGCGGCGATCACGACGTCGCGGCCGGTCTTGAGCTGGCCGTCGGTCTGCACGACGATCCGGTCCCGCAGCTTGTTGGCGATCAGCGTCTGCTGGGTCTCGGCCAGGCCCAGCTCCCACGGCGTGCCGGCATGCTTGATCGACGACAGCGGCGAGGCGCCGGTGCCGCCGTCGTGACCGGAGATCAGCACCACGTCGGAGTACGCCTTGGCCACCCCGGCCGCCACCGTGCCGACCCCGACCTCAGACACCAGTTTGACGTGCACCCGGGCCCGCGGGTTGGCGTTTTTCAGGTCGTGGATGAGCTGCTTGATGTCCTCGATGGAGTAGATGTCGTGGTGCGGCGGTGGTGAGATCAGCCCCACCCCTGGCGTGGAGTACCGGGTCTTGGCGATCCACGGGTACACCTTGGTGCCGGGCAGCTGCCCGCCCTCACCCGGCTTGGCGCCCTGCGAGATCTTGATCTGCAGGTCGTCGGCGTTGACGAGGTATTCGCTGGTCACTCCGAATCGACCGGAGGCCACCTGCTTGATCGCGGAGCGGCGCAGGTCGCCGTTGGCGTCCGGGATGTAGCGATCGGAGTCCTCGCCGCCTTCCCCGGTGTTGGACTTGCCGCCCAGCCGGTTCATCGCGATGGCCAGCACCTCGTGCATCTCCTTGGAGATGGACCCGTAGGAGATCGCGCCGGTGGCGAACCGTTTGACGATCGATTCCACCGGCTCCACTTCTTCAATAGGAACCGGCGGGCGTAGTCCCTCGCGGAAAGTGAACAGCCCGCGCAGCGTCATCAGGCGCTGTGACTGATCATCAACCAGTCGGGCGTACTCCTTGAAGATCTCGTAACGGCGGGTGCGGGTGGAGTGCTGCAGCTTGAACACCGTGGCGGGGGAGAACACGTGTGCCTCGCCCTCGCGCCGCCACTGGTAGTCCCCGCCGATCGCGAGTTCCCGGTGCGGGGCGTGCACCCCGTCGCGCGGGAAGGAGCGGCCATGCCAGCGCGCCACCTCCTCGGCCAGGACGTCGAACCCGACGCCGCCCAGCCGCGAGGTGGTACCGGTGAAGCAGGAGTCGATGACCTCGGGCCCCAGCCCGATCGCCTCAAAGATCTGCGCGCCGGTGTAGGACGCCACGGTCGACACGCCCATCTTCGACATCGTCTTGCGCACGCCTTTGCCCAGCGCCTTGATCAGGTTCCGGGTGGCAGTCTTGCCGTCGATGTCGCCCAGCAGGCCCCGCTCGGCCAGGTCTTCCACGGTGGCCATGGCCAGGTACGGGTTGACCGCGGCGGCGCCGTAGCCGATCAGCAGGGAGATGTGGTGCACCTCGCGGGCATCCGCCGCCTCGACGATCAGCCCAACCTGGGTGCGGGTCTTCTCCCGTACTAGGTGGTGGTGCACCGCGCCAGTGAGCAGCAGCGACGGGATCGACGCATAATCTGCGTCAACACCCCGGCCGGACAGCACGATCAGCCGCGCACCAGCCCGGACCGCGGTGGAGACCTCAGCACGGATCTCGTCTAGCCGGTGGACCAGCGCAGGGCCGCCACCGTGCACGTCATACAGGCCCTTCACCGTGTAGGACTTGTACTCCGGCCACTCGCCGTCATCGTTGACGTGGACGATCTTGGCGAGCTCATCGTTGTCCAGCACCGGGAACTGCAGCACGATCCGCCGGCAGGAGTCCCTGTTAGCTACCAGGAGGTTGGGTTGGGCACCGAGCTGGGCCTGCAGCGAGGTCACCAGCTCCTCCCGGATCGCGTCCAGCGGCGGGTTGGTGACCTGCGCGAATAGCTGGGTGAAGTAGTCGAACAGC
>DATFDO010000052.1:0-4815 GCA_035252045.1 Pseudonocardiaceae bacterium
CGTATCTCGCGGGCGAGCCGTTGCCCGACCTGCAGCGCCGCCCCGACGTCCTGGCGGCGCACCAGCTCATCGAGTTGGCCGGTGACCAGGGGAGAGGTCGTCAGCAGGTAGACCCCGACGATCATGACCAGCAGCCCGGCCATCCCGATGGCCAGCAAGGTCGGCGCGGGCCGGACCGAACCACCGACCACCACGATGCCGATGACGACGCCGCTGATCAGCTCCGCGGTCACCACGCCGGGATAGGAAGCGGTCAGCGGAGCCGCCTCGAACGCGCTTTGCATCAACAGCATGCCCAACAACGCCACCGCGGCCACCGCGTAGCCGCTCCAGGTCGTCACCAACCCGACCACCCCCGCGCGGTGGAACACCAGAAGCGCGCCCTGCGTAAGCGAGGCCTGCAACCCGAACAGCGTTCCGCCACCAACGCCCAGCATCGCCGCCTTCGGCACCGGGGCCGATCGGCGAGCGGCCGCGGTCAAAACCGCAGCCACCACGACGACGCCGCCCCCGCCGATCAGCCATCGCAGGTCGGGCACGTGGCCGCTAGGCCCCTTGCTCGGGTGCCCGGCGAGCAAGAACGCGATGAGGCCGACGGTGATCCCCACAGATCCCAGCAGGTCCCGGCCCGGGACCCGGCGGCGTCCCCACAGGGCGGCAATGACCACCGCGAACAGCAGCCGTACCACGAATACCGCCTCAACCAGGGCTACGCTGCCGCGCCCCACCGCGGTGGCGAACACCGCGTTGCCGGCACCGGATGCCACCAGCCCAGCCAGCCACCGAGGCTGCCGCACCAGCCACAGCAACAACCGGATCGACAGATTGTGCTCCGGGGGAGCCTTCGCAGCGCAGCGTTGCTGAACAACCTCACCCACCGCCACGATCAACGCGGCGATGATGGCCAGCAGGTAGACGAGCACCCGCACCTCCGCCCACCACTGCACCCTCGACAGCCAAGCTTTCCCGTTGAAGCTGTGCGGCAAACGGCGCCTTAAACGGCCGTAACCAGGCACTTTCTAGCTGCGATAAGGACAGTGCCGAGGAGGGAACGGGGCGGACCATGGACACGGTGGTGCGGGTGGTTGCTGTCCCGGCGCGCGTGTGGGTCACCGTGCCGGGAACTCAGGTGCAGGTGAAGCATTCCGCGGGGCGCACCGGCTGGTGCCGGCTGCACGAGGACGGCTCGATGACGTTCGCGGACTCCGAGCTGGCGTGGGTGACTCGGCCTGCGCGTTGGTGAGTTCCTGGGCGCGTCAGCGGCGTGCTTCGCGAGGTGATCATGATAGATCCCGGACGACGACGTACGACACGCGAGGGTACGGATCGATTGGGGGATGGGGTGCCGGGATGAGCGCGTTGCGGGTCGCCCTGAGCTGGGCGAGCTGACGATTCGCTCGGTCCCGCTCCTCCCACGCCGATCGGTATGTCCTCGCCGACATGAACGCCGCGCCGCTCGCCAGCGCCAGCAGCGCTGCACCGGCCCACAGCAGCAGCGGGCTCAGCGACCACTTAAAGCTCAGCAACAACAGCAGCGCACCAATGAAGCCGCACCCTACGGCTAGCCGCGACCAGTGGCCGGCGATGTACAACGCATTGTGCTCGTTGGCCTGGGCGGCGCTGTCGACGCTGGCGATAGTGGCCTCGAGCCGGTTGATCTGGCCGATGTTCCGCTCCCACTGGAGCAGCTCGCCCGTAAGGTGGTTGATCTCGCCCTGGAAACCCCGGTAGCCCGCACTGTTCTGGACCTGTGCATCTCTGAGCATTTGCCGATCGTGGATGCGGTTTTTCAGATATTGAATCCGGTTCCAGTGCGGGCTGGTCGGGCTGGTCACCTCTCGTCCTCACTGTTAGCTAACGGATGTTCACTGTTCTGCCAGCCGGCCGCCAACGCGTCGCTATTCTTGTGATGAGTGGTTCACAATGTGTGCGCCCACCCGCCGCAACGCTTTGAACTCCTCCTGTTAAGCGATTACGCCTCGTGTGCGCATGGTGCGCTTGCGTGAGGATAAAATGCACTGCGTCAGCGGCGGATAACCCTCGGCGATTCCCATAAAACACCTACTGTCTTGCGATGGGTTTTGTGTTTCCTATCGCATTCGAACGGCAAGCGTTACTGTCTAGCTGCGCGATCGTTCGGTCTTGTCACGGCGTCAGTAATACCAGGGGAACGCTGACCAGTCGGGAGTGCGCTTTTCCAGGAAGGCGTCCCGGCCTTCGACGGCCTCGTCGGTCATGTAGGCCAACCTGGTCGACTCACCGGCGAACAGCTGCTGGCCGACCAGCCCGTCGTCGATCAGGTTGAACGCGTACTTGAGCATCCGCTGCGCGGTGGGTGACTTGGAGTTGATCGCGGCCGCCCACTCCAGCGCGGTCTTCTCCAGCGCCGCGTGCGGCACCACGGCGTTGACCATGCCCATCCGGTGCGCATCGGCCGCGCTGTAGTCGCGCCCGAGAAAGAAGATTTCGCGAGCGAACTTCTGGCCCACCTGCCGGGCGAGATAGGCGGAACCGAACCCGCCGTCGAAGGAACCCACGTCAGCATCGGTCTGTTTGAACCGGGCATGTTCGGCTGAGGCCAGGGTCAGGTCGCAGACCACGTGCAGGGAGTGGCCGCCTCCGGCTGCCCAGCCCGGTACCACCGCGATGACCACCTTGGGCATGAACCGGATCAGCCGCTGGCACTCCAGGATGTGCAACCGGCCGGCGCGCGCCGGATCGATGGTGTCGGCGGTCTCCCCGGATGCGTATTGGTAGCCCGACCGGCCGCGGATACGCTGGTCGCCTCCCGAGCAGAACGCCCAGCCGCCGTCGCGCGGTGAGGGCCCGTTGCCGGTCAGCAGCACGCACCCCACATCCGGAGTCATCCGTGCGTGATCCAGCGCGAGGTAGAGCTCGTCTACAGTCGCCGGGCGGAACGCGTTGCGCACCTCAGGCCGGTCGAAGGCGATCCGGACCGTGCCCTGCGCCACCGCTCGGTGGTAGGTGATATCGGCGAAGTCGAAGCCGTCAACGCTACGCCAAGCGGTTGAATCAAACAGCTCGGAGACCATGGTAGGCACGCTATCGCGTGATCGTGGGCGGCATTCGGCGCTGGAACAGCGACGTAGTAGGGGAGGGGGTTCGGGGGAAGGCGGCCTGCCTGATCATGCTGCGGTGCTGACATTTCCTGCGAGACCCGGCGGCACCTGAGCTGGCGTGACCGTGACGGCGGCGTGGAGCTGGCCGGATGGCTGGACCGGGAAGCCACCTCACGCACCACAGTGCCCTTCACCTTCACCGACCAGGCGCCCGGTCGATCGTGATACACGAAGCAATGCAAACCTCGATGGGTCCGGGCCACGCAGGCAAAGCCGGCGTCCGACTGGCCTGCCTCACTCTGTCCAGATAGCAGGCCCACCAGGTCAGCGCACCTGCGCAGGGGAAGTGGTCACGGCCATGGTCAGCATTGCGGATGAGCTGGTGAGACTTCGGCCGTACCGAGAGCGGCGACAGCGAGCACTTCGACCTCCACCATCTGTAGCACCGCAACCTGCGCGGCTTACCCCGGGCGAACGATGTTCGCGGCATGCTGATCACTCGTGTACTCCTCCACGGCAGGAATCCGACTTGCGCTGGACTGGGTAGTGGTCATCGCGCCCACCGCCTGCCAAGAGGGCTTAAGGTCGGTGCCCGGGAGGTGGTCATGCGAAACCGGGTTCTGCTGATCGTCGGGCCGGCGCTGGCGGTGCTACTGGTGGTGATCGCGCTGCTGGTCCCGTGGGGGGGTTCGAATCCAGCGCCTGCGCCGGCCTCGTCCGTCCCGTCACCCTCCGCAGCCTCGGCGCCGCCTGCCATCGGCACCGACGGCATCGGCGATCCGTACTTCCCGCTCGCGGGCAATGGCGGCTACGACGTCACCGCCTACGACATCCAGGTGCGCTACGACCCTGCCACCGATCGGATCGACGGCCACACCACGATCACCGCCCGGGCCACCGAGAACCTCGCCCGGTTCAACCTCGACTTGAGGTTGCCCGCCTCGGCTGCCACGGTGAACGATCAGCCGGCGCAACTGCATCAGATCGGTGGGGAGCTGCAGGTGACGCCGGCTGCCCCGGTGCCGGTCGGAACACCTATGGCGGTGCGGGTGGACTATGCCGGGGTGCCCTCGGCCATCCCTGACGGACCCGGTGACCCGTCACCGTGGGTGCGCACCGCGGACGGCGCGGTCGCCGTGGGCGAGCCGGACATCGCCGCTTGGTGGTACCCGTCCAACGATCACCCCTCGGACAAGGCGACGTTCACCATCACCGCGATCGTGCCCGCCGGCTTGCAGGTCATCTCCAACGGTGCGCTGCTCGGTGGCCCTGAGCCGGCCGGATCCGGACTGGAGCAGTGGCGCTGGCAAGAAAGCGAGCCGATGGCCACTTACCTCGCCTTCGTCGCGATCGGCCACTATGACATCGTCCGCCGGGATACCCGCTACGGCCTGTACCTGTCCGCCTATGACCGGGCCCTCGACCCGCAGCTGGCCGACGCCGCGCGCGCCTCGGTCGAGCGGACCCCGGAGGTCATTGATTTCCTCTCCGGGATCTTCGGTCCCTATCCGTTCCACCAGCTGGGGGGCGTGGTACCCAATGCGCCCAGCCTGCACTTCGCGCTGGAGAACCAGACCCGCCCGGTATACGGCGAAGGATTTTTCGGCGCCGGCCCGGATGTCACGGTGGTGGTGCATGAGCTGGCTCATGAGTGGTTCGGGGACAGCGTCTCGGTGCGCCACTGGAGTGATATCTGGCTCAACGAAGGCTTCGCCACCTACGCCGAATGGCTCTA
>DATFDO010000053.1:0-20121 GCA_035252045.1 Pseudonocardiaceae bacterium
TCGGGCTCGGTGGCACTGGAGCCGGCTTTGCCGCGCAGGAATTTCACATCACCAGCCTAGAGGTAATGGGCCGTACACCCGAACGGTGCTGGGTCAATGTGTCACCATGGGCTGTGCGGAATCAGCCGCCGGCCGGAGGCGTTCGCGTAAGGTAGAACCAGCCGTTCGCGCCCAGCTCAAATATCAGGGGAGAGTTATGACCGTCGAGAACGTCGCCGGCACCGAGGTGCACACGCACGGTGTCGAGCTCACCGACGCCGCCGCCGCCAAGGCGAAGGCGTTGCTCGACCAAGAGGGCCGGACTGACATGAACCTGCGCATCGCAGTGCAACCCGGTGGTTGTGCCGGCTTGCGCTACCAGTTGTTCTTCGATGAGCGCGCCCTTGACGGCGACACGATGCGGGACTTCAACGGCCTCGGTGTGGTGGTCGACCGGATGAGCGTCCCGTACCTGCAGGGCGCTGTGATCGATTTCGTGGACACCATCGAGAAGCAGGGTTTCACGATCGACAATCCCAATGCGGGCGGTTCCTGCGCCTGTGGGGACTCGTTCAACTAGCAGCTCACGGCGCTGGTTCCGGCTACACCTGGACTGGGTAGCGCGGTTCGGGCACGGCCGGAACGATCCGCTGCTCGACGAAGATGCCGTGCCACAGCATGAACACCAGTACCGCCCAGATGCGCCTGCTGTAGTCGCGCGGACCTGCCCGGTGCTCGTCGAGCATCCGGTGCACCGCGGCGAGATCGAGGAATTCCGCAGTGCCGGAGTCGTCGACGATCCCGCGGGCCCAGTCGTGCAGATCGGTGCGCAGCCAGTGCCGGATCGGCACGGGAAAGCCCAATTTGGGCCGATTCAGTACGTGCGCAGGCACGATGTCGCGCAGTGCCTGGCGCAGTGCGTGCTTGGTCGTCTCCCGGGTGATCTTCTCCCGTAACGGGATGGCGGACGCCACCCGGAAGACCTCGGGATCAAGGAAAGGCACGCGCAGTTCCAGTGAGTTGGCCATGGTCATCTTGTCGGCCTTGACCAGGATGTCGCCGCGTAACCAGGTGAACAGGTCCACGTGCTGCATGCGCGCGACCGGGTCCCAGCCGGCGGAAGCGGCGTAGGGGGCTGCGGTGACATCGACGTGCGAGATGGCCGGGTCGTATCCGTGCAGCACCGCACGGAGCTGGTCGTCGCGGAAAATACGCGCGTTGCCGTAGTAGCGCTGCTCCAGCGTCAGTGCACCCCGGCGGAGCAGATCCTTACCGCGTACCCCCTCCGGGATCCGGGTGGAGATCCGGCCCAAGGTGCGGCGCAGGCCGCCAGGTACCTTCTCGAAGGCCGCCAGCGACAGGGGCTCCCGGTAGATGGTGTAGCCGCCGAAGAGCTCGTCAGCACCTTCCCCGGACAGCACCACCTTGACGTGTTCGCGGGCCTGCCGGGCGATGAACCACAGCGGCACCAGTGCGGGGTCGGCCACTGGGTCATCGAGATACCACACGATCAGCGGCAAGGCCTCGGCCAGTTCGCCGGCCGAGACGGTGCGGATGACGTGCCGCACGCCAATCGCCGCAGCAGACTCGGCTGCCACGTCCACCTCGGAGTAGCCCGTCCGCTCGAAGCCGGTGGTGAAAGTGATCAAATCCGGATTGTGCTCGCGGGCCAACGCGGCGATGGCGGTGGAGTCGATCCCGCCGGACAGGAAAGCGCCGACGGTGACGTCGGCGCGCATGTGCTTGGCGACCGAGTCACGCAACGCCGCAGTGATCTCGTCGTGCAGCGCGTCCGCCTGCGCTGTGGAGCGGACTTGCCGGGGTCGAAACTCGGGACGGAAATATCGCTCGGCGATCAGGTTGCCGCCGGGGGACAGGATGAACGAGGTGCCTGACTCGATTCGGGTGATACCGGTGTGCAGTGACGCCGGCTCGGGCACGTACTGCAAGGTCAGGTAGTGCTGCAGCGCTCGCCGGTCGATCGCCGTCGGCACCCCCAGCGACGGAGCCAGTTCAAGCAGGCTCTTCTTCTCACTGGCGAAGGCCACCCCGCCCGGCCCGGCGCAGCTGAACAGCGGCTTGATGCCGAAAGGGTCGCGGGCGCCGAAGACGACCCGCCGCTGCGTGTCCCAGATGACGAACGCGAACATCCCCCGGAGTCGCTGCACGGCTGTGGGCCCGAAATGGTGGTAGGCGGCGACAACCACCTCGGTATCGCCCGCTGTGAGGAAGCTCACCTCGTACGGTTTGGCGCGCAGTTGTTCACGGAGCTCGAGGTAGTTGTAAATCTCCCCGTTGAACAGGATCGTGTAACGATCGGGAGCGCTCGGCGGGCCCCAGCACAGCGGCTGATGGGAATGCTCGAGGTCGATGATGGACAGCCGATTGAAGCCGAGCACGACGTCATCGTCATGCCAGGTCCCGGTCTCGTCGGGCCCGCGGTGACGCTGGCAGCCCAGCGCTGCCGTGACGTCGGTCACCCGCTGCGCCGCGTCCTGCTGCGCGGTCAGTAGTCCCAGCAACCCGCACACCCGCGTGCCTCCCATCATGCGGCCGACGCGCCGCTCGAACACTGGCATTGAGCCAACTATGGCGGCTCAGTATGACCTCAGGCATACCGAGCTACCTGCGCCCCGGGGAAGGTTCGCCCATCGCGCTGGGTTAGGCTCAGCATCGGTGGGGTGGCTAGCCGCGTCGGCGAACGAGCGCGTCAGGTCAACGAGGAGGAACAGGCGTGATCGGCGTGGTCCGTTCTCGTATCGGGCGGTTGCTGAAGGTAGCCGGGTTAGCTGCCATGGTCGCGTTGGTCTCCACGGGATGCTCGGTATATCAGGCCTTTTCGTTCGGCTGGCCGCAGGGGGTCACTCCCCAGGCTGAGCGGATGCGGTCACTGTGGATCTGGGCGACGGTGGCTGCGCTGGCGGTGGGGGCGGTCGTCGCGGGACTGATCATGTGGACTGTCGCCCGCCACCGCAAACGGTCTGACGAGATGCCCCGGCAGTTCCAGTACAACCTGCCGCTGGAGATCATCTACACCGTTATCCCGTTCGTCATCGTCTCCGTGCTTTTCTACTACACGGTCACCGCTCAGAACTTCGTCAACGCGAAGGTCGATAATCCGGACCTGCGAGTACGCGTGATCGCCTTCCAGTGGAACTGGGAGTTCCAGTACCTACAAGATCAACCCGGGAAAAACGGCACCTACCAGGTACGGCGGACCGACAACGGCGAACCCCTGTCGACTGTCGGTTCGTCCACCACGATCCCGCTGCTGGTGGTACCGACCAATCGGGTGGTCGAGTATCGCATCGAGTCCACGGATGTCCTGCACTCGTTCTACATCCCCGATTTTCTGTTCAAGCGTGACGTTTTTCCCTACCCGGAGAAAAACGACACCGACAACGTGTTCCAGACGACAGTCCAGCGTCAGGGAGCGTTCGTCGGTCGCTGCGCGGAGTTGTGCGGTACCTACCACTCGATGATGAACTTCGAGATGCGGGCACTGTCCCCGGATCTGTTCGACCGTTATCTGGCGTTGCGGGCTCAGACCAACCCGCAGACCCATCGCGCCTACACGGCCGGTGAAGCGTTGGCCCAGCTGAACTGCGGCGAGCTGTGCGCTCCCGAGGCGGTGACCACCTCACCGTTCGACACAGACCGGACGGCTCGCGAGATCCGCCAGGCGCGGGGGGGCCACCAACCTTCATGATGAGATGGTCGTTGGACAGGCTCCGAGAGTGAGGCGGCACCATGAAGGTCGAGGCGCGGATCTTCGAGATTCTTACCGCGTTCTTCTTCATTTCCGCGGCGATCTATGGGCTGTGGTCGCATGGTGAAGCGGTCGGCTCGGTAGCGATCACGCTGACTGGTGGGCTGACCCTCATCGTCGGCACCTACTTCCGGTTCGTCTCTCGCCGAGTGCGGATGCGTCCTGAGGACGACACCGAGGCTGAGATCTCCGATGGAGCCGGCGAACTGGGTTTCTTCTCGCCGGGCAGTTACTGGCCGTTCGGGATGGCGCTCGGGGCCAGCGTGCTGGGTTACGCACTCGCGCTCGACCAGTGGTGGATGGTGGCGATCGGCATCCTGCTGGTGATCGGCACAGTGTCGGGGCTGGTCTTCGAATACCACGTAGGTCCGAAGCCGGAGTGAGCTGTTCAGCGTTGTGCGCGTGAGGTGACGGCAGCACGCCAGAGCCGATCCGTCGCCTCCTGGTCCTCGGAGGACCAGAACTCGGTGATCAGTCCGTGGTAGACGTGGAAAACATCACCCTCGCGGGGCCAGACCACCTGCGCACGAAACCTCCCTCCGCACGCGGGGGTGAGGTAGCCCGGTGACCCGAAGCAGGCGTAGAACCGTACCGCTACAACGTCCGCGCGTCGGGGTTCTCGGTCACCCAACGACCGTTAGTCGGCAGGCTGTTGCGGCCGCCCCGCCATTCTTCTCCGGCCCGAACCGTTGCTGCTTATCCCGTCGCCGTTTCCCTCGTGGCGGGCCCGCTCCAGCGCCCGGGTCTCCTCCGATGGATCCGGTCGGAATGTCGATCCGGGAAGCGGGGAACCCGCTGTACCCAGCTGGTTCATCCGCTTGGGCACCCGTGCGCCCTGGTACTCCAGCGGAATGGGGTGGCCGTGGTCATCGACACCGCCAAGGGGCTGGTGCACCTCGATGAACTCACCATGGGGCAGCCGCTTGATGATTCCCGTCTCAATCCCATGTTCGAGGATTGCGCGGTCAGCGCGCTGCAAACCGAGGCAAATCCGGTAGGTGACGTAGTAGGCGATCGGTGGCAGCAACAGCATGCCGATGCGGCCCGCCCAGGTAGTGGCGTTCAGCGAGATGTCGAAGGTGTAGGCGATGACGTCGTTGCCGCCGGAGAGCAGCAAGATGAACATGAAGGAGATCGCCATCATGCCCAAGCCGGTTCGCACCGGAACGTCTCGGGGCCGCTGCAGCAGGTTGTGCGACGCGTTGTCTTTCGTCAGCTTGCGCTCGATCGCCGGGTAGGCGAACGCCAGGGCGAACATGATGCCGGGGATCACCATCGTCGGCCAGAATGATGCAGGGATCATGTAGTTGCCCAGGTAAATCTCCCATGCCGGCCATAGCCGGGTGGAGCCGTCCAGCCAACCCACGTACCAGTCGGGCTGCGACGCGGCCGACACCTGGGAAGGGTTGTAGGGACCGAAGTTCCAGATTGGGTTGATCTGGAACAACCCCGCCATGATGCAGAGCACACCGATGTTCGTCATCGCAAAGCCGCTTGCCTTGGTGGCGAAGATCGGCAGAATACGGACTCCCACCACGTTGCGCTCCGTGCGCCCCGGTCCGGGGAACTGGGTGTGCTTCTGGTACCAGACCAGCGCGAGATGCACTCCGATCAGCGCGACCAGGATGCCGGGGATGAGCAGCACATGGACGATGAAGAACCGCGGAATGATCAGCG
This sequence comes from Pseudonocardiaceae bacterium, assembly GCA_035252045.1. Taxonomy (GTDB): domain Bacteria; phylum Actinomycetota; class Actinomycetes; order Mycobacteriales; family Pseudonocardiaceae. The sequence continues at coordinate 5,426 of DATFDO010000053.1, forward strand.
TGCCGGGGAACTCGCCGCCGAAAATCGCCCACTGCGCCCAAGTACCGATGATCGGAGGGGACATCGTGATCGCCGAGATGATCCGCAGCCCCGTCCCGGACAGCAGGTCATCGGGCAGCGAATAACCGGTCAGGCCCTCGAGGCCGGCCAGTATCGCAATGCTCACGCCGATTGCCCAGTTCGTCTCCCGCGGCTTGCGGAAGGCGCCGGTGAAGAACGTACGGAACATGTGGGCGACGATCGCGGCGACGAACAGCAGCGCTGCCCAGTGGTGCACTTGCCGGATGAACAGCCCACCACGGACGTCGAAGGAGATATCCAGCGTTGACGCGTAGGCCCGGGACATCTCGATCCCGCGCAGGGGCTGGAAAACGCCGTTGTACTTGACCTCCTGCATCGAGGGGTCGAAGAACAAGGTCAGGTACGTCCCGGACAGCAGCAGCACGATGAAGGTGTTCAGCGCGATCTCGCCGAGCATGAACGACCAGTGCGTCGGGAACACCTTGTTGATCTGCCGGCGCATCCCGGCGGCCAGGTGAAACCGCTGATCCAGCTCGTCGGCTGCCTTGCCTGCCCGAGTGGTGAGCCCTCCGGAGTCGGCCGGAGTGGTAGGCCCAGACGTTGGAGACATCGTGCTCATGACCTCCGTTCCCAGAACGCTGGTCCTATGGGCTCGATGAAGTCACCCTTGGCGTAGAAGTATCCCTCATCGTTCACGTCGATATGCAGCTGAGGCAAGGCCCGGGTGGCCGGACCGAAGATCGGCTTGGCGTACTCCAACATGTTGAACTGGGACTGATGGCATGGGCACAGCAACCGTGCGGTCTGGGCCTCGTAGAGCGAAGCGGGGCATCCCAGGTGGGTGCAGATCTTGGAGTACGCGTAGTAGTCGCCGTAGTGGAAGTCGACCTGGCCCTTACGCTGGATCACCTGCGCTGCCTGCTCGGGACCCAACCGGATGAGCATGACCGGGCTATCAGACGCCCGTAGCGCCTCGTGCGCCTCTTGCTCTGTCCAGGAGCGTTTGTACGGAAAGACGGTTGCGATGGCGCCGGCGGCCAGGTCCTCTGGTCGTGCGAGGGAGATTTGTTCGGAGTCATAGCGAAGGAACACCGGCTCACCGTTGTCCGAGTGCCAGGGCGTTACCCATAGCGCGGCCTTGTCCCCGCCCTTCCACGGGTTGCGCACCAGCCCACCCAAGGCGAAAACCCCCAGCCCAGCGCCGAGTACCAGCCCGCCGATTCCGGCCGCTCGCTTGATCAGCGACCGCCGAGCGATACCGCTGGTGATTCCAGAGTCGACCAGAATCGCGCCTACCGTTGACCGGTCGACCTCCGCGGACCCTCCCATGTGGCGTTCCTGCACGGCCATCTCATGCGGTAGCAGGTTCCTGGCGTAGGAGATCGTGCCGGCGCCGACGGCGAACACTGCCAGCCCGAGCAGCACCCCAATGACCGGCGTGTAGAGCTGGTAGAGCTGGTGTCGGTCGCCTGCGCTGCCGGGCGGCGCATACTGGAAAGGCCAGAACAGATAGGCGGCGAGGAAACCCAGTCCGGCCAATGCCGCCAGGAAAAACCAGCGCGCGACCGCGCGTTCGGTGCGCTTCTCCGCACGGGTGCCCGGCACCGGAAATGGATCCTCCCGGTGCGCGATGGTGACGCCGTCCAGCGCTGAGCCCAGCGTGACCAGCTCTTCGCGGCTCGCGGTCGACAGATCGGCATCCTCGGGTAGCTGTGGCCCACCGGTGGATTCCCGTCGGGCACTCATGCCTTCGCTCCGATCCACAGGGTGACAGCCACCAGCGCCGAAATTCCGACGATCCACGCGATCAGACCCTCGGGGACCGGACCATAACCACCGAGGGAGTAGCCACCCGGATTGTTGGGCTCGTCAGTGATCGACTGCACGTAGGCGATGATGTCGCGTTTCTCTTCCGGGGTGATCTGCCGGTCGGAGAATCGCGGCATACTCTGCGGCCCACTGATCATGGCGGTGTAGATCTGCTTGGCATTCACCCCGGAGATCTCGGGTGCGTACTTGCCGGAGGACAGCGAGATACCGCGCGCGGTGAAGTTGTGGCACGACGCGCAGTTGAGCCGGAACAAGTCGCCTCCCCGGGCCACGTCACCGCCCGCGAGACTTTCCTTGGGTACCTGCGGTCCACCGCCGTTGGCTTGCACGAAGGCGCCCAGCGCGTCAATCTCCTGCGGGCTGTATCGCACCGGCTTCTCAGCGATCTGCGCTTCCTGCCGGGATGCGGGCATCCGTCCGGTGGAGACTTGGAAGTACACCGCGGCCTCGCCGACACCGATCAGACTCGGTCCGCGGCCCTGCACACCCTGCAGATTCACGCCGTGGCAGGTGATGCAGGCATTGTTGTAGAGCTGCTCACCTTGGCGCACCAGTGCAGGATCGGCCTGCGCGTGCGCCGTCTGGGGTTGCGGTGCGAACATCACATACAGCCCGCCGGCAGCCAGTAACGCCACTCCGAGTGCGAGCATTCGCGATAACCGGCGGCGCCCGGGCCAGCGCCGTTTCCGCTGCCCTCCCGGGCCCGATGACCTGGTTGGGATGGATCCGCTGGCGCCCGATTGGGCGTCGGGTGTGGCACTGGTCATCGGTCTTGGCTACCCCTGCTGTCGTGTCTTGTTCGGCGTTGAGTGCTCCGGCCGGGCAAGGCCTCCCGGCCCCCTTTCGGTGTTAGGGCAAGAAGTAGATGACGGCGAATAGACCGATCCATACCACGTCGACGAAGTGCCAGTAGTACGACACGACGATGGCGGCAGTGGCTTGTGCGGGAGTGAACTTGCTCAGCTTGGTCCGGATCATGAGAACGATGAACGCGATCAGCCCGCCGCTCACGTGCAGCGCATGGAAGCCGGTGAGCAGGTAGAACACGGTGCCATAGGCTTGGGACGGGATCGTGAGATGTTCTTCGGTGACGAGGGTGCGGTACTCGTTGGCGGCCCCAACGACGAAGAACAGACCCATGAAGAATGTGATCGTGTACCAGAGCCGGAGCCCGAAGACATCACCCTGTTCGGCTTTGAAGACCCCCCACTGGCAGGTGAACGACGAGGCGACCAGGACTATCGTGATCACCAGGGCGTAGGGGATGTCGAGATGGATGGGCTCCCCGGTGACCACGTTGATCGGTGGCCACGGCCCATCGTGCTGGGCCTTCACCGTGAAGAACATTGCGAACAGGCCGGCGAAGAACATCAGCTCACTCGACAGCCACACGATGGTCCCGACGCTGACCATGTTGGGTCGGTTCAGCGAGTGCACCCGCTGGCTGATGGACGGGCCTGCCAAGCTCGACGAGGTCACGGGAGCATTATGACGAAAGCTGCCAACGCAGCCTGGACCGGGGGCGGCCGAGACCGCCAGGAGTGACGATGCGGTCCTGGTAGTTCGTTCTAGCGGTGACGCGCGGGGCCGGACCCTAGCACATGGCGATTCAGCACCGCCGCCCCGCATTGGCGGGAGATTGTCCGTATACGATTGCCTGCCACCGGCAAACTCCACGCCCGGCCGATATGTGGTCGATACGGACAACATCCACATTCATCGGACAGCGGCTACATCGGACATGAGGGCCTCGGACACCAGATGAACGTTGCAAGTGACGCCACCACCGTGCTGGTCTTCAGCCACCGGCCACAGGTTCGTGAGGCGATCATCAATGCTGTCGGACGGCGTCCGGCGGCAGACGTGGGCCGCTTGCATTACGTCGAGACCGGCACGATCGACGAGGTGCTGGCCGAAGTCGATGCGGGACGGGTGGATTTGGCCATCCTGGACGGTGAGGCGCAGCCTACCGGCGGCATGGGGTTGTCCCGGCAGCTCAAGAACGAAATCGCGCACTGCCCACCGATCATCGTGTCGGTGCAGCGCCGGGATGACCGGTGGTTGGCGGTCTGGTCGCAAGCAGATGCCGTGATCGTGCATCCGCTGGATCCATTGGCTGCCGCGGAGACGGTGGCCGAAGTGCTGCGCTCACACCGCCCGCAAGCAGCGAACGGCTGAGGTCGGCAGGATGGTGGCGCCAACCCGGGCTCGCAGTTGGCCGGCTGTGCTCAACCAGCTGATGGCGGGCGCCGACCTGGATACTCACGACGCCGCCTGGGCGATGGACCAGGTGATGTCCGGAGCGGCCACACCCGCGCAGGTGGCCGCGTTCGTGGTCGCGTTGCGGGTCAAACGCGAGACGCCAGCAGAGATCGCTGGCCTGGCCGCAGGCATGTTGTCGCACGCCCGCCGGGTTCACGTACCCCAGCGTGCGGTGGACGTCGTCGGCACCGGAGGTGACCAAGCCCACACCGTCAATATCTCCACGATGGCGGCACTGGTCACCGCTGCCGCCGGTGCGCCGGTGGTCAAGCACGGCAACCGCGCGGCGTCGTCGCAATGCGGCGCCGCGGACGTACTCGAGGCCCTCGGGCTGGCGATCGATCTCGGCCCGGAGCAGGTCTCGCAGTGCGTCGCCGAGGCTGGCATCGGTTTTTGCTTCGCGCCGCTGTTTCACCCTGCGATGCGGCACGCGGCCGCGGTTCGCCGGGAGATCGGGGTAGCCACGGCATTCAACTTCCTGGGTCCACTGACCAACCCGGCCCAGCCACGGGCGGCGCTGGTGGGATGCGCCGATGCGCGAATGGCGCCCGTGCTCGCGCAGGTCTTCGCCGACCGTGGCGTCAGTGCGCTCGTCGTCCGCGGTGATGACGGACTCGACGAGATCACTACTACGACCACCACCTCGGTGTGGATCGTCGAGGCTGGGATGGTGCGCCGTGACCAGTTGGACCCCGCCGCGCTGGGTGTCCCGCCAGCCCGTCGCGACGATCTGCGTGGTGGGGATGCCGCCGCCAATGCGGTAGCAGTGCGACGCCTTCTCGCCGGCGATCCCGGTCCGATTCGTGATGCCGTGCTGCTCAACGCCGCTGCGGCGCTGGTGGCTCATCGGGGAGTGAACGGAACGCTGGCGGCGAACCTTTCGGAGATGACACAGCGTGCCGCTCAGGCCGTGGACTCCGGCGCCGCGGCCACCTTGCTGGAACGCTGGACGACCTTGACGAACGAGCTGTCCGCCGCCGCCCGCTAAGCAAGTTTGCTGCTCCTCAAGTACCGCCAACCCTGTTCATGAGGGTCGTTAACGGTGGCTAATCCGCCACCATCACGAGGGCCGAGCGACCCGGTTGGCTGCTGTTAGGAGCGGCTGGCATGGGGTTGGCGGTACTTGTAAGGGCGGCCCACATGGCATTAAATGTAACGCTGGGTAATCAGGCTTTAATTTGTGCCGCTGCGGTGTGTCGTTGTTCCTTCGTTGGAGTGATCAATCGTGTCCATATGGCATAGGGGTGCGTTAGCCCGAATAACGCGGGACGATCTCCCGCCTTCAAGTTGAGCCTCCGGACGGTAGGTCCGAGAACAGGAGATGGCCGCGGGTGGCTTCCCATCCTCGGAAACGTGTGCTTCGTAGTGTGGCGGTGAGCGCAGCCTTCGCCGCCATCCTCAGCATGCCTCCAGCGCCTGCAGCCGCGGATCCAGTCCCTGCCCCAGCGCCGAATCCGGGTGATGCAGTCGCGCAGGCGCGTGCGCTGAGCCGGCAAGCCGAGGTGATCACCGAGCAGTGGAAGTTGGCCACCGACCGGCTGCTTGCCCGGCAGGCCGACGCGGAGAAGGCGCATCGTGATGCGGCAGCTGCGACGGCTGTCGCTGATCAGGCTCGAGATGCGCAGAAAGAGTTCCGCGCTCAGGTAGATCGGTTGACCAGCGCGACGTTCGAAGGCGTCCGGGTCAGCAGCCTGACCGCGATGCTGATCAGTGACTCGCCGCAGCAATTCATGGATCAGATGTCGGCGCTGGACGTGCTGGCGGTATCCAACCGGGCGGCGATGGACAAGCTCGCCGACGCTGTCGCCCGTACCGAGCAGGCGGAAACCACGGCCACCGACGCCGAGACGCGCGCGGCCGTCGCTGAACTCGATGCCGCTCGGATCGCTGGCGATGTCGCCAAGTCCCGGCTTGAGATGGGCCGCCAGATCAATCTGGTGCAGGAGCGTCTCGGCAAGCTCACCGCCGACGAGTTCGCCCACTACGCCTCCGAAGGATTCACCGACTACCCGCTCGACCTGGTCGGCGACACCATCGGGATCAGGGCATTGCGCGCCGCCCTGACTCGCCAGGGAGCGCCGTACATCTGGGGTGCCGAAGGACCGGGCACCTTCGACTGCTCGGGGCTGGTGATGTGGGCTTACCGCCAGGCCGGTGTCAGCCTCCCCCGCGTGGCATTCGACCAAGCCAGGGTGGGCACTCCGGTCACCTCGGGCCTGCTGCCCGGCGACCTCATCGCGCTGTACTGGCCGGTCAGCCACATCGGCATCTACGTCGGTAACGGTCTCTACATCAATGCCCCGCAGAGCGGTGACGTTGTCAAAGTTGCCAGGGTGCCGTGGCGTGATGTCACGGCGATCCGCCGGATCGGCTGACAGTTCGCCTCTCAAAGCGGCTCATCCTCACTCGAGCATCTGGTTGCCCGAGACTGTCGGAGTAGTGGTCTACCGTCCGCGATGTCGAGATCATCAGCGGAAGGAAGCCGACGTGATCGTGGATTGTGACCGGTGTGCAGCGCGTGGCCCCGCTTGCCAGGATTGCGTGATCACCGTGCTGCTCGGGGCCCCTCCTGGTGGGGTTGACCTGGACGGCGCGGAACGCTACGCGCTGGACACCCTGGCCGATGCCGGCATGGTGCCCCGGCTGCAACTGGTCGACCGCCAGGAGCCGCAGTGTGCCTACGCGACGCGGTCCGCCATTGGCGTCCACCAGCGTGACCGGGCTGAGCGGTCGGCGACTCACGGTAAGCGGTCTCGACGGCACGTGGGCTGATCGGTGGAGCCGAACACTGCTCCGAGTGTGGTGACGTCCGGCGTGTCCAGACGCCAACTTGCCCCATCACCCGCGCGTCGGTGGTGACAGTGCCGGTCACCTTTCGTAATCTTCCCGGGACTTTGCGGTAGGTGCCTCCCAGACGGGCGGCGACGCAGGTCACCGCCGAATCGACTGCGTTGATGAGTCGAGCCGGGGATGCACCTTCTCTCGGGTGTGTCCGAGCGGGCATTCGTGTCCACCCGGTAGGGCTCACCTTCGTCCGGTCCGGACCCGTCAGCCTCGGTAGGCGGTCAAGGGAAGGGGAGGCAGCCGCGACGTGTCGTCGCATCATCAAGACCCCGGCGTTGCGAGGTTCGGTGTCCGCACACGGACTGCGTCGGCCACGGTGACCGCCGCAACCATGGGTCTTGCAATGATGCTGACGCCGTCTCCGGCCACTGCGGACCCCGCAGTCCCCGGAGACGGCACAGCTGCAGTACAGCAGCTCGCTGAGCTGAACCATCAGGCGGAGATCCTCACCGAAAAGTGGCACTACGCCCGTGACCAGCTCAACGCCCGCCGTGCTGACTTGGAGCGAGCCAGAGCAGATGTCAACGCCGCGGCCGCCGCGGCAAACCGGGCCCGGGAAGTCCAAGGTCAGTACCGTGAGCAGGTCGACAGGCTGACCAACGCGTCATTCCGAGGTGCCCGGTTGTCCCGGCTGTCCGCTCTGCTGGTCAGCGACTCACCCGAGGATTTCCTCGATCAAATGTCGGCGCTGGACATGCTCGCGGTGGACAACAAGCAGGCGCTGGACCGGCTCACAGGCGCTGTCACGCAGACCCAGCAAGCACAGCAATCCGCCAACGATGCGGCCGCCCGCGCCGGCCAGGCCGAACAGGACGCGGCCCGCATCGAAGGCGACTTGACTCGGTCCCGCGCCGAAATGGACCAGCAGATCCAAGTGGTCACCAAGCGCCTCGCAGAGCTGACCCACCAAATGCGGGCCCTCTATCTGTCCGGGGGGACCACGCACTTCCCGATCAGCTTGGTCGGAACCGGGGTTGCTGTGCAGGCCGCCCGTATCGCGCTGAGCAAACAGGGTTCGTCCTACGTCTGGGGCGGCGACGGCCCGATCACCTTCGACTGCTCCGGACTGGTCAAGTGGGCCTTCGAACAGGCCGGCCTGCCTGGCTTGCCCCACTCAGCCGAGGAGCAGGCGCGGATGGGCCACAGCGTCAGCCAGTCGCAGCTGCTGCCCGGCGACCTCATCGCGCTGTACTCGCCGATCAGCCACATCGGGATCTACGTCGGTAGCGGGCTCTATGTCAACGCACCACAGCCCGGAGACGTAGTGAAGGTCGTCCCGGTGCCGTGGAACCAAGTCACCGCAATGAGCCGGATTGGCTGAGCCCACCGGCTTCCCGGCCTGGTCGCCACAATTGCGGGTCGACGTCCCGGGCCGGCCTGAGCCGCACACCCGCGGTGGCGTTGCCGGTACGGTCGATCCGATGCCGCGGATCCTGCTGGTGAGCAATGATTTTCCACCGCGACCCGGCGGAATCCAGGCATACCTGCACCAACTTGCGATTGCCCTGCCGGCTGGCGGGATCACCGTCTACGCGCCGGACTGGCCGGGTGCGGCGGCCTACGACGCGAATTTGCCGTTTCCAGTCGTCCGGCATCCCGGCACCCTCATGCTTCCCACGCCGGCAGTACTGCGCCGGGCCAGCGGGCTGCTACGGGAATTGCGATGTGAGACTGCGTGGTTCGGTGCCGCTGCTCCGCTGGCTCTACTCGGTCCGGCGTTGCGCCGTGCCGGGGTGCGACGGGTGGTGGCCAGCAGCCACGGGCACGAGGTGGGCTGGTCGATGGTTCCCCCTGGCCGGCTTGCCCTGCGCCGGATAGGCGGTGATGCCGACGTGGTCACCGCCGTCAGCCGGTATACCCGCCGCCGGATCGCCTCTGCTTTCGGTCCGCGGGCCGCGCTGGAACTATTGCCACCCGGTGTGGACTGCGGCACCTTCCATCCGGATCCGTATGCGCGAACCGAAATCCGGCGACGCCACCGGCTGGGGGAGGCTCCGGTGGTGCTGTGTGTGGGCCGCCTGGTGGCTCGCAAAGGCCAGGACATGCTGGTGCGCGCGTTGCCTACGATCCGCCGTCAGGTGCCGGGAGCTACGTTGCTGCTCGTTGGCGACGGGCCCGCGCGGGCGGCGTTGCACCGGCTGGCGGACTCGCACGACGTCGGTCACGCCGTGGTGTGGGCGGGCTCCGTGCCCTGGAGTGAGCTGCCCGCTTACTACGCCGCAGGCGACGTCTTCGCGATGCCGTGCCGCACCCGAGGCCGTGGCTTGGACGTCGAGGGACTTGGTCTGGTGTTTCTCGAGGGGGCGGCTAGCGGCTTGCCGGTCGTGGTCGGTGACGCCGGCGGGGCCCGGGAAACCGTCCGTCCCGGGGAAACCGGTGAGCTGGTGAACGGCCGTGACCTGGCCGCGGTGACCCAAGCCGTCGCAACGCTACTCGCCGATCCCGAACGCGCAGCAGCGATGGGTCGTCGCGGGCGACGCTGGATGCAAGAGCAATGGGAATGGTCTGGGAGGGCAGCGCGGCTGGCTGCCCTGCTCGGGCAGACCGCACGGAGATAACGCGGTTATCCACTCATGAGGCGTACAGCGCTTCGATCTCCGCGGCGAATTCCTTGATCACCACCGCGCGCTTGATTTTGAGACTCGGGGTGAGCTGGCCGCCCTGCTCGGTGAAGTCGACCGGCAGGATGCGGAACTTGCGAATCGCCTCGGCTTTCGACACCGTTTTGTTCGCGTCGTTCACCGCACGCTGCACCTCGGCGCGCAGGTCCACATCGTCGACCAGGTCGGCGGCGGAATCTCCGGCCGGCTTGCTGTGCTCGGCCCGCCACGCCGGAAGCGCCTCGGCGTCGATGGTGATCAGAGCTGCGACGAACGGCTGCTGATCGCCCACCACCATGCATTGGCTGATCAGTCGGTGGGCGCGGATCCGGTCCTCCAACGCCGCGGGTGAGACGTTTTTCCCGCCGGCCGTGACGATGATCTCCTTCTTGCGTCCGGTGATCCTCAGGTAGCCGTCCTGATCTAGCTCTCCGAGGTCGCCGGTGTGCAGCCAGCCATCGACGATCGCTTCCTCAGTGGCCTGCTCATCGTGCCAGTACCGGCGCAGGACACCAGGACTTTTGATCAGCACCTCGCCATCGTCGCCGATTCTGATCGACACTCCGCCTAACGGCCTGCCCACCGTGCCGACCTTGAGATGCTGGTGGGTGTTCAGGGTGGCGGGCGCGGTTGTCTCGGTCAGCCCGTAACCTTCCAGCACGGTCACGCCGATACCGCGGAAGAAATGTCCGAGCCGCTCGCCCAGCGGAGCACCACCGGAAATCGCCGCCAAACACCGGTTGCCGAGCACCGCCCGGAGCTTGCCGTAGACCAGTTGGTCGAACAACGCGTGCTTGGCTCGCAGCGCGAGTCCGGCCCCGCCGTCGTCCTGGGCGCGGCTCCACTCGATGGCGGTCGCGACGGCGATGTCGAACACGCGGCCCTTACCTTCAGCGTGTGCCTTCTGCTTGGCCGAGTTGTAGACCTTCTCGAAAACCCGGGGCACTGCGAGGACGAAGGTTGGACGGAATCGCGCCAGATCGGCGACCAGGTTTTTGATATCGGGGGCGTGTCCAAGCGTGATCCGGGCATACACGCAGCAGGTCTGGCAGATGCGCGCGAGAACGTGGGCCAGTGGGAGGAACAGCAGCAGCGACTGGCCCGGCTGCATGAGTGCCGGTAGCTCAGCTACGGCGGATCGGGTCACACCAAGTAGGTTGCGATGCGTTATCTCGCAGCCCTTGGGCCGTCCGGTGGTGCCCGACGTATAGATCAGGGTCGCCAGATCGTCAGCATCTACCGCGGTGGCTCGCTCGCGCGCCGCATCGATCGGCATCGCGCTCCCCAGCGCGGTGAGCTCCTCGATCGCGGGCGTGCAGTCGCCGTCCGGCTCGATCTGCCAAATTCGAGCAGGCTCGACCAGCCGATCAGCCATGATCTGGACCATTTCGCGATGCGCGGACGTCTCGACCACGATCGCCTTGGCGCCGGAATCGGCGAGAATCCACTTCACCTGCTCCGCGGAGGATGTCTCGTAGATCGGTACTGTCGCTGCACCGACGGCCCAGATCGCGTAGTCCAGCAGGGTCCACTCGTAGCGGGTTCTCGACAGCAGTGCAATCCGATCGCCGCGCTCGATGCCCGCTGCGGCGAGGCCATTGGCCACCGCGGTCACCTCATCGGCGAATTGCTTCGCTGTGACGTCGATCCAGCCCGCCTCGGACCGGCGGCGGAAGCTGACACTGGTCGCGAAGCGCTCGGCGTTGGCCCACACCACATCGGTGAGGTTCTCCTGGTCACCCACCGTGGTGGTGGCGGGAACCGTCAACTCCCGCACGGGTACCTCCACAGCTCGTCAGCGTTGCCCTGGCCAACGTATCGCGACCGACGTTTCGTCCAACAGGCCTGCTGAGGAGGCGATGTGCAGGTGGGCAGCGCTAGGCCGGTCGCTGGCCGACCGGGCCCGCGCCGGTAGCCTGTTTGAGCGTGCGGCTCCACGTGGTGTCCGACGTCCACGGCAATGCGGAGGCGCTGGCCCGGGCGGGCGACGGTGCCGATGCTCTGCTGGTGCTCGGCGACCTGATTGACTTCGTGGACTACCACGACCACTCCGCTGGGATTCTCGGCTCGGTATTCGGGCCTGCTGCGGTCGATCGCTTCGCGCAACTGCGCTCCAGTGGAGCCCCGGGAGCGGCGTTTGCTTTCGTGCGGGAATTGTGGGCTCAGCTGCCGGATCCCGGGGAGGTTATCCGCCAAGCCATCGCCGAGCAGTACGAACGGCTCTTTGCGGTGCTGCCCAACCCAACGTACGCCACTCCGGGCAATGTGGACCTACCTGAGCTGTGGCCGCATTTCGCGCACGCCGGCGTGCACGTCCTCGACGGTCAGAGCACCGAGATCGGCGGGCTGAATTGGGGATTTGTCGGCGGTGGCCTCTTACCGAGCGGTGTCGTGCCGAAGCGTGAGCCGGTGTTCCGTTCATACCTGCGCACGCCAGAGCAATACGCAACGGCTGTTGCGGCGCTCGGGCGGGTGGATGTGTTGTGCAGCCACATCCCGCCCGCGGTCCCCGAACTGCTCTACGACGTGCAGGCGCGGCGGCCCGAGACCGGCTCGGAGCACCTGCTCGCGCTGATCCGGCGCGATCGCCCGCGCGCGGCCCTGTTCGGCCACGTCCATCAGCCGCTGGCACGGCGGGTCCGGGTCTGTCGGACCGAGTGCGTCAATGTGGGGCATTTCCAGCGGACCGGGCGGCCCTATGTGGTCAGGTGTTGACCACTGCCGGCCCCGATCTGACCGGTAGCCTGCGCGCATGACTGACCGGTCGACCCAGTCCATCGTCATCAAAGCCGGTCCGGAGGCGATCATGGATGTGATCGCGGACTTTGCCGGCTATCCGCAGTGGGCGTTGGCCGTGAAGCAGGCCGAGGTCATTATCCCCGGCGATGGCAGTCGTGCCGAGCGAGTCCGGTTCACGGTGGACGCCGGCCTCGTCAAGGATGTGTACGTCCTGGACTACGTCTGGTCGGACGACGGGCTAACGGTGGCCTGGGAACTGGTCGAAGGGCAGCTGCAGAAAGCCCAGCACGGCTCCTACGTCCTGGAACGGCTCACGTCGACAGCTGCTGCCAGTGCTACCAAGGTGACCTACACCCTCGCGGTGGACCTCGCGATCCCGATGATCGCAATGATCAAACGCAGAGCCGAGAAGGTCATCATGGACACCGCGCTCAAGGGACTCAAGAGCCGGGTGGAGTCCCTCGCCTGACGTTGCCACCGCAGCACGCTAGAGCCGGAGGCGGCTAGACCCGGGCTCCATCGTCGGGTCCCGCCGGGGGCGGGTCGGACCGCAAGCCGATCACCAGCCATCCGATCCCAGCGGTGACAGCGAGTAAACCCAGCGGCGTCGCCAGCCGGTCGCCCAGACCCACCAGGTTCGGCGCGGCCAGCAACAGCACGCCCAGGGCAAGCGTGACTACTCCGCCTACCGTGCGTGGACGGGGTATCGGCAGCGGGGGTGGCTCCGGCGGATCGAAGTGGTCCTCGTCTGGGTCCCTGGCGTCTGTGGCGTCTGGGTGCTCCGGCAAGCCCTGGGCGCGCAAGCCGGCGACGATCCGGGCGAATGCGAGGTCCGTGTCCTCCACACTGTCTCCCGAACTGTCGTTGGAACGCTCTTCGGGATCGAGATGAGTCAACTGGCGACACCACTCTCCGGGTTCGGGCAAGCTCGCGGCGAGGCTGACATTACCGGCTGGACACGTCCAGCGGGTGCGCGCTGACGGTTGCCGACCCAGGGTCGGCCGGCGCTGCGGTGGCCAGGATGGCGCGGGGCCATTGTGCCCCGGATATCGTGCTCCGTAGGCTGGTTGACGCGCTCGCTCACGTTGGCGAGGGAAGGATTGGTAGGCGGTGTTCTACTGGTTGCTCAAGCACCTGCTGCTAGGCCCGGTGATGAGGCTGACATGTCACCCGCAGGTTCGGGGCGCCGAGCATATTCCCAAGCGCGGTGGCGCGATTCTGGCCAGCAACCATCTTGCGGTCGCCGATTCATTCTTCCTGCCGCTGATGATTCGTCGCCGGCTCACATTCCTGGCCAAGCGGGAGTACTTCACCACGCCCGGGCTCCGCGGATGGCTCAAGCGGCAATTCTTCAGTGCCGCTGGCCAGGTGCCGATCGACCGGTCCAGCGGATCGGCCGCACAAGCCGCTCTGGACACCGGGGTCCGGTTGCTGACTTCGGGTAAGTTGCTCGGCATCTATCCGGAGGGCACTCGGTCTCCGGACGGCCGGCTGTACAAGGGCAAGACCGGGGTGGCCCGGATGGCGCTGGAAGCCGGCGTTCCGGTGATCCCTGTCGTCATGGTGGGTACCGACAAGGTCAGCCCGGCCGGCACGAAGATGTGGCGTCCCCATCCGGTGGAAATCCGTTTCGGCGAGCCACTGGACTTCTCCCGTTATGCAGGTATGGCTGGTGATCGATTCGTCGAGCGATCCATGGTCGACGAGATCATGTACTCGTTGATGGACCTGTCTGGCCAGGAGTACGTCGATATCTACGCCACGTCGGTCAAGGAGCGTGAGGCAGCGCCGCCGCGACTGACCCTCAAGGCATCCTGACCGGACTGCTGCCGCGGCGTGCGTAGGCTGCCCGATCGTGCGGTTCTTCTACGACTGCGAGTTCATCGAAGATGGGGTCACCATCGAGCTGATCTCCATCGGGGTGGTGGACGAGCGGGGTCGTGAGTACTACGCGGTGTCCACCGAGTTCGATCCGCAGCGGGCCGGCGAGTGGGTCCGATCGCATGTATTGCCCAAGCTGCCCGCTCCTGCCGATCCGGCCTGGCGCAACCGCGCGGCCATCCGCGACACGCTGCTGGAATTTCTTACCGCCCCTGGCGAGCGGGTGGAACTGTGGGCCTGGTTCGCCGCTTATGACCATGTCGCGCTGGCTCAGCTGTGGGGCCCGATGCCGGCGTTGCCCAAGGCCTTACCTCGCTTCACCCGAGACCTGCGGCAGCGTTGGGAGGACGCCGGCAAGCCGGCATTGCCCCCGCCGCCCAGTGACGCCCACGATGCCGTGGCGGATGCCCGGTACAACCTGACCCGCTGGCGGGTGATCGAGCAGCACCGCATGGCGCAGCAAGGTCGCCGCCGGTGATGATGCTCGACCCTGCGAGCAGGTCTTCGGTGATGATGCTC
>DATFDO010000054.1:0-3607 GCA_035252045.1 Pseudonocardiaceae bacterium
GAACCCACGGCCTCTTCGTCCCGAACGAAGCGCGCTACCAAGCTGCGCCACACCCCGGTTGGACGTCGCCGAGTCTAGCCGACGCCCGCGGCGTGCCATGCGCTGGCTGGCACGGTGTGGCCGACGTTGCGGGGCGCCAGCGTGAGTAGGCTGGCCTCCGGTGGGCAGGCGAAGCGCACCGGTGCAAACGGTGACGTGCCCAGGCCGGCTGAAACGTGCAGCCAGGTGTGCGCGCCCCAGCGGGACGCGCCGCGGGCCCGGGATCGGTCGAGCCCGCAGTTGGTCACGATCGCGCCGTAGCCGGGCAGCCGTAGCTGACCACCGTGGGTGTGACCGGCCAGCACGAGGTCGTAGCCATCGGCAGCGAACGCGTCCAGCACCCGCGGCTCCGGGGAATGAGTCAACCCCAGCCGCAGATCGGCGGCGGCATCGGCGCGGCCGGCGATGCGCTGGTAGCGGTCCCGTTTCAGGTGCGGGTCGTCCACCCCCGCAACGACGATCCGGCGCCCGGCCACGGTGAGCTCGCGGCGGGCATGGGTCATGTTCAGCCAACCGTGTTCGACGAATGCCGCGCGCAGGTCCGTCCACGGCAGCGGCGCACCCCTGATCTTCTTGCCGGTATTGAACAGGTAGTGCGCTGGATTCTTCGGCTTGGGGCCGTAGTAGTCGTTGTTGCCGAAGACGAACACCCCGGGCAACGCCAGCAACGGTCGCAGTGCCCGCAACACAGCCGGCACTGCCTGCGGGTGCGCCAGGTTGTCACCGGTGTTCACCACGAGGTCGGGCCGCAGGTCGACAAGGCTGGCCACCCAGCGCTGTTTGGAGTGCTGCCGGGGGGTCATGTGCAGGTCGGAGATGTGCAGGATGCGCACCGGGGACGCGCCGATCGGCAGTACGGGCAGGGTGGCTTGCCGCAGCGTCCACCGGCGGACCTCGACACCGGCGGCGTAGGTGGTGCCTGCGATGGTCAGCGCAGCGGCGCCGGCTATGGCGCGTCCCCAGTGGCTCATGGTGGCCGAGCCTAGCTGGCTCGGGGCAGGCGGGTGTGTGGCATTGAGTGTCCAAGCGGGCGCCACCACTCACCCGGCGTAGTCTTGGGGAGATGGCAGAGTTGAAGGATCGGCTGCGCACCGACCTGTCCGCGGCGATCAAGTCCCGGGATAACGTGACGGTCGCGACGCTGCGGATGGCGCTGACGGCGATCACCACCGAGGAGGTTTCCGGCTCATCAGCCCGCGAGCTCTCCGACGACGAGGTGCTGGCTGTACTGGCCCGAGAGGCGAAGAAGCGCCGGGAAGCCGCCGAGGTCTTCGCCGCCGCCGGACGCGACGAACTCGCGACCCGGGAACGCGCTGAGGGCGAAGTCCTGGCCGGCTACCTACCCCAGCAACTCGGCGACGACGAGCTCATGACCCTCGTCGGGGAGGTCATCGACGACATCGCCGGGCAACTCGGCAAGCGCCCGAACCTCGGCCAACTCGGGCTGGTGATGAAGGCCGCGAAAGCCAAGGTTTCCGGCCGCGCTGAAGGCCAACGCTTGGCTACCGCCGTGATGGCCGCGCTGCGCACCTGATTCGCCGCCGAGCTGTCACGCATCCCGAGATGGAGACATATCGGGCTTTGCGGCGCCTTCCGACCACGATAGGTCTCCATGTCGGGATCGGGAGGGCCAGGCTCAGGGTTAACCGCCGAAGCGATCCGGAGGGCCGTTGTCGCGGTCTGGGGGACCGTTGTCGCGGTCCGGAGGGCCGGCGTCGGGACGCTGGTCATGTCTGTGTGGTGGGCGGTAAGGGGCCGCGGGTGGTGGGGAGCTCTGTGCGGGCCTCGGTCCAACCGACCCGTCGCTGATCGTTATCGTGATCATGTCACCGGGCTGGGCGGTCGTGGGTGATTCGGCCGCAACCAGGCCCGCGGGCTGATCCGACGCCGACACCACGCGCCTCACCCGGAACCCGGAGCGCTCCAGGATGAGCTGGGCGGTGTTCTCGCCCTGCCCGATCACGTTGGGCACGTTGGGCCCGGCACCGGTGACGTACCGCGGTTCGGTGGGTGGCATCGGCAGCACCGGCAGCCCCTCGTGCAGCGGTCCCATCGCGTCGAACCAGGTCCGGGCCGGGACCTTGCCGCCGAAGATATTGCCGTCGGCGCACAGCCGGGGTGGGTCGGTATCACAGATCGGCGCAGGGCGCGATCCGTCCGGCCACACCAGCACCGCGCCGGAGTACTGCGGTGTCGCGCCGAGGAATCCGGCGGAACGGTTGTTCTGCGTGGTGCCGGTCTTGCCGAGCAACGGCCGGATCCAGTGCGCGGCCTGAGCGGCGGCGAAGGAGGTGCCGCCGGGTTGGTCGTCCTTGCTCAGCCCGACGGCCAGCGAGTTCGCCAAACCTTCTGGAACAACCTGCTCGCAGGGTGCCTCGGGGACCGGCACGGGATGACCGTTGCGATCGAGCACCGCGTCGATCGGGGTCGGCGGGCACCACTTGCCGCCGCTCATCAAAGTGGCGCCGACGTTGGCCAGGTCCAGCGGGCTCGTCGGCTCGGCGCCCAGGGTGTACGAGCCGCGCTTTTCCTTCTTCACCGCGTCAGCGATGCTGCGACCCTGGGCGTCCTTGAAGTTCAAGCTTTGCCGCATGCCCAACCGGTAGGCCATGTCCACCACCGGATCGATCTTGCCGATCCGATCTTCCAGCGCGACGAAGGTGGTGTTCGGGGAGATCGCCAGCGCGGTCTGCAACGTCACCGACCCGGTGCGGTACTTACCTGCGTTGGTCACCGTGTACGGGCCGCCGTTGTCCCGGAAGACCCGTGAGGTGTAGGAGTCTGTGACCGGCACCGGATTCATGATGCCCATCCCCCGCTCCAGCAACGCGGCGGAGGTGAAGATCTTGTAGATCGATCCGGCGCCGAAGCCCTGCACCAGCGAAGGCAGCGCGTAGGAGGTCTGGCCGGCATCGGCATCGAGACCGTAGTCGCGGTTGGCCACCAGCGCCCGCACCGCGTGCCGGTCCCGGCCAGGCTCGACGATCGCCATCGCGTTGGCGATCCCGACCGTCTGGGTCGGGACCTCCGCGACGACCGCCCGCTTGGCGATGTCACTGGCCCGGCGGTCGAGGTTGGTGCGGATCAGATAGCCGCCGCGCTTGAGTCTGTCTTCCGGGAAACCCACTTTGGCCAGGTAGTCCAGGGTGTACTGGCAGTAGAATCCGTCCGCGGGGCCGGCGCCGACGCAGCCGTTGGTCAGCCCGGTCAGCGGGCGTTGGATACCCAGCGGCTCGGATTTGGCGGCATCGGCCTGAGCGTGGGTGATCGACCCGACGTTGGCCATCTCATCGAGCACCACATTGCGCCGGGCTAGGGCCTGCTCGGGATGTTCCACCGGGTCGTACTCGTTGGTCGACCGCACCATGCCGGCCAGCAACGCAGCTTGGGTGAGGGTGAGCTTATCCGGTGTGGTGTTGAAGTAGGTCCGCGCTGCGGAGGCCACCCCGTAGGCGTTGTGACCGAAGAACACGATGTTCAGGTACCGCGCCAGGATTTCGTCCTTGGACAGCTGCTTTTCCAGCTGGAGGGCCACTCGGACCTCACGCAGCTTGCGGGCGGGGGTGCT
>DATFDO010000055.1:0-5443 GCA_035252045.1 Pseudonocardiaceae bacterium
GATCCTGGCGACCGACCACGTTCCGGCTGTCCCGCCGGACCTGCGCTTCATCCGCTCCGCCTCGGCACCGCTGCCAGCGGCGGTCCGTGCGCGGGTGTCCGCGCAGACCGGGGTTACCGTGGTTGAGAGCTACGGCATGACCGAGGCGGCCAGCCAAATCACCGCCACCCCGTTGAGCGGGGATCATCCGCCCGGATCGGTCGGCCGGCCGGTGGGGGTGGAACTGAAGGTGGTCGATCCGGACGGCCGGCGATGCGCCCCGGACGTTGTCGGGCGGGTCCGTATCCGCGGTGAGAGTGTGATCAGCTCCTACGCCGACGGGGTGGCCACCGAGCGTTTCGACGCCACCGGCTGGTTGGACACCGGTGACCTCGGGCGGCTCGACAGCGACGGGTACCTCTTCCTCGCCGGGCGCCGCGACGACGTCGTCAACTGCGGCGGCGAGATGGTGCATCCCACAGAGGTGGAGGAGGTCCTGCTCGGCGAGGCGGCAGTGGCGGAGGCCGCCGTCACGGGGTGCCCGCACGACGTGCTCGGGGCCGTACCGGTGGCCTGGATCCGACCCGTCGCAGCGCTGGATGACGAACAGCGAGACGAGCTTGCCGGCCGGCTGCGGTTGCGCTGCGAGCAGCAGCTCAGCCGGGTCAAACGCCCGGTAGAGTTCCGGTTCGTCGCAGACTTACCACGCACCGCGACCGGCAAGGTGCTGCGGCGCCGGTTGCGGGGATCGCAACTACCCGACACCAGGCACCTCGAGGTGTCCGCGCAGTGACGCGGGCAACCGCACCCACCGGGCGCCC
Organism: Pseudonocardiaceae bacterium; assembly: GCA_035252045.1. Taxonomy (GTDB): domain Bacteria; phylum Actinomycetota; class Actinomycetes; order Mycobacteriales; family Pseudonocardiaceae. The sequence continues at coordinate 801 of DATFDO010000055.1, forward strand.
GGCACGCCCCGGTCACATCGACGCGGTCGATCTGGTGCGAGTTGTGACGTTCGCCTGCGTCATCGCGGTCCACACGGTGGCTACCGTCAATCCGGTCGACAGCGTGCCAGCTGGTGGCGCGGAGATGCTGCTGCATTTCACCCGGGAAGCATTTTTCGCCCTCACCGCGTTCGTGCTCGTGCACCGCTACCGCGACCGGTTGCCCGTCACGCTGTTCTGGCGACGGCGCTTCCAGCTGATCGGCGCGCCGTATGTGATCTGGACCGTCATCTACACCGGGCTGGCGCTGATCACGGCACCGCTGTCTCCCAGCGCCGCGCTCATCCAGTTCGGGCGCAACCTGCTCACCGGCACAGCGTGTTACCACCTGTATTTCCTCATCGTGACGATGCAGTTCTACCTGCTGTTTCCCGCGTTCCGGTGGTTGCTGCAGGTAAGCCGTGGCTGGCATCACTGGCTACTGGCGGGTGGCGCCGTCGTGCAGGTGGGCATCAACGCCGGGCTGCACGCCGCACACCCGACCGGGATCGCAGAGCTACTGTGGCATTTCGACGGGTCGTTCGTCGGCAGCTACGTCTTCTACCTGCTGCTCGGCGGGGTGGCTGCGTTGCACGCCGACCGAGCGCAGGACTGGGTCCGCCAGCACCCGGCGATAGTGGTGGCGGCATTCCTGGTTACCGGCATTGCGGCCGAATGGTGGTATCTGAGTTCGGTGCGCGCAGGCGTTCCGGTGCCGACCGCCGGCGATGTGTTCCAGGCTGTGATGGTGCCGTGGTGCCTGGCGGTGATCACCGCGTTGTTCGCCCTGGGTGCCGCCTGGGCACAGGGGCCGCGCACCGGCCTCGGTTCACACCTCATCAAGACCAGCTCTGACCGTTCTTTCGGGGTGTTCCTGGTGCATCCGCTACTGCTGTGGGCATGGATGCTGGGCCCTGCGGGGTGGCTGTCCACCCGGATGCCGGCACCCTGGTCGACGATCGTGGCCTTCGGCGCCGCCGTGGCCGGGTCGCTGCTGGTGGTCGAGCTCCTACGGCGCAGCCCGTTGAGCCTGGTGCTGACCGGAAAGCGCCGCACGCAGACCGATTCATCTGTCCATTCTGGTAGTTCCGAGCCGTCCGTCTCTCCCCAACCGATCCGGCTGGGCGCAGGGCGGATGTGAGGAGGCAACCGTGATCGACACTCAACTACGCCTACCGCACCTCGAGCCCAAACCACGGCAACGTGGGCTCACCATGGTTATCGATCCGGGGATGTTCACCGCCCAATTCGAGGACGCGATAGACAGCGTCGGCGAGCTCGTCGATCTCGTGAAGTTCGGCTGGGGTACCTGCCTGGTCACCAAGGACATCAAGCGCAAGATTGACATCCTGCGCAGCGCTGGTATCGACTTCTATTTCGGGGGCACCCTGTTCGAGCGCTACGCGCTGGACGGGCTGGTTTCGGAGTGGCTGACGTTGTGCCGCGTCCTGGGCGTCACCCATGTCGAGGTGTCCAACGGCACGATCCCCATCGACAACACCGAAAAGGCCCGCTGGGTAGCCCGGCTCGCAGACGAGTTCGTCGTCATCAGCGAAGTCGGCTTCAAGGACATGCGTCGCAGCGACGCGCTGGCACCGGCGCGCTGGGTCTCGCTCATCGAGCAGGATCTGGCCGCCGGGGCCCATCTCGTCACCGCCGAGGCCCGGGAGAGCGGTCGCGCCGGGATCTGCCGAGCCGACGGCGAACCGCGCCATGAGTTGATCGACGAGATCATCAGCTCCGGTATCAACCTCGACCGGCTGCTGTTCGAGGCCCCGAACAAGGAGCTGCAGACCTACTTCCTGCACCGGATGGGATCGTCGGTCAACCTGGGCAATATCCGGGCCGACGATGTGATCGGGCTCGAGACGCTACGGCGGGGACTGCGTTCGGACACCTTGCTGGCGAGGCTGTGATGTCGAATACGGCGATGCGCAACCCGGCCAACGTCTTTCACCTGGCCATCCCCGCGCTGAATCTCGATGACGCGCAACGGTTTTATGTTGAGGGGCTCGGCTGCACGCTGGCCCGGCGATACGACGACCGGATCACCCTGAACTTCTTCGGCGACCAGGTCGTCTGCCACCTCTCGGACAGCATCGACACCACGCCGGTGCTCTACCCCAGACACTTCGGAGTCACCTTCCGGGAACGCCGAAACTGGGACGAACTACTTAACCGGGCCCGCGCCCGGAATCTACCCTTTTTCGTCCCGCCATTTCGCCGGTTCGAGGGCCGGCGCGAGGGCCATGATGCGTTCGTACTCCAGGATCCCTCGAACAACCTGCTCGAATTCAAGCATTACGACGATCCCGAGATGAGATATTGACTACTCGTGGGTGGCACGCAGCTCCGCGTGCCACCTGATGGCCTGGGCGTCAGTTAGGGCGGCCACCTGGTCAATGATCACTCGCAGCCGGGCGCTGTCACTGCCGGCCTGCTGCCACGCTGGGCGCAGTGCAGGATCCAGCCGTTCCGGCGATCGGCGCGCCAACTTTGAGCACAGCTGCGCCAGCAGCTCTCGTTCGGTGGCCTGCACGGTCAGCCGGTGCGGATCACTCATGACGAACCGCAGCGCCATGGCCTTGAGCAGCGCCACTTCCGCGGCCACCCGGCCCGGGATGACAAGATCAGCGCGGTAACGCCCCAACGGTGCGGGCCCGAACCGGGCCAGGGTCGCTGACACCACCGCTGAGACGAAGCGCCCGACCAACTCGCTGGTGAGCTCCTTGAGCGCAACCTGGGCAGGCAACGATCCGTCGTATTGCTGCAGCGCGTCAACAATCGGAAGCGCCAGCAGGCCCACCGCAGCGGCGTCCAGCTCAGTGCTGGGCAGCTCGCTGAAGTGTTTCGCGGCCAGCTCAGCGAGCACGGCCCGCTCGATGGGGTCAGCCAGGGTGTCCAAGGAGATGCGACCGGCCAGGATCCCGTCTTCGACGTCGTGCACCGAGTAGGCGACATCGTCGGCCCAGTCCATCACCTGCGCTTCCAGACATCGCTGTTGGTCGGGTGCGCCGTCGCGCAGCCAGCCGAACACCGCCGCGTCGTCGGCGTAGCAGGCGAACTTGCTCTTCCCGTTACCGCTCGGCCACGGGTACTTCACGGTGGCGTCCAACGATGCCCTGGTGAGGTTGAGTCCGTGGCTGCGCCCGGTCCCGGCATCGATCCGCTTGGGCTCCAACCGGGTGAGGATCCGTAGGGTCTGCGCGTTGCCTTCGAAGCCACCGCATCCGGCGGCGATGTCGTTGAGGACCTGCTCGCCGTTGTGCCCGAACGGCGGGTGGCCGATGTCGTGCGCCAATCCGGCAGTCTCCACCACGTCCGGATCACAGCCCAGCTCGACGGCGATGCCGCGGCCGATTTGGGCGACCTCCAGCGAGTGCGTCAGCCGGGTCCTGGGCACGTCACCCTCTCCGGGGCCAACCACCTGGGTCTTCCCGGCGAGCCGCCGCAGCGCCGCGGAGTGCAGTACCCGGGCCCGGTCCCGAGCGAACGGGCTGCGGCGCTCTGGTGCGGATCCGGGTAGGGCAGCCCGTTTGGCCGGCTCGGGAATCAGCCGAGCCCGGTCCTGTTCGGTGTAGGAGTAGCTCACCAGGCTCATCCCAGGTCAATGCCGAACGACCCGGCTGGGGCGTGAGTGAACCGGTAATGCAGCAACGCCGCGCTCTCCCGAACGATGTACTGAGCCTGGATGGTCCGAGTCTGCACGATCGGACCGCTGCGAGTAGGCGAGGTCCAGGAACGTAGCCCCAGGTCGTCAGCCATGGTGCGGGCCCGTAACGAATGCCACGGATCGCTGACGATGACAGCGCTGCGCCAACCTGCGATGCCCGCTCGGTGTGCCACTGCTTGCAGGCTTTCCAGGGTGTCGCGGCCTTCCCCGATCGCCACCACGGCGCCGTTGGGAACCCCGTAAGAGGCCAGGTAGTTACGGCCTGCCTCGGCCTCGGTGTAGGTGTCACCGATGCGCCGACCCCCGACCGTGACGATCACCGGCGCGATCCCCGCCCGCCACAGCCGCGCGGCGTGGTCGAGCCGGGAACTCAGCACTGCCGATGGGGTCCCGTCGTACTGAGCAGCACCCAGCACTACCACGATGTCGGCTTTGTCCCGATCGTCGACCCGAGCCACCTGCCACACCCGAAACACCGTGCCACCGACGATCAACGCGCCGATCAGCACCGCTCCGACGATCAGCCGGATCAGCGCTCGGGACGCCATCGACCCAACGGCTTGCCGGCTCCGCCGGCGGTCGTCTGATTGCCGGTGGAGCCCGCCGGACTGTGATTGCCGGCTCAGCCGGAGATTACCCGCCAATACGGCCCGCGGCGGTGGCCAGCGGCCCACCCGACCGCCCCCGACGCACCGCGATCACCTCAGCGACCAGGGACACCGCCGTCTCGGCCGGCCGGGACGCACCCAGGTCCAGACCCATCGGTCCGTGCAAGCGATCCAGTTCCTCGTCGGTGATCCCAGCAGCGCGTAGCCGGCGGCGCCGGACCTCCTGGGTGTGCCGAGATCCCAGCGCGCCGCAGAAGCCGCGCCCCGACCGCAATAGTTCCACCAGCACCGCGTCGAAAGCCGGCCCATGGTCCAGCAGGGCGAGCACATCCACAGCGGTGAAT
>DATFDO010000056.1:0-7015 GCA_035252045.1 Pseudonocardiaceae bacterium
CGATATCAGTCACCGACTCGATCCGGCTCAACAGCTCAGACTTCGATCGATGACGCGTGTCGTCGGGCGCTGACATGATCAGGCAGCTTAACCGACTCGTCCCCAACACGGCGGCTTGACCACCCTTACTCATTGAAATAGGCAGCGTTGGCGTCACCCAGGCCTGAGAGCCGATCTAGCAGAGGAGCCCGGATCGAGACACGGTCCACGTAGTGGGCACATGATCAGTAGACATCGCCGCCGCTGCCGAATGTGTGCGCCCTACAATCGAGGCCAAGATCGAATCCCGGTGACCATGGAGAGTGGCTGTTCCGACGAGGGTGCCACGCGCGCGCTTCGCGCGGTACACCGAATCCGCCGTGCCGCTTCGCTCTTGGCCGGGCCGGACGCGGGCTCAATGCCTCATTTGGACGTCGTTGATCGCTACGGCGAAGACACCCGACGCACGCGTCCCGGCGAGGAGCGGGCTCCTGATCACTGGTGTCGCTGGTGCTGGCTCATGCCCATGTCATGGAGGTGAAACTCGGATCAGCTCACTGGCAGCCTCAGCGGCCACACCGGCCGCATTGTTCCGTAGCGTTCAGCCCCGATGGGCGCGCTCTGGCCACTGGCAGCACCGACCGCACGGCGGGGGCGCCTATGGGAAACCAACATCGATCGGGTCACCGCTCGGTTCGCGGGGGGCCCGGCGAGGTCCCGAATAACAGCGAGCGCGGGGGTATCGGGCGGCATGATCTCACGCACAGCCTTTGAAGCCGACAAAGTTGTCGCGGCTACCAGGGTTGGCCGCGACGGTGGAACAGAAGCTGGAACCGCGGTGGTCGCCACAACAACAAACCTTGGGATGGCTGGAGGCCTGGCCGTGATCGCCCGGAACGCCGGAGAGAGTGGCTATTACTTTCCCCTCTTAAACCTATAGCGCACCGGGGGGCTTGCGGCAAGACCCGGGTCGTGCCGGAGAATCACCGGCCGAGTCCAGGAATTGCGAAGATGGGAGCTGCGAAGTGCGCGTGTTGTTGTCGACGTAAGGGTGGTGGGATCGTCGAACCGATGATGGGGACTCGCGGTGTGCGCGTCGCCAGACCCTGTCCCAGGCCCGCGAATGAGCGAGAGTCGTGGGCGCCAGGATCCGCTCCGACAGGGCGATGGTGACCGTGACGCTGCTGCCCAGCGTCCACGTGAACCACGCGGGATCGTCGCGTCGAGGCTCGGCTGGGTCGTGCTCTGCAAAAAAGTTTGACAAGAGGTGGACAATAAAAAATCGGCGTGCCGTCCATAAACCAATGGAGAACCCGCCGAATCCAACATCGGTTTAGCCGCCGTGAGGGGTATGTGTCAACTCAAGGGTACGAATACGAATTGCGGTCGGAGCGGGGCTACGTGGCCGGGCTCTATGCGCGGCTCGACGCCGAGCGGGCGCGAGTGAAGGGTAAGTACAACGCGGCGTTGCGGGGAAACGGCGGGACGCCCATGGAACGCGATGTCGAGGTGCGCGCGCTGGCCAAAGAGGTGAGGCGGCTGGACGTGGCGGACAACGGGCTGTGTTTCGGCCGGTTGGACACCGTTTCTGGCGAACATTCATACATCGGCCGGATCGGCCTTTTCGACGAGGAGAACTCCTACGAACCGGTGTTGCTCGATTGGCGGGCACCGGCGGCGCGCGCGTTCTACGTCGCCACCGCCGCGAACCCGGAGAACATGCGCCGGCGACGCCAGTTCCACGCCCGCGGGCGCCAGGTGGTCGATTTCACTGACGAGGTGCTCGGCCGCCCCGAGGGAGAGGCGCGAGGTGGCAGCGTCGTTCGGGGAGACTCAGCCCTGCTCGCGGCGGTCACCGCGCCTCGCGGGGACGGGATGCGCGACATCGTGGCGACCATCCAGGCCGAGCAGGATGAGATCATCCGGCTCGATCACCCGGGCGTGCTGGTGATCGAGGGCGGCCCGGGCACGGGCAAGACCGTCGTGGCGCTGCACCGCGTCGCATACCTGCTCTACACCCAGCGGGAGCAGATGGAACGCCATGGTGTGCTCGTGGTCGGGCCCAACCCGGCGTTCCTGGACCACATCGACCGCGTTCTGCCGTCGCTGGGTGAGTCCGATGTGGTGTTCATGACTCCCGGCGACCTCATACCCGGCCTACACGTCACCGCTGAGGACACCCCGCAAGCCACGCGGCTCAAGGGCTCGTTGAAGATCCTGGACGTGCTCGCGGCGGCGATCGCCGATCGGCAGCGGCTGCCGGAGCGGCCGCTGCAGATCGAACTGGCGGACGTCACGGTGCGGATCGACGCCGAGACCGCGCAGTGGGCCAGGGAGGAGGCGCGCGTGAGCGGGCTGCCGCATAACGAGGCCCGCGCGGTGTTCACTGAGATCGTCACGTACGTGCTCACCGAGCGGGCGATAGCCCGGATCGGCCGGGGCTGGCTGACCCGGGCGGACCGCGAAGCATGGGAGCAGCTGCGCGCGGACCTGCTCTTCGAGCTCGCGGACAATGACACGTTCACTGCCGCGCTCGACGAGCTCTGGCCGATCCTGACGCCGGAGACACTGTTGGCGCCGCTGTACACGTCCCCGGAACGGCTCCGCGCGGCAGGCGCCGACCAGGCGCTGTGGCGCGCCGACGGCGATGCCTGGACGGTGTCGGACGTGCCGCTGCTCGATGAGCTGGTCGACATGCTGGGCGGTGACAAGGCGGCTGACAGGTCGGCCGAACAGGCTGCCGAGCGGGAACGTAAGGCCGATGCCGAGTACGCCGCCGGCGTGCTGGACATCCTCATGACCGAGCGTCACGACCTGATGGACGATGAGGACCACCTGCTTGCCCAGGACCTGCTCTATGCCGAGGATCTGGCGGATCGCTTCGTCGAGCGCGACACCCGTGACCTCGTTGAACGCGCCGCCGCGGATCGGGATTGGACCTATCGGCACGTCGTGGTCGACGAAGCCCAGGAATTGTCCGAAATGGACTGGCGGGTGTTGATGCGGCGCTGCCCTGGCCGATCGTTCACCGTGGTCGGTGATCTCGCCCAACGCCGGTCGGTGGCGGGAGCGACGACGTGGGAGGACATGCTGGAGCCGTATGTGCCCGGCCGTTGGGCCTACCGGTCGCTATCGATGAACTACCGTACCCCGGCGGAGATCATGACTGTCGCCGCCGCGCTGCTCGCCGAGTTCGCACCCGGGATCCAGCCACCGGAGTCGGTCCGCGCGTGCGGCGTCCGGCCGTGGTCCAGGCGGGTCACCGAGGATGAACTGCCCGTTGCCATCGAGGAGTTCGTGCGGAACGAAGCCGCACGCGTTGGCACCAGCGTCGTGATCGGGCCACCGGGCGTGCCGGGCGCGGTGGCGGCCTCGCAGACCAAAGGCCTGGAATTCGATGCCGTCCTGGTCGTGGCACCGGAACGGATCCTCGCCGACGGCCCACGCGGCGCGGCCGAACTCTACGTCGCGCTCACCCGCGCCACCCAACGCCTCGGCGTCTTGCACCGTGGCCCATTGCCGCAGGCCCTGACCGGACTCGCCGGAATCGAGACACCCGCCGGTCGGCAACGGTTGGCATAGCGATTCGCGCGTCATCATTCGGTCTATGGTTTTGTTCACCTCCTTACCGGCCCGGCCTTTGCCTGCCTTCACATGCCGGACGAAGGAGCACTTCACCCTTTGCGCAGAGGAGCTATGCGGGGCGCTAAGCAGGAACGAGAATTCAATATAACTGTTCTTGCCGGAACCGCTCTTCTTGCTCGAAAAGCTCAGCCTCACGCTCGTGGTTCTCGGCCATCGCAAGTGCCTCTGCGGCTTGCGCCGGTCCGGTCTTCGACATCAGCCACTGGCGGGATGCCTACCATTGAGCATCGACCACGCTGGACGAATACCGCCGGCACATCGAGAAGCATCCCGCGCTCGAACGAACGCTTATCACGAGAGTCGGGCAAACAGCCGGGGTAGGGTCGCCGAGCGGATCATGGTGCGAAGACCAGGGTGACCGCGCCCATGGTCAGTGCGACCATGATGGCGAGCAGCGGGTACTGGGTCCGCGTTGCGATGTCTGCGGGAAACATTTGTACGGCTTGGTCGTGCGCACTGATCGTGGCGAGTAGGTGGCCAATCACGATAGCGAGGATTTGTACCAGTGCGATCGCCGTCGTGCTGATCAGGGTGTAATTGATGATGTGGTGGGCGGTGCCGAAGAGGTCAGTTCCACGATTGAGGGGGTCGCTGGCCAGGATCAGGGTTTGCTGGCCATCGAAGATGAGCAGCGAGAAGTAGTGCGCGATGACGTAGCCTGCGGCGATGGGCACGATCGTGTACGCGAAGGTGGTCGGTGTCGGTGCATCGCGCTGACCGGGAACAGCCACCTGCCAGGTGCCCATCAGGTACACCGTCGCGATCAGCAGGATGGAGCAGATCAGCCCCGCGGTGGCCGCGGTGGGGCCACTGGGGATGACGGTGTTCCAGAAGCTGGTTCGAGACAGCCCGTCGTAAGCGGTGGAGCCGACGAGCGTGACCACGACAGCGACCAGGCCGGGGGCGGGTTGGATGGTTTTCAGCCCATCGAGCGGGCTGCGCAGCACGAGCTGACCGTCCTGGCGACGACCGAGCGGGGCAAGTGAGCCCAGCAGCGTGGAGTAGACCTCAAACCCGTCGCCACGGTCGAACCAGCGTTGGCCGAACAGGACCGCCGCGGTGGTGTGCACGGCTGCGTAACACAGCATGAACCACGCCACCACGTGGGGCTGCGAGCGCTCGGGGAGCACCAGCTCCAGATAGGCAAAGGCGGCCAGCGACGCCGCTGCCGGCCAGTAGCCGAGCCGATCCGGCAGCGCGAACACACCGCTGCGCGGGTCGAGTCGCAGTAGTCGGGCCAGCGCAGCGTGCACCAGCCGCAGTGGGTTCAGGATCCGCCATACCGGTCCGAGCGCCAGCGAGGCTGGAACGATCCCCACCCAGAAAGTGACGTAAAACGCCCAGGGGGCGATGTTGCGCTGCACGCTGTCCGGCCCGAAAAAACCGATCAGGCACACCGCGGCGGACAGCAGCGTTGCCGTGACGCGCAGCCCACCCCGTAGCGGGGTGCTGTCCAGTACGGTGGCTACCGCGCGCGGGATCGGCCACCCGGCGGTGGCGCCGCCCAGCAACGGTTTGCGCCATAGCAGGGTCAGTGCCGCGAATGAGATCAGCACCGCCAGCCCGGCGCCGCTGGCGGCCAACCAGGTCGGCACCGGGAGATCGGTGCGGGTGCCCACGCCATGCGCGAGCAGCATTAACTCACCTCGACCATTGCCAGGGCCGGTGCTCTGACGGCTGGCTGCGTGGCGGTTGTCCGGTCCATGCGGCCGAGAGCGTCTGGTGGATGCTGCCGCCCCTCACGCATCGGTAGTCGCAATACCTCGCCAGTCGGTTCCCGGCGAGCGTCCCCCACCACGCTATACATCGTGTCCCCCTGATCTTTGAGCGGAGACTGCTGGCAGGGTAGCTACCGTGCCTGGACAATGACCGCATGGTCTCGCAGTGGGGGTGGCGGTCTGCCATCGTGGTGATCGTCGCGCTGGCCGTATTGCCGGCCAGCAGTGGTATCGCCGCCGCCCACTATGCCGGCGGGCTCGGGCCATCGGCCAGTCGCTGTGAAATCCGCGCGGTTGACCCGCCGGTGGCAGGACTTCGAGTGATGGTGATCGAAGCCGGGGCCCGGCTGGAAATTGAGAACCAGACCGGTGCCACCGTCAATGTGCTCCCCGAGCCAGGCACCGCCGGTTTGCGTGAGCCGACTGTCCCACCTGGCGGCATGGCGCGCTGGTCCGACCGCCGGGTCGTCGCCGCGGCGCAGGCGCCGGACCCGGCTAACCACCGGCGCGCCTGGGCCATCCCGCTGCGAATCGGTGGCCAGGCGGTGACCGTCCACGGCGAGCAGGTATGGCCCCCGCCGCCACCAGCTGGTCGATGGTGGCTGGCCACGGGGTTGGCTGCACTGGTGGCCGTCGTGATCGGTGCGGTGGCTGTCCGTCAGCGGTGGGCCGCTGTGGTGCTGGGCACCGCCACCGCTGCAATCGCCGCTGCCCATTTCATCCACGTGGTGGGATCGACCCTGGTGTTACCACCGGATCAGTCTCGGCTGGCGATGGTCATCGGGTTAGCAGGCCCGGCCATTGCCGTCTGGCCGTTAGCCGTGATCGGCCCTGCGCTAGCCATCGCAGGCCACCGGAGTGGGCCCATGGTTTGTGGCCTGTTCGGCGCCCTGCTGGTGCTGTTCAGCGCATCTGATGTCGTGAGCTTCTTCTACGCCGTGCTGCCCTTCGGCTGGAATCCCAATCTCGACCGGGCCGCCACAGTCCTCGTATTCGGCGGCGGGTTCGGTCTGTTCCTGGCTGGCATCCTGGCGCTACGCGCCTTAGCTCGCGCAGTCCCGCCTGACGCCCCGCTCAGGTCCGTCACGGACTAGCCGCGGCGTTGCCAGGCAGCGCGGCAGGTGGCGGACCGTCTCCGTGGTGGGGTGGCCAGGGCACGGAACCAATTTCAACGCTGAAAGGTGTATCAGAAAGCCAGTCGATCACCTCTGTTCTGGAAACACCACCACACATCTAAAATAGGCGGCGGCGCTGGCTACCGCGGCGTAGAGCGGAGAAGATCGTGATTGCCTCGGTATTCCTGCACACGGTGACCGGCGAAGAACTGCTCACGGTACAAGCGCACGACCTGGATCCGTACGTCACTGTCACTATCCGTCAATACAGTGTCGATCTGACTCGCGATCAAGCCCGCCGTGCCGCCGACGCACTTCGAGCCTGCGCTCTGACCGCCATCGACACCGAGTTTCAAAACGACGATACCCAATGACCACCAACTGCGGATAAAATAAGCAAGGACGGCTGCTCATACAACTGGAGACCTACCGCTTTCGTAGACACTGTAATTATCCCGCGTCCGGCAATTCTTTGTCGAATTCCTGGTACCAGTTGTGTTCGGCCTCGCACGGGGCGAGGTTGCCTATCCCGCTGTGCGGTCTCTTGCGATTGTAGTA
>DATFDO010000057.1:0-15323 GCA_035252045.1 Pseudonocardiaceae bacterium
CAGGCCGGCCCGGATCCGGGACGGCGCCACGTTGCCCCGGCAGTGCACCTCGACGAAGGCCTCGGTGCCGCAGCCGAGCGCGCCAGGATCGATCACGGCGGTGAAGCCGCGTAGCACGCCGGTGTCGAGCAGCTTGTCCACCCGGCGCTTGACGGCGGGTGCGGACAACCCGACTACGCCGCCGATCTCCGCATAGCTGGAACGCGCGTCGGCCACCAGCCGCGCCACGATCTGCCGGTCGAGGGCATCCATACGCAACATTTTGTCGGTCGGTGAGCATAATAGCTACATTGAATGCCGAACAATCGCCGAGTTACCATCGATTCATGTCGTCAGCCCTGATGCTGGTAAATCCACCGCGGGTCGGTACCGCGCGCCGGTACCTGATGTGCCCGCCGCGGTACTTCGCGGTCAGCTACGCGATCAATCCCTGGATGGACCCCAGCCGGCCGGTCGACGCCGCGCGGGCGATGACCCAGTGGACGGCGCTCGCCGACACCTACCGCGCGCTGGGGCACACCGTAGAGGTGATCGATCCCGAGCCGGGCCTGCCGGACATGGTCTTCGCGGCCAACGCCGGCACCGTGATCGACGGTGCCGTGCTGGGTGCCCGGTTCCGTAACGCGGAACGAGCCGCTGAGGCGGAGCACTACCGGCGCTGGTTCGCCGCGCACGGCGCGCCCGGGGTGGTGATGCCCAGTGCGGTCAACGAGGGAGCCGGCGATTTGAGGTGGACCGGCTCGCTGCTGCTGGCCGGTACCGGATTCCGCACCGAGCCGGCTGCCCACCGCGAAGCGCAGGAAGTGCTCGGGGTTCCGGTGGTCTCGCTCCAGTTGGTCGATGCCCGTTACTACCACCTCGACACCTGCCTGCTGGTGCTCGATGACGCGCCGTCGGATCCGCTGATCGCCTACTACCCGCCGGCGTTCTCCCCCGGCTCGCGACGGGTGCTGGCCCGGTTGTTCCCGGATGCGGTGATCGCGGGCGCCGCGGATGCGGCGTGCCTGGGACTCAACGGGGTGTCCGACGGCGGCTCTGTGGTGCTTCCCGTGGAAGCCGAAAATCTTGGCCGTGCCCTGGCCGCCCGCGGTTTCGAGCCGGTCTTCGTCGACGTCTCCGAACTGCGCCGGGCCGGTGGCGGCCCTAGATGCTGCACCCTGGAGCTCTGATCCCCACCCCGGCGTGTCGCGCTTGCGCGTACGCCGTGTCGTGTCGCGCTGCGCGCTGGTCCGCTAATTCCGGGGCGGATACGGTGGCGCTTCGCTACGGTCGCAGTACTCGGGCCAGGGGAGGCGATGATGAAGCAGTACGAGTGGGCCGCTGATCGGGCTGTGGAATGTCTAGCGGCCCAGCTTCGCGACGACGGCTCCTACGGCGCGCAGGTCGATGATCTGGCCTGTTACTACAAGTCCCCGTACCTATTACAGCTGGTAGGCCGAACTCGGGAGGCGGCTCGCCTTCTCCAGTTCGTTCATCGCAGGTTCATGCGCGCCGACCATGACTTCACCACCTCCGCCGATCATAAAAGTGACAATCCTGCTTTCGCTGAATACTGGACGTATCCGAATGGCTGGATCGCAATGGCCGCGCAACGGATGGGCTACTTCGATATCGCCTATCCGGCGTTTGACTACCTGCAATCCGGATACGATCCCGCGCAGCGCGGTTTCCTGACCGGCGGCACGGTCCGCCGGGAGCAGAGTGGAACGGACGCCCTGACTAACGCGCACCTCGGGCTGGTGTGCTTGTACTTCGGTGACCTCGAGCGAGCACATGGCGCTGGCCACTGGCTAGCGCGGCTGCTGACGATGCAGCCGGACCTCGATTTCGGCCTATTTCTGCGTCTGGACCACTCTGGCAACCTCGTTCGTAATTTCTCGGAAGATACCGCCGCGTTCCATGTGGTGCGTACGGATGAGCCTGACCAGGCATATTTCATGGTGGGCTACCCGATCGCCTTTTTGGCCAAGTTGTTCGAAGCGACAAGCGAGGAGTTATACCTGCAGGCGGCCTGCGGCTACCTCGACTATGCGTTGTCCTGCAAAGGCAACATGCGTTCGTGTCATACCAGCCACAAGGTCGCCTGGGGTGCTGCCATCCTCAGTAGGATCACCGGCGACCCCCGCGGCTTCGAGCTGGCCGCGACCATCGCGGATCACCTGGTGGACATTCAGCACCCGAGCGGAGCCTGGCTGGTTGACCAGCCAGCGCATACCCGCTACGACCAGACCGCGGAAATTGCCATCTGGCTGCGGGAGATCTCCAGCGTGCCGCGCTAGCGTGCCGGATGTCGCTGCGCTACAACGCGCTGGAACCCGTCATCGGCCTCCCACGTTGCACTGATCAGAACCCGATCGCAACGGGAGGCTGACCGCTGTGCACAACCACTTCAACGGGCTGAAGACTGCGCTGCTGCTTGGCGGGCTGTCGGCGTTGGTCGTGCTGATCGGGGTGCCCTTCGGCCGCACCGGAATCCTCATCGCGGTGGTGTTCGCGCTGGGGATGAACGCCTACGCCTACTTCAACTCGGACAAGCTGGCATTGCGTGCGATGCGTGCTCAGCCGGTGTCCGAGGCCGAGCAGCCCATGATGTACCGGATCGTTCGGGAGCTGGCCACCGACGCCCGCCAGCCGATGCCCCGGCTGTACGTCAGCCCGACCCAGGCCCCCAATGCCTTCGCCACCGGCCGCAACCCGCGCCATGCCGCAGTGTGCTGCACCCTCGGCATTCTCGAATTGCTCAATGAGCGGGAACTGCGCGGAGTGCTCGGTCATGAGCTGTCACACGTCTACAACCGGGACATCCTCATCTCCTCCGTCGCCGGCGCCCTGGCCGGGATGGTGACGGCACTGTCGAACCTGGCCATGTTCGCCGGACTGTTCGGCGGAGGCGATGAGGATCGCCCGAACCCGTTCGCGATGCTGTTCATCGCGCTGCTCGGCCCGATCGCCGCCGGTATCGTGCAGATGGCGGTGAGTCGATCGCGGGAATACCAGGCCGACGCGTCCGGCGCGACGCTCACGGGTGACCCGCTGGCGCTGGCCAGCGCACTACGCAAATTGGAGCGCGGTACCCAGCTGGCGCCGCTTCGCCCTGAGCCGCAGCTGGCCGCGCAATCCCACCTCATGATCGCTAACCCGTTCCGGCCGGGTGAGGGGGCCGCACGGCTGTTCTCCACCCACCCGCCCATCGCCGAGCGGGTGCAGCGCCTGGAGGAGATGGCACGCCGCCGGTTGTCCTGATGGGACCGGTCAGGTCTGTCAGATCGACCTGGCGATGTCCATGACGTACTGGCCGTAGCCAGAGCTCGCCATGGCCAGGCCCAGGGCATAGCAGGCGTCAGCGCCGATGAAGCCCATCCGCAACGCGATTTCCTCCAGGCAGGCGATCCGGACCCCCTGACGGTGCTCGAGGACCTGCACGTACTGGCCGGCCTCCAGCAGCGATTCATGGGTTCCGGTATCCAACCAGGCGAATCCGCGGCCCAGGTCGATCAGCGCGGCCCGGCCCTGCCGCACGTAGTGCATGTTCACGTCGGTGATCTCAAGCTCGCCGCGGGCCGACGGGGTCAGTGAGCGAGCGACCTTCACCACGTCGTTGTCGTAGAGGTACAGCCCGGTGATCGCCTTGTTCGAGCGGGGTACGGCGGGCTTCTCCTCGATGGAGATCAACGTCCCGCTGGCATCCACCTCGCCGACGCCGTAGCGCTGCGGATCCTTGACCGGATAGCCGAACAGGACGCAACCGTCCAGACCGGCCACGCAGTTGCGGAGCCGGCGGGAGAACCCGGGACCGTAGAAGATGTTGTCACCCAGCACGAGCGCGACCGAGTCGTGTGCAATGAAATCGGCGCCGATCACGAGCGCCTCGGCCAAGCCGTTGGGCTGGGCCTGCTCGGCGTAGCTCAACCGCAGCCCCAGCGTGCTGCCGTCCCCGAGCAGGCGGCGGAACAAAGGCAGGTCCGACGGCGTGGAGATGATCAGGATGTCTTGAATCCCGGCCAGCATGAGCACCGACAAGGGGTAGTAGACCATCGGCTTGTCGTACACCGGCAGCAGCTGTTTGCAGACCGCCTTCGTGACCGGATGTAGCCGGGTGCCGGCGCCGCCGGCCAGCACGATGCCTTTCACCGACAACTGGTGAACTGCGTCACGGACGGTGGCGGCCACGGGGCGTGGCCTGGGCGCTGCGGCTCAGCAACGCTAACCATGTTCGTCCTTGGTCGTGGTGGGCCGACGGTAGTCGTCGTCGTTTGTACCGGATATCGCCCGGCTCGCTCAAACCCCTGGCCGCAAGCCCGCTCGGTCACCATACCGCGGCGTGATCGGTCCGTACCGCAGTTCGCCGCTGTACCGGGCCGCGTCCCGCGGGCGTTTGAGTGATTGAATAACCAGGGATTACGTGCTGCAGCTTGGAATTTGAGCGTATTTCCACGTCGATGTCGTGAACTCGACGCTAGCGGCCTGCAAACCCCTCCAAATGTCGACTGCTGTCGAGTTCGCGACAGCAACCGACCTGGGCCGGATTCTGTTAGAATGTGTTGCTCAGCGCATCTATAACATCGTCAGCGAAAGGCAAGTGGTTACGCAATCCCGTTGTTTCCAGGGTCAGGTTGGCAACTGGGCAGTTGCACACAAACCACAGTTGGCGGTTCCGCTCGATCGCAAGTTCGTTGACCTCGAATAGCACTCGAAGACCTGCAGATGACAGGAACTTCAAACCATCAAGATCTACTACGGTGGTCTGGGCGACGGCGAGCTGCGCGGACAAGCAGGCGGCAAGCATCGGAGCAGTCAGCGCGTCCACCTCACCGGTCACTGCGACGACCCGCGCATCCGGACCGTGATCGGAAACTTGAAGCCCGACAAGGAGGATCGGAAAATCGATACTCACACGAACACGATAGGGTAGGCGAGCATTAATCACCACGCAGCGGGCCGTGCTGGGTGCTACCAAGCGGACACATGCCAACACATACGGCAAGCACAAGGTGGCCGTCGTCGCAAATCCGTCCAACATGGCGCAGCTCTTCAAAAGCGCTTCACCCGGCTGCCGGTAGGCGTTACTCGGTGTTCACCCGAAATTCATCGATAGTTTCACTCGATGGGTTCTGAGGTGACGATTGCGGTGTGAATCGTAACGACTCGAGGGATCTGTGTGGTACCACGTTCTGCGCACGGAGTACGGCATACGGTAACGCGCTACTTGGACGACGCATTGGTTGCGCGGGCAGAAGTCCGCTGGAAACGAGCGATGTGATCGAGGGGGATGAGGCGCGTGTCATCTGCGCGACGACCCTCCGATTCCGGTCAGGGCACAATGAGGAGCGGAATCACCGATAGTTGGTGAACTGCAAGGCGACGCCGAAGTCGCGGCCCTTCAGCAGGGCGATGACTGCCTGTAGATCGTCTTTCTTCTTGCCTGAGACGCGCAGCTGATCGCCCTGGATCTGGGCCTGGACGCCCTTGAGCTTTTCGTCGCGCACTGCCTTGGCGATCTCCTTGGCCTTGTCTTGGCTGATGCCCTGCAGGATGCGCCCGGTAGTGCGGTAGATCTTGCCCGAGACAGCCGGCTCGTCCATCTCGAAAGCCTTCAGCGAGATGCCGCGCTTGACGAGCTTGGTCTTGACCACGTCGATGGCGGCGCGGCAACGCTCCTCGGTCTCGGCCTCGATCGTCATCGCCTCGGTACCGGCCCAGATCACCTTGGCCCCGGTGCCGCGGAAGTCGAACCGGGTCGACAGCTCCTTGGCGGCTTGGTTGAGCGCGTTGTCCACTTCCTGCCGGTCAACCTTGCTGACTACATCGAACGACGGATCCGCCACCGTGGCCTCCTTGCGTGCGTGCCGGTGCCGACCATACTCGCCAGGCCCCTTACCACTCGATGTCACCGACTGTGTATCGTGGCCAGCGGCCGGTGCATCCGGCTACCAGGCGGGTTGCCCGAGCGGCCAATGGGAGCGGACTGTAAATCCGTCGGCTGATGCCTTCCAAGGTTCGAATCCTTGACCCGCCACGCAGCACGAACGGCGGCGACCAGCACCGACTAGGTCGTGGGCCGATTTTCGCTGCCTCCGGGCTTGTCCGACTGTTCCCGGCCGTCGCAGCCTATTCAGCGGCCCACGCTTGCCAGTGGTGCTGGGCGTCCACAGGTAGATCAACTCAACTGCACGTTGTCTGATCACCGGATCGATCACCGGTGTGCGGGATGCGGTGGACCTGCGGCGCCGGGGAGGCGACGCTGCGTTCACTGTGACGTCTACGAGACTCTGCGGATGCAGCAAGAGGCGTCACCTGGGGCCGGCTTAGGTGCGCGTCAAATCACTGCGGCCGCCGGGCCGACCCGCGCGGACCGGGTCATGATGCAGCACTGGGCGACGGGCCGGTGGATCCAAACCCGCAATCGGGTGTTGCCACTGCGCCGTTTAGGCGACAGTGATGCCAGCAGGTGGCAATAAGTCTTACCTTATGAGGGTCGATGCAAGTACAGATGCAAGTACGTTCGGCCGGACCACCGCTGCGTAGCAGGTCGAGGGGATGGGTCAGCTGGGGCGACCAGGGCTCGGGAGGCCGGTCGTTGGCAAGGCCAGGCCCGATCGCGCTGCAGGCACATCGGCCGCACATGGCGTGCATCGTGCTCGCTCACAGAGAGGAAAGCGCATGCTGAAGTTCGCTCAACTCCGGAGCAAGGCCGAAATCTTTGCAGAGATCACACGCAACTACCCATGGGTCGGTGAGATGCGCGGTGGCTGGGAGATCGAAAAGTTCGACTTCAAACCACCCACTGACAACTGGATGGCAGCTTTCAAGCCACTGGCAACCTTCGAACTGGAACTGAAGAGTATGCCGGAGTTCGACAAGTTCGATGTTTGGATTTGTGGAGCAACTCCCAGAGGTGATGCGAAAACGGCCAAAGTGGGAACCATTGCAAAGCGGTAGTGGAATTATTTGACGCGCTACGCAGGAGCAACATCCCTGCCGGGTGGGCGAACGTGCGATCTAGCAATTGAGCAGGGTCCGGCGCGTCACCGCCGGTGTCTGCGCTTGTTTTTGCCTGAGCCCGCCTAAGGTTACAGCCATCATTAACGTCAAAGTCACTGGCCTGATGCAAACCTGACGGATTTATACGGTCTCGAGTTGGCTGCCTTATCCAAATTCATCCACCCTCCGGTCTGGGTCGAGCTGATGGGCGGGTGGATCCAATGCCGCTGCAAGCGTGTGGTCATGCGTGGGGCGGGTGATCAGCTCAGTATTGGCGAGCGTATTGCCTTCTACCGGCATCGTCGCGGACTGTCGTGGGTTGTTCTGGCGAACTTGGTGGGTCGCACCGAGGATTGGCTGAGCAAGATCGAGCGTGGGGAGCGAGAGGTTGGTTGCGGTGGCACGGCTGGCCGAGGCGGCGTGGTCGAGTTACCAGAAGGCCTGCTGACCCCGGCACTCTCGACGATCCGTTGCGTCAGGTTGCGTCCGGGTCGAATGGTGGGCGCTTGCTTCCGGTGAGAGGTGGTGGCGGGTGGTGGAGTGTGATCGGCTCGTCGGTTAGATGATGCATGACAGCTGCGCCGGGATCGCGCCAGGTTCGCAAGCCAGCCAGATCGCTGCGGAGGTCATTCAGTGGGGCGCGAATCTCGTCGAATTCCGGACCGAGTTCGTTACGCAATTTCTGGTTCGCGTCGGTGGCGAAGGTTTTGAGCTGCCGGAGGGTTCGAGCCAGCCAGATCGCCGCGGTGGGCAGTCGCTCAGGGCCCAGCACGAACAGCGCGACCACTGCCAGAATGAGCAGCTTCTCGATACTCAGATCGAACACCGGTTTGTCCTCGAATCACTGGTCCGGAGTTTGGTTGGTCTGTTCAGTGGGGCCGCCCATGGGCTCTTGTC
The DNA here is from genome assembly GCA_035252045.1 of Pseudonocardiaceae bacterium. Classification (GTDB taxonomy): domain Bacteria; phylum Actinomycetota; class Actinomycetes; order Mycobacteriales; family Pseudonocardiaceae. The sequence continues at coordinate 7,879 of DATFDO010000057.1, forward strand.
CCTGAATTCCGGTGTGCTGGCCGGGCGTGGTGCCCTTTATCTCGCCTTTGAAGATCCGCATGGACTGGCCCACCGCCCGGGCCATGTCAGGTAGTCGTTTCGCGCCGAATAGCAGCACCACCACGACGAGAAGGATCAGCAGATGCCAGCCGGTCAAACCCGCCATTACAACTCCTTCCTCGGCATTGAGTAAGCGTTGCGCCCGAGAGTACGCGTGCCGGCAGCGAGGGCATCGGTCATCGTGGCAGGGTGGTCCTCCCGACCAGGGGCTCGACGGTGCAGCAGCGGGATGGCGAGCAGTCCCAGCGTGGCCACCTCCACGAGCACGCTGATCAGTGCCTGGGGTGCGGGTTGCAGGCCGTATTCGATGAACCCGAACACTCCGATGGTGCGGGATGCGGCGAAGCCGCCCAGGGCGCCGAGGGTCACTGCCGCGGCGGTCAGCCGGGGGATCGCGGTGGGGGTGAGTAGTAGCAGCAAGGTCACCGCGAAGGCGGCGCTGGCCTGTAGCAGGAATGCCGGGCCGACTCCGGGAAGGGTCCGGTAGCCGTGCAGGTAGAGCTCGGCGTGGATGACCCCGCTGGTCGCGAGGCAGCCGGCGGCGCCGACGCGCGCCAGCAGCTGTGACGGGATGGCTGTCACGCGGGCCTCCAGTCGTTCAGTTTCCGATCGCGGATCGCCAGGGAGTGCTGGCCTGGTCGGTACGTGACGTCGCGGATTCCCAGCGCGGCTCCCAGCTGCCCGGCGGGCAATGTGACCGGAATCGGGGCTGGGCCCTGGCCGGGATGGGGCAGCGGGTAGGCGGTGGTGGTGGCGCTGTAGAAGGTGACGTTGCCGTCGGTCTTGCTGAACAGCTGGTGGACGTGGCCGTTGAGGCAGGTCACCGAGGCGAACCGGCGTAGATAGCTCAGCGCCTGGGTGGCGTCGTCGGTGCCCCAGCCCCACGTCGGGTACATCGCGAACAGGGGAATGTGGCTGAACACCACGATGGGTGTATCGCTGGACAGGCCGGCGACGTCCTTGCGGACGAAGTCGAGCTGGTCGGCTCCGAGGTGGCCGAGCTTTTCCAAAGCCAGCGTGTTGACCAGGGCGATGACGTGCACGCCCTTGACGTCGAAGCTGTACCAGCCGTCCCCGTGGGTGCCCGCGCCGAACGTGGCGCGGTATTTCTGCCCGTGGTCGTCGACCGAGTCGTGTTCACCGGGCACGGTGAACACCTGCCCGGTGCGCAGCCCGCGCATCATTTGGCGAACCTGGTCGAACTGGGCGGGGGTCGACAGGTGAGTCAGGTCGCCGGTGTGCATTACGAAGTCCGGGCGGAATCCAAGGTTGTTGACCTGATCGATGGCGTGGTCGAACGCGCCGGTCACGTCGGTGTTCGCCGGCCCGTGGAAGCCCAGGTGGCTGTCGCTGATCTGCACGAACCGCAGGGCGTGCGGGTCTTGCGGGGCAGCGGCCACTGCGGGGGCGGGTCCGCCACCGAGGTGGCTGATCACCTCGCCGCCGGTGACGGTGAGCACCACCGCCGCGCCGAACCACGCCGTGTGCCGCAGCAGCTGGCGCCGGCTCATGCCGGCCGGGCCGTCAGGCCCGTCTTGCGTGGGAGACGGTGTGCTCATGGGGTCACCACCACGGTGGCGGTCATGAACGGATGGATGGTGCACAGGTAGTCGTAATGACCGGGGGTGGTGAAGGTGTACTGGAACGACTTGCCGGTGATCAGTGTCGGGGAATGAAACGGCCCGGACATCGCGGTCACGGTATGCGGATCCTGATCCTGATTGGTCCAGGTAATCGTGGTGCCGGCCTTGACGGTCACGATCGCCGGCGAGAACGCGAAGTTCTGGATGGCCACGGTGTTGGTGGCCACCGGCGCGTCCTGAGCCGGCGCCGCACCGGAGCCGCCTTGCGGCATCGACATCCCCGGCATCGGCTGCTCGCCCGCCGCTGTGGGTGCGGGCGTCGCACCGGCGGCAGCAGGACCGCTACATCCGGCAGTGATCGCCGCTGCCGCGATGGCCCCGACCGCCGTCAGCACAAGCTTGGTTCTCGACAGGCGCATAGTGATCGTCCCTCTCCGCTGGTGGCCCGCTGATGCGGGTCTCACCAACGGATAGGAGCCGGGGTTACACCGGGGCGGGCGGCATGGGACGCCTTGGCGAGCCCGATGGCTTTCACGATCGCCACGACTGGATCCATGAGATCGATATCATCGCCGACCCCGACTGCCTGCGTGTGCTATGTGACTGCAGGCCACCGTCGGTTCTGCGGGGAACGGGAAAGGGTGTTGAGATGGCGGGCGTCGGTACAGGCGATGCCGATCCGGCGCGGACCCTTGCGCTGCTGTGGCGACAGCCGGTAACGGCGCGCCATGGTCCGGCTCAGCGGTTGAGCGTCGACGCCGTGGTGGACGCCGCGATCGCGCTTGCCGATAGCGACGGGCTGGTCGCGGTGTCGATGCGCCGGCTAGCTGATCGGCTCTCCGTGGCGGCCATGACGCTGTATACCTATGTGCCGACGAAAGGTCTCCTTCTCGATCTGATGCTCGATTCGGTGTACGCCGCGATGCAGCGGCAGGACACCAGCGGGCAAGGATGGCGAAGCCGTGTGACGGCCATAGCCGAAGAGAACCGCGCGCTGTTCGAAGCCCATTCGTGGGCTGTGCGGGTGGCCTCGAACCGCCCTCCGCTGGGGCCGGGCCAGCTGGCGAAGTATGAGCATGAGCTCAGGGCCCTCGAAGGCCTGGGTCTGCCGGACGTGGAGCAGGATGCCGCGGTCGGGTATGTCCTTGGCTTCGTGCGCATGTATGCGATCGATGCCGGATCCGCGCGAGCTGCCCGGCGTGACAGCGACGTCGACGATCAGCAGTGGTGGGCGGTGCACGGGCCGCTGCTTGCCCGGCTGGTTGACCCAGCACGGTTTGCGACCGCGGTCCGGGTCAGGGCCGCTGCGGGAGCGGCCCACGGCTCCGCCTGGAGTGCCGAGCATGCCTGGAGCTTCGGACTGGGCCGTGTCCTCGACGGGCTGGCGGCGCTCATCGAGCGGCAGTGAACTCGACGATGCGATCGAGCGTATTCTGTACAGCGTACGAAGTTACCGACCAGAGGAGCTCACCGTGACCAGCGTCCTTCCTCCGGCGTGCGGATTCGTTCCCACTCCGGACGACGAGACCGCCGTACTCGCCTGGTTCGACACCTACGATGCGCTGGCCGCTCGCCGTCAATTCGATGCCATGGCGGACATGGCGGTGTTCCCGCTCAACGAGGTCACCGACGACGGTCAGGGAGCCGGCTCCGCCAGCCAGTGCACCCGCGAGGAGTTCATCTCGCAGATGGCCGAGGTGATGGGTGCGCCGAACAACGAGGTGTCCTGGCGGTCGATCCGCACCCCGCATTTCATCTCCGACTCCCTGGTGTTCGTCGTCACCGACGCTGAGATCACCTGCGGCGACGTGGTGCGACCCGTGAGGTATGGCGACCTGCTCGTCAAGACCGGCGGCGAATGGCGCTTCCAGACGATGGTGCAGGGCGGCTGGACTGGTCTGTGAACCTGGGAGCCATTGCCCGATTCGCGCTGGCGGGCAGCCTCGCCCACGCCGGAGGCAGCCCCCACCGGTCACCGGCGCACTTCAGCGATCAAGACATCGCAGGCGACATATCGCGTGCAATGTGCAAGGTGTCGCAGTAAGAGTAGTGCCTCCAACCGCAGGACCGGAGGAGTCGATGCTGAGATCACGGCAGGGCGACCGATGCCCACCCAGGACGACGTGCTCGGGTACTTCAACACGCTGTCGAACTGGGGACAGTGGGGCGACGACGACGAGCTCGGCACTCTGAACCACGTGACCGACGACGTCCGGCTGGCGGCGGCGCGACGCCGCAACGGGATCGGCGTGGGCGGCCGTCACGGCGGCGGCGAACGGGATCATCACGCGTGGTGTCCTGCTGGACATTGCGAGGGTCCGCGATGTGCCGTGGTTGGAACCGGGGCAGGGGGTGTTTCCCGACGATCTCGAGGAAGCCGAGCGTCGCCAGGGTGTGCGGGTGCGATCCGGCGATGCGGTACTCCTGCGGACCGGCTATGGCCGCGTCCGGCACGAGGCCGGTGCGGCCAGCGGTTTCGCGCAGGCGGCTGGCACGCGTCCTGCCTGCCGTGGCTGCATGACCGGCAGGTCGCGCTGATCGGCGCTGACACCCCCAGGACGTTGCGCCGTCGGGGTATCAAGACGTGTTGATGCCGGTTCACGCCGTGAGCCTCGTTGCGATGGGTCTGTGGCTGCTCGACAACTGCGACCTGGAGGTGTGCGCGACGACGGCTGCCGAGCTCGGCCAATGGGACTTCCACCTCGCAGTCGCGCCGGTCCGCTTCGCCGGTACGTCCGGCAGCCCGGTCAACCCGATCGCCACATTCTGACCGCGGGACCCGCGCCCGACAGTGTCGGCACCCCGACACGTGATCGTTCTCAAACACGCTCGCAGGAACGTGCACGGCGCCAAGACCAGCGTCCGAATCACACCGTGGCCCGACCGAGCTAGCCCCGACCCGGCTAATACCTGAACGTGTACGACGTCGTTGGAACCCGGACAGTGCACTGTCCGTAACAGCAGCGACACGGGCAGCGATCCGGCAAGCGACATATCCGCACCTCGGCCGCTTGTCCGGAGGACCCAACCATGACCAGCCCGGTTGCCCAGACGCCGTCCACCGCACCCTCGGCTGCTCCGTCTGCTCCGGCGAAGAAGAACCGCCGTAAGTGGCCCTGGGTTCTTGCCGCAGTGTTCGGGTTGCTGGTGATCATCGGCATCGCCAACAGCCCGGCCCAGCCTGGCGGTTCATCGCCGAACACGCAGCCCGCGACACAAGGGGCGTCGTCGGCGACGGGCACGGACGTCACCGACCCCCCGGCGGCCAGAGACGCGTGCGTTGCCCGCCCACCTGCTGGTGACATCCTCCTGCGAGAGGCATGGCCTGGGCTGCCGGTCAACGCCATGCAACTCGGCGGCCAGTGGCAGTGGAACTACACCACGCACACCTGCATGAACGCGGTGGACATGGCAATCGCGACCGCCCCGCAAGGCAGCAACGGCAAAGCCATCTGCACCGAGGTTGCCCTTGCTGCAGATAACCCCGGATACAACGTGGAAGCCAAACCAGCGCCCCGGCTGAACAAGGTGATCGCGTCGGTGTGCCGTTGATCATGCGGGCTGACGCGCTTAGCGGATGGAGCAGCTCGAGCGGTGCCCGGCCGGGTCTAGGTGTGCCAGTTCGGCGCCAGGGTGATGTACACGGTTGGGCCCGGACCGTGGTGCACGGTTTGCAGCCGCAGGGGCCTTCCCGGGCACGCAAGGAGCACCACGGGCAGCGGCACCCGGCGTGAAACTTGACCACACCGCGGCAGCAATGTGGGTGTCGCGGTCGCGGTAGGACCGCAGGTGCCAGATATTGGTCATGAGCCGGGTCTGTGAACCCGGAGGTGTAACCCGGGTGCCTATCTGTAGATGAGACCGGCGGGTACGACTGAGGGTGGCTCGTCATGGCGCGAACCGGGCGGGATTGGGCAGCGACCACTCGTGGGAGTGGAGCGGCTGCCGCGCGGTCCGCGCCGGCGCCACAGTTACGTGTGGTCAGCGACGAGTTCTACCCGGACTGGGAGGCCGTATACCGGGACAACGTCGACCGGGTGTACCGGTTGATGTACGCCAAGGTCGGCAACCGGCCCGATGCGGAGGACCTGACCGCGGAGGTGTTCCTGGCGGCGTTGCGCCCGCTGCGGGTGTCGGCCAGTGCGCCAGAGGTGCGGGCCTACCTGGTGGCCACCGCGCGAACTGTGCTGGCGGGCTACTGGCGGCGCACGCTGGGTCGCGAGATCACCACGCTCGACGATGACGATGACCTCGAGCCGGTGGCGGTGGACTCCGCCGCCAGCGCCGACGCCGCGGGTCGAGCGGCGGCGATCCTGGCCGAGCTTCCCGAGCCGTACCGACGCGTCTTGCAGTTACGGTTCTTGGAGTCCTGCTCGGTGCGCGAGGCCGCCGCCGCGTTGGGGGTGAGCGTCGCGTATGCCAAGGTGCTGCAACATCGGGCGTTGCGGCGGGCCGCGGAGCTGATGGAGGTGGACAGGTGAGTGCACGGGGTGCGCGCCGGTTCATCGCGGATCTACTGCGCGGCCGGCGCCCGCGGTCGTTTCGTGCCGACGACACCGACGCCGGTCAGCTGCGCGCGGCGATCACCCTGCGGGCCGGGCAACCGGGCAGCGCGGTGCCGCGAGAACAGTTTGTCACTGACTTGCACCGGCGGCTCGCCGATGAGCTGACCCCGGAGCCGGCCGAGGCGCTCCAGACGAGGCCCCGGCGGGCCGTGGACGGCACCCGGCGACGGCTGGTGCAAGCCACCTCACTCGCTGCGGCGGCCGCGGCGGTCGGGGCGGTAGCCGACCACGCACTCACCAGCCGAGGTCCGGCACCGGCCGGCGGTGGGGAGCAGACGTTGGTTCCCACCACCGGTCAGTGGCGCACGGTGAGCGCGAGCGCAGAGCTGACTGAGGGTGCCGTGCGCAGCTTCGACATCGGCACGGTGGTCGGGTTCGTGGCTCGCTCCGGAGGCGCGTTGCGCGCAGTGTCCGGAGTCTGCACGCATCTGGGTTGCCGGCTGGCTCTGGACGCGCCGGCCCGGCGGTTGGACTGCCCGTGCCACAACACCTCATTCGCGCTGAGCGGGGAACTGATCGCACACCAGCTGCCCACCCCGCCTCCGCCGTTGCCGCAGCTGGAGGTCCGGGAAGCGCACGGTGAGGTGCAGATCTTCGCCCCGCCTGGCTCGGTGTAACCGCGGGCGGTCAGTGGACGCGACGACCTGGCTTCCGTTTCGCGCCGCTCGACCAGGGCCGGTAGGAGGAGCCCTGCCAGTAGGCAGGTACCGGCGCATCCGCCTCGTGGGCACGGACCCGTTCGTAGGACTCCCAAGCGTGCAGGTGCGCCTCATAGGCACGGCGCCGGGCGTCCTCGAACACCAGCCACTCCTGCTCCGGCGTGGCATGTCCCTCGGCGACTGCCAACTCGGCGGCGGCCAGCGTGGCGTCATCGACGTCGCCGTCCTGGTGCGTGGTCTGTTCAGGGTGCGATGGCGCATCATTGCGGTGCCGCTGCTGGTAATAGGGATTATCGGCAGACAAACCGCCGCTGAAGCGGCCATAAGCGCCAAGGAACAGCAGCAACATTCCAGCGATGAAGCTGAAGATCACGTTCGACAGCCGGAACGCCAGCAGGTTCCACGTTGTGTCGAGCACGGCGAGGTTGGCCAGGCCGGAAAGCAGGAACAGTGCACCGACGACCACGGTGATCGTCGAGGAACTGCGGCCCCCGCGTAGTGCAGCCCCGATCAGGACTCCGCCGACGATGAGCGAGATGGTGGCCAGCAGACCCTTGGTGGCGAGCCCGAGAACCACT
>DATFDO010000058.1:0-4425 GCA_035252045.1 Pseudonocardiaceae bacterium
GGGCGTGGCGAACTCGTCCGCCACCGCGGCGAGCGCTTCGGTGACCACCGATGCGCCGGCCGCATCGATGCCGGTCTCGGCATGCACCCGTTTGCCGACCCGAAGCGCCTGCTGCACGACCTCGTGCAGGGCCCGCCCAACGCTGCCGGCCTGCTCGGCCCCCGCATAGGCGCTACGCAGTTGACCGAGGATCTGCGGCTCCCCGACTACCATCGAGTCGAGGCCCGCCGCCACCGAGAACAAGTGCTCCACACCGGCCGCGGCGTAGTGCACGTACAGGTGATCGGACAGCTCATCCAGCGCAGCAGCGGATTGACCGGCCAGCACATCAGTGATGTCGGCCAGCCCGCCGTGGAAGGCGGTCACCACCGCGTAGACCTCGACACGGTTGCAGGTGGACAGCAGCAACGCCTCCGCCACGTGCTCGCGTTCGAGCAGTTGAGCCAGCACCTTGGCGGTGTCCGCGGCGGGCACTGCGACCCGCTCAAGCACCTCGACCGGTGCGCTGCGGTGGGACAATCCCACGACCACCAGGCTCATCGGCCCACCGCAACCGGATTAGACGGGGCAGCAGCCGGTCCGCCGCTGCCGGACCGGCGGGCCTGGTAGAAGGACAAGATCTGCAGCTCCACGGCGAGATCTACCCGGCGTACCTCGACGTCAGCGGGTACTTGCAAGACCACCGGCGCGAAGTTGAGGATGCACCGGACACCACCGGCCACCAGCAGATCACAGACCCATTGCGCGGCGGCGGCCGGGGTGCAGATCACCCCGATGGTCACTTCTCGCTCAACGCAGACCGCGGGGATGGTGTCGACGTGGTCGACGGGCAGCCCCCCGACCGGAACACCGACCAGGTCCTCGTCGAGGTCGAACAACGCGGTGACCGGGAAACCGCGGTCCGGGAACCCGCCGTAGTTGGCCAGCGCATGGCCCAGGTTGCCGATCCCGACCACCGCGACGCTGTGGTGGCGAGTCAGCCCGAGTAGCTGCTCGATGTGTTCCACCAGCTTCGCGGTGTCGTAGCCCACCCCGCGGGTGCCGTAGGAACCCACATACGACAGGTCCTTGCGCAGTGTCGCCGAGTTCACCCCTGCCGCACCGGCAAGTTCCTCGCTGGACATCGTGGTGACGCCCTGCTCGATCATCGAGGTGAGTACCCGCAGGTAAACCGCCAGGCGACCGACCGTCGCTTCGGGTACGGCGCGAGACGGCAGGTCGTCAACCGGCGTGCTGTACCGACCGTGCTGATGCACCGCCACGCGTGGCTTCCTTTCGGATCTCACCGGCCTCACCGGTGGTCAAACCCGGGTCTGAACCAGGCACCGCTGCCTGTCAGGCGTTCACGGTAGCCGTTCGTGAACGCAGGAACAAAGTTGCGATCTTTCCCGGGTCCCGGTACGCGTCAGGGGCGGCTTCCGCACGGAGCCGCCCCTGCTCGGATCGGTGATCGCTGCGTCGACTGACGTCGATGAAACTACGTGGCCGGCGGCGTGAGCACCTGCCCGATGACGAAGACGGTGGCGTTTTCGGTCGGGATGTTGCCGCACAACACCTGCGCGCCGTTCACCGTCGGCACCGACGGCGTGCCACCAATGTCGATCTTGCTTCTTGCCAGCGTCTCCACCGTGCCCGCCTGCACCAGACCCGCAGCGTCGTAGCGCTGACCGACCACGTGGTACTTGAGGATCTTGGCCAGCTTGCTGTCCGGCGATGCCAACGCGGTGGTCAGCTGGTTGACCGTGCCCGGGTGCTGGGCGTCAAGCTGCTGGAAAGCCGGATCGGACGGGGCGAACACGGTCAGTGCCGGCGCGCTGTTCAGCGTGTCAACCAGGTTGGCCGTCTTCACCGCTTTGGTCAGCGTGGTCAGCAGCGAGTTGTTACTGGCCGCGGTGGCTACCGGGTCGTTGACCATGCCCTGCGCTGAGCCGGGGCCTTGCTTGGGTACCTGGTCACACGCGGGGCCGAAGATGTCACTGATCTGAGTGACACCGTTGGTGCTCGGAGTGGCGGCGCCGGGGTTCGGCGCAGCCTGCGCGCTGGTTGTCGGTGGCTCGCCGGCCTGGTTACCGGTGGCCGGTCCTTGCCCCGTTGCTACAGGCACCGATGACAGCAGTCACAGCCGCCAAAGCCCCGACTGCGGCCAGTCGCTGGATCTTTCTCACTCCGTCTCAACTCCTCGGGAATCACGTACAGTGATCTCCGCCAATGGTGACGCTCGACCCTGCAAGCAGGTCTTCGATCCGATGCCGCCAGGCGGAGGGCGAATAGCAGCTTCCCGTTGCACAGCGAGCGAACGGCTATCTAGGCACCAATACAGAATTGTTACGACACGGGTCAGGGGCGGCTCCACCGGCGGAGCCGCCCCTGACGAAAAGTAGCTGTGACGCGTTACGAAGCAGGCAGCGAGAGCACTTGTCCGATCACGAAGACGGTTGCGTTTTTGGTGGGAATGTTGCCGCACAACACCGTGGCGCCATTCACCGTCGGCGCCGCGGCAGTGCCGCCAATTTTGATCTTGGCGCCTTCCAGGCTGTCCAGGGTGCCCGCCTGCACGATGCCAGCGGCGTCGTAGCGCTTGCCGACCACGTGATAGGTCAGGATCTTGGCCAACTTGCTGTTCGGCGATGCCACGTCCGGAGCGGTGGTCAGTTCCTTGAGGATGCCCGGATGCTGGGCCTCCAAAGCCTGGAACGCCGGGTCGGCCGGGGCGAACACGGTCAGCTCCGGGGCGCTGTTCAAGGTGTCGACCAAGTTCGCCGCGGTCATGGCCTTGGTCAGGGTGGTCAGCAGGGGGTTATGGCTGGCCGCGGTGGCCACCGGGTCGTTGACCATGCCCTGCGCCGAGCCGGGACCCTCCTTGGGTACCTGATCACAAGCCGGCCCGAAGATGTCGCTGATCTTGGTGACGCCACTACCCGTGGGCGCAGTCGCCTCGGCACTGGGGGTAGTCGACTCGGTGGCCGGTGCGGAAGCTTCATTCCCGGTAGCCGGCGCCTGCGAGTTGCTACACGCCCCCACCACGGCGGTCAGCGCCGCCATGGCGCCGATCGCGGCCAGCCGCTGGATCTTCCTCAACTCGATCTCAACTCCTCATCGCAGAAGCCCGGCTTGTCCAGGCTTCACGGGTGATTCTTCGGTAATCAGCGAGGTCGGGTTCACCACCGCAGATTACGAAAAGGACACATTCTTGCTGCAGTGAGCATGTCCTCATTGGACACTGATCTTCACTGGACGGTGAACTGTACCGAGTGCCAGCCGGTAGCGCCGTCGGGGATGGGTGCAGCCCGATCTTTAGTCTGGGTGTATCCGGTCTTGTCCGTGGCGCGGACCTCAGCCACGTGAGCGCCCGGTGCCCAGCGACCCCGCAGCCGGAACATCCGCCAGGTGTCCACACTGACTTCAGTAGACAGCTCCGCGGGTTGCCACGCACCGTGATCGATGCGTACCTCGACCTTGTCGATTCCTCGAGTCTGCGCCCAGGCGATGCCGGTGATCGGGGTATCGGGGCTGACCCGTTCGAACGGGCCGGGACTGTCGATCCGGGACATCGTCTTGATCGGTGCCCGCTGCCCCCAGCCCCGCTGCAACCAGTAGGCCTGCCGGGCGGCGAAGGTGGTCAGCTCCATATCGGTGATCCACTTGGTGCCGGACACGAAGCCGTACAACCCGGGGACCACCATCCGGACCGGAAAGCCGTGCTCAATGGGCAGCGGCTCGCCGTTCATCGCGATCACCAGCATGGCCTTGTGGTTCGGATCGGTCAGAACAGCGGTCGGCGTGCCGCACGTCCACCCGTCGACGCTCGTGCTGAACGTCTGGTCAGCGCCACGCTGCACGCCGGCCTCGGCGAGCACGTCCGCGAGGAGCACACCGGTGAAGTTCGCCGTGGAGATGTACGGCCCGCCGACCTCATTGGACACGCAGGTCATCGTCAGGGGGCGCTCGATCAGCTTGCGCGACGTCAGGTCCGGGAAGGACAGCGTGGTTTCCCGGTCGACCATCCCGTGGATGCGCAGCCGCCAATCCTCGGCGCGCAGCCGCGGCAGCGCGAGATTGACGTCGATTCGGTAGAAGTCCCGGTTCGGGGTGATGAAGGTCGGCGAGCCGTCGGCGGCGAAGTCCGCCCCCGGTGGGATCGGCGGCGCGGGCACCGTCGGCATGATTCGGGCCACCGCCTGGCGAGAGGCCTCGACGCCACTGCGGCCGGCTACCAGCTGACCAGCGGCCGCGGCAACTCCGGCGCCCGCGGCAACCACTGCCGAGCCGGCGAGCAGGGTGCGGCGGGGAACTCGCGGCGAGCCGTCGCCGGCCGGCGCCGCGCCCCCGGTTTCCGGATGGCCCCCAGTCTCCGGAGAACTTGCCAGGCGGTGCAGGACCGCAAAGCTGCCCGCACTGGTGATCAGCGCCGCCAGCGGGGCGAGC
>DATFDO010000059.1:0-2538 GCA_035252045.1 Pseudonocardiaceae bacterium
GTCCTGCCCCCGTACCCGCCCCCGCTCGCGGCGCGCGGTCGACGCGGTCGAACAGCTCGGCCCGCGGGTCCTCACCCGCCGTGGCCTTGGCGTAGGAATCGAGCGCGTCTTTGGCCTTGCGGTCCAGCTTGGTGGGCACCACCACCTGCAAGGTCACCAGCAGATCGCCGGTGCGCCCGTCGCGCCGGGCGATGCCCTTGCCCCGAGCCCGCAGCGTCCGACCGCTGCTGGTACCGGCCGGGACCTTGAGCTTCACGGTGCCGTCCATCGTGGGCACGGTCACCGTGGTGCCCGAGACCAGCTCGGGGAACGACACGGGCACCGTCACTGTCAAATCGTCACCGGAGCGCCCGAATACCGGATGCGGGGTGACGTGCACCAGCACGTACAGGTCCCCGGCCGGGGCTCCGCGCATCCCCGGCTCGCCCTGCCCGGCCAGCCGGATCTTCTGCCCGTCGGCGACCCCCGGCGGGATCCGCATGGTCAGCGTGCGGTGCCGGTTGGACACCCCCCGACCACCGCACTCGGTGCACGGGTCGTCGATGATCCGCCCGGTGCCGCGGCAGTCTCGGCACGGCTCGGAAAAGGCAAAAGCGCCCTGGTTGCGGGTGACCAGCCCGGTGCCGTTGCAGGTCGGGCAGGCCCGCGGGATGGTCCCGGCGCGGGCACCGGTGCCACCACAGCTACCGCAGCTCGACGGGCTGGCGATGCGCAACGGCACGGTGGCCCCGTGCACCGCCTCGGCGAAGTCGATCCGGACCTCCGTCTCGACATCGGTGCCGCGTCGTGGGCGGCCGGTCCCAGCACCGGCCATCCCGCCACGCCCGCCGAACAAACCGCCGAGCAGATCGCCGAGACCGCCGGCATCCCCGGCCCGACCGGCTCCCGACCCGAACAGGTCTCCGAGGTCGAACCCGCCGGGGCCGCCGAAGCCACCACCGGGCCGGAAACCGCCGTTGAACAGGCTGCGGGCCTCGTCGTACTGCTTGCGCTTGTCGGCGTCGGACAGCACACCGTAGGCCTCGGACACCGACTTGAAGCGCGCTTCGGCGCGGGCGTCACCGGGATTGGCGTCCGGGTGCAGTTCCCGGGCCAATTTGCGGTAAGCCCGTTTGATCTCGTCAGCAGACGCGGTGGAGGAGACACCCAGCTCCGCGTAGAAATCCTTCTCAAGCCATTCGCGGGCACTCACCGGATGCCTCCTCCCGCCTTGAATCTTGTCGTGTCAATTTTCCTGCACGTGTCCAGTCTCGCCATACGGCTCGGCGTCACCAAACGGATCGCCGCCGGCGTCGGTCACCGCGACCATCGCCGGGCGCAGCACCCGCTCACCGAAGCGATAGCCCAGCCGCATGACCGCGGTGACGGTCGGCTTGTCCACGTCGGGTGAGGTGGCGTGCTGCACCGCCTCGTGCACCTCCGGATCGAAGACATCCCCGATCGTCCCGAACGGTTGCAAACCCTGCGCCTGCAACGCCGCCACGACCTTGTCCGCAACAGCCTTGAACGCGCCGGACAGGTCGCCGTGTTCCTGCGCCCGCTCGATGTCGTCAAGCACGGTGAGCAGCTGGGTCACCACTTGCGCCTTGGCGGTGTCGATCACCAGCTGGCGATCACGCTCCACACGGCGCCGGTAGTTGCTGTACTCGGCAGAAATGCGCTGCAAGTCGCCGGTCCGCTCGTCCAACTGGGCCTGCACCGCGTCGAGTTCGGCCGATACGCCCACCGCGGCGCCCGCGTCCTGTTCGGAATCACGGTCGTCGACATGTACGCCGTCACCGGCGGGCTGCTCGCCCGCCGGTGGGACCCGAACCTCACCCGTCACCGGATCGATCCTCCGCTTGTCTCGGATTACGACTCTGGGTTGCTCGTCCCTGGGTTGCTTGTCACTGTGCTGCGCCCGCTTCACTTCCTGCCGCCCCCGGGCTCCTCATCGACGATCTCGGCGTCGACAACCTCTTCGCCACCCGATGCAGACGATTCGGACGCGCCATCACCACCGGTTGCGGAAGCGCTGGCAGCGCTGTCTTTGTAAAGCGCTTGACCCAGCGCCTGGGACTCGGTGGCCAGCTTCTCCATCGCAGCCCGGATGGCTTCGGTGTCGGTGCCCTTGAGCGCCTGCTGAGCGTCACCCAGTGCGGCGTTGACCTTGTCCTTGACGTCAGACGGCAGCTTGTCGTCGTTGTCCTTGATGAACTTCTCGGTCTGGTAGACCAGCGACTCGGCCTGGTTGCGGGTCTCGGCCTCCTCGCGGCGCTTGCGGTCCTCCTCGGCATGCTCCTCGGCATCGCGCATCATCCGGTCGATGTCTTCCTTGGGCAGCGCCGAGCCGCCGGTAATGGTCATGGCTTGCGACTTGCCGGTGCCCATGTCCTTGGCCGAGACGTTGACGATGCCGTTGGCGTCGATGTCGAAGGTGACCTCGATCTGCGGCACGCCACGCGGCGCCGGCGGCAGCCCGGTCAGCTCGAACATGCCGAGCTTCTTGTTGTAGGCCGCGATCTCCCGCTCACCCTGGAAGACCTGGATCTGCACGCT
>DATFDO010000060.1:0-11148 GCA_035252045.1 Pseudonocardiaceae bacterium
TCAGCTGATGGAGGGCGTGACTGAGCGGTTGCCCCGGCTGCTGGCCCTGGTGCCCTACCTGCTGGTCCGGCCCGGCGTGCCGATCGAGGAGGTGGCCGCCGACTTCGCCATCACGGTCCGGCAACTGCGCCGCGATTTGGAGCTGCTGTGGATGTGCGGGCTACCCGGTTACGGCCCGGGTGATCTGATCGACTTGTCCTTCGAGGGCGACACCGTGACCGTCACCTTCGACGCCGGCATGCGACGCCCGCTGCGACTGTCCAGGGCGGAGGCGACCGCGCTGGTCGTGGCGCTGCGAGCGCTTGCCGAGGCACCCGGGGTGGCCGATACCGGATCGGTGCGCCGGGCATTGGCCAAGATCGAGGCGGCGGCGGGGCAGACCGACGGGGTGGTACTCGGCTTGGCGACTCGGGAAGAGGCTGCGCTCGCCACGGTGCGCGATGCGCTGGATCACCGGCGCGCCCTGCACATCCGCTACTACACGCCGTCCCGGGACACGATCACCGAACGCACCGTGGATCCGATGCGTCTACTGCTGGTCGAAGGCCGCAGCTACCTGGAAGCCTGGTGTCGCGCCGTCGAGGACATGCGGCTGTTCCGGCTAGACCGCATCGAACATGTCATCACCTTGGATGAACCGGCGCAGCCACCACCGCATGCCCGCCCCGCCGACGTGTCTGCCGGTCTCTTCCGTGCCCAGCCCGATCAGCAGACCGCGGTGCTCACGCTCGCGCCGGATGCCCGCTGGGTCGGCGAGTACTACCCGGTCGAGGAGCTCATCGAAGGCGAAGGTGGCACTGCGACCGTACGGATGCGCTACGCCGAGCTGGACTGGATGGTGCGTCTGGTGCTGGGGCTGGGCGGTGACGTCATTGTCCGGCACCCTCCCGGATTGGCCACCGCGGTGGCGCAGCGGGCCCTCGAAGCCTTACAGCGGTCCTCGGCCGCCGCTATTCACCACACCGGATAAGGTCATGGCCGTGCCTTACCTGATCAGCGTGCTGGCGGTCGCCGCGGGTGCCGTGGTGCTGCTCATGGTGCTGGCGCGGTTGGGCGGTCCGCTGCGCCGGCTTGCGGACACAGCGCGCCAGAGCCGCGCTCACTTCGCCGACCGCACCGCAGCGCTGGCCGCGCGGATCGCCGCACTGCGGGTAGCCATGAAACAGCGGCGTCACCGCGACGGGGACAGCTCGTCCCCACTCCGTGCCGCGTAGCATCAAAGTCGCACCTGGATGCACGCGTGAGGAGGCCACCATGGGTATTCCATCTGGCTGGGAGCTCGTCATACTCCTTGCCGTGCTGGTTGTGCTGTTCGGTGCAACCAAGTTGCCGACGGCGGCCCGGTCCATCGGGCAATCCATCCGGATATTCAAGGCTGAGACCCGAGGCTCGCATTCAGAAGATCAGGCAAGCTCGCCGGCGTCCGAGCAGCAGTCTCTGCCACCGGTGGGGCCGGCCACCACTGCGACCCATCAACCCCGCCATCACGACGGCACCATTCGCTGACGGCGGGGATCGGTGAGCGGGATGCGTTTCGCGGCGGGACGTCTGTTCACCGGCCCACGCCGCCGACGCAAGATCAACCCGGATGGCTCCATGACTCTCATGGAGCACCTGTATGAGCTGCGTAACCGGCTGTTCATCGCGTTGTGCGCGCTCGCGGTCGGCGGCGTGCTGGGTTTCGTGTGGTGGGGGGTGACGCCGTTCGGCTTACCGAGCCTGGGAAACCTGCTCACCGAGCCGTACTGCGCCTTGCCCCCGACGCTGCGGCTGACCCCGAATCCGGGGCGGTGCCAGCTGCTGCAGACCGCACCGTTCGAGGTCTTCACCTTGCGGATGCAGGTGGGCTTGGCCGCCGGTGCGGTATTGACCGCCCCGATTTGGATCTACCAGATATGGGCCTTCATCACGCCTGGCTTATATGCCAACGAGCGCAAATTCGCGCTGAGCTTTGTCGGTACGGCCAGCGTGTTGTTCGGCGCGGGGGCTGTGCTCGCCTACTACGTGGTGCCTACCGGCCTGCGCTTCCTGGCGAATCTCGGTGGCGGCCAATTCATCACCGCTTTGACCGGTGACGCCTACATCGGCTTCCTGCTGACCATGCTGGCGGTCTTCGGGTTGACCTTCGAGCTGCCGCTGCTGGTGGTCATGCTCAACCGGGTCGGTGTGCTGCCCTACGCGAAGTTGAAGCGCTGGCAACGTGGCATCCTGTTCGGCCTCTTCGTACTGGCTGCGGTGGCCACGCCGGGCAACGATCCGATCTCGATGCTGGCGCTGGCCTTTGCCTTGGTCGTGCTGTTCGAGTCGGCGGTGTTGATCGCGCGGGCGCATGACCGCGCGGTCGCCCGGCGCAGGGCCGAACAGGGCTGGGACGATCTCGACCCCGACGAAGCCTCGCCGCTCGACCACCACGTCGACCCCACGCCCGCGGCGGACGATGCGGCCCCCCGCCGCTACGACGAGGCGACGTAGGACTGGTCGTAGCAAATCTGCGCGTCGCGGCGGTCGTGGCCCATGCCGAGGTCAGAAACGTCGCCGCGCAGTTCACCAGCGCCCGCACCGGGCGGCTGCCTGGCAGTCAGCGGTCGTAGCGGCGAGGCGGGAGCTCGATGAACCGTATGATTGCGGGCCGTGCGCGTCACGTTGATTGTGAATCCGCATTCTGGGCGGGGAGCGGCGGGCAGGGTGGCTGACGGCGTGGCGAGCGCACTGCGAGCTGCAGTGCCCGGCCTGGAAGCCACGGTCACCGCGGATGCCGCCGCCACCAGCAGGGTCGCCGCCCAGGCTGCGCGGCGCGGTGATGACGTGGTCGCTGTTCTCGGTGGTGATGGCACTGCGCACCTTGCCGCCCAGGCCGTTGCCGGCACCGCGACTGCGTTAGCGGTGCTGCCCAGCGGCAGCGGCAACGACCTGGCGGCGGCTCTGGGCCTGCCCACCGATGCCATCGCGGCCGCCGAGCACGTCGCCGAGTTGCTGGCGTCCGGGCAGCGCCGCCGGATCGACGTGGGCCGCATCGCTGGCGCAGCGTGCTTTTCCACGGTGCTGTGTACCGGGTTCGACGCCTCGGTGAACGCGCGGGCCAATGCGATGCGCTGGCCCGCCGGTCCGCGCCGGTATGACCTGGCGGTATTGGCCGAGCTCGCCGCACTGGCTCCCCGGCCGGTGCGGGTGCAGGTCGGCGGTCGTGCCGTGGAGTTTGAGGCGATCCTCGTAGCGGTCGGCAACGGACCGTGCTACGGCGGTGGGTTGCGGATCTGCCCGGATGCCACGCTGACCGACGGCCTGCTCGACGTGATCGCCATCGCCGCGGTGAGCCGGCGCCGGCTGTTACGGGTGTTCCCGTCGGTACGCACCGGTGCTCACGTCCATGAGCCAGAGGTGACCGTGTTGCGGGGCGCCACCGTGCGGATCGACGGCGACCCGGGTTGGCCGGTGTACGCGGATGGGGAGCCGCAGGGCACCCTGCCGGTGACCCTGCACTGCGAATCGGGCGCGCTCACCGTCGTCGCGTGAGTTACCCCGACATGGAGACATACCGGGGGTGTGCGCCGCTGCCAGATCCCCGATATGTCTCCATGTCGGAGCGCTGGCGTGCGCCCTAGCGGCTGGCTCGTTCGAGCTCGTGATCGCCGCAGGGTGAGCGCCTCGTCGAGGCCATCCGCAATGCCATCACCCCGTAGGCGTGGCTGGCTGGAGGGTCGCGCGCCTGCGCGGGCGTGCTGGAAGCGACGAACGGCATCTCTTCTCAGCGACTCCGGGGGAAAATTCTGTTGCATCACGATATATCGAGTGCTATCGTGATGCTGTCTTTAGAGAAAGGAGGTGCAACGATGCACAACGAACGAAGACACAGCGGCATGGGCCGCTTCCCGGGGCGGGACCGCTCACTTCGGAGTGGGCGACGCGGCCGTGGCCGGGTCCAGCGTGGCGATGTCCGCGCTGCCACCCTGATCTTGCTAGCCGAACAGCCGATGCACGGCTATCAGCTGATGCAGGCCATGGCCGACCGCACTGGAGGGGTATGGCGGCCCAGTCCTGGGGCGATCTACCCGACCATCGCTCAACTCGAAGACGAGGGACTGGTCACGGTCGAAGTCGAGGGTGGACGCAAGCTGGTCTCGCTGACCGATGCCGGACGCGCGTACCTGGACGATCCAGTTCGCAGCGTGACCGACCCGTTTGCGGCGATCACGGCGTCCGATGCCCAGGCGCCCAGCCTGCGAACCGCGATCACCGAGGTGCACAGTGCGGCCAGGGCCGTCGCCACCAACGGCACGCGCGCGCAGATCGATGCGGCTCAGTCCGTGTTGGCCGACGCGCGGCGCGCGCTTTACCTGATCCTTGCTGAGGGCGCCGGTTCCTCGACTGAGGGCACCGGAGACTCGGCGTAATCGCCGTCCGGCTTTGACCTCATCGGCCACCGTATGGGTTGGTAGTAGTTAGCAGCTGCCCTGAGGCGGGTTGGTGGTACTTGAAGGGCGACCAACAGGGTGGTGTGACAGCCTGGGAGGGTGGCCAACTCTCCTGCCGAGGCATACGCAGCTGCGCGCCGGCGGGTCGTCCTCCCTGCCCTGCATGAGTTCGCCGGCCGCCTGAGCTTCGAGCTGGATCCCTTCCAGCGTGCGGGGTGCGAGGCGCTGGAGCAGGGGCACGGCGTGCTGGTGTGCGCACCCACCGGGGCCGGCAAGACCGTGGTTGGCGAGTTCGCCGTCCATCTGGCACTGGCCCAGGGCCGCAAGTGTTTCTACACGACGCCGATCAAGGCGCTGTCCAACCAGAAGCACGCCGACCTGGTGGCCTGCCACGGCGCCGACGCCGTCGGCCTGCTCACTGGCGACACCTCGATCAACGGCTCCGCCCCGGTGGTCGTGATGACCACCGAAGTGCTGCGCAACATGCTCTACTCCGGATCGGCCACCCTCGGTGGGCTGGCCTACGTCGTAATGGACGAGATTCACTACCTAGCGGACCGGTTCCGCGGCGCGGTCTGGGAGGAAGTGATCCTTAACCTGCCCGACAGCGTCCGGGTGGTCGGCCTGTCCGCCACGGTGAGCAACGCCGAAGAGTTCGGCGAGTGGCTCGTCGATGTGCGCGGCGACACCGCTGTGGTGGTCGACGAGCACCGGCCGGTGCCGCTGTGGCAGCACATGATGGTCGGCTCGCGGATGTTCGACCTGTTCGCCGAGAAGTCCACTGGCGGCCAGCTCACCGTCGACCCGCATCTCGTCCAGCGGGTGCACGAGATGGAACGCCACAGCGGCTGGGATCGGCGGCGCGACGGGGGAGTCCGGTTCCGGCCACCGACCCGGGTAGACGTGGTAGCGCGGCTGGATCGCGCCGGCCTGTTGCCTGCGATCACGTTCATCTTCAGCCGAGCCGGTTGCGAGGCTGCGGTGAACCAGTGTGTCCGCGGCGGGCTGCGGCTGACCACTTCCGATGAGGCTGAACAGATCCGCCGGGTGGTCGACCTCCGCACGGCTGATGTGCCCGAAGGCGATCTCGGAGTCCTCGGTTTCTGGGAGTGGCGCGAGGCGCTGGAACGGGGAGTCGCGGCGCACCATGCCGGGATGTTGCCCGCATTCAAGGAGACCGTCGAGGAGCTGTTCGTCCGGGGGCTGGTCAAGGCCGTGTTCGCCACCGAAACCCTCGCGCTGGGGATCAACATGCCGGCTCGCACCGTGGTGCTGGAACGATTGATCAAATTCAATGGTGAGGCGCACGTGGACCTGACACCCGGTGAGTACACCCAACTCACCGGTCGGGCCGGGCGCCGCGGCATCGACATCGAAGGCCACGCCGTCGTGCTGTGGCAACCAGGCATGGACCCGGCTCAGGTGGCCGGGCTGGCGTCGACGCGGACCTATCCGCTGCGCAGTTCATTCCGGCCCGGTTACAACATGGCCGTCAACCTGGTGGACCGCGTTGGGGTGGCCGCCGGGCGCGCCCTGCTGGAGCGGTCCTTCGCCCAGTTCCAGGCGGATCGTTCGGTGGTGGGCCTTGCTCGCCGCCTGGACCGCAACGCCGAAGCGCTGACCGGCTATGCCGAGGCGATGGCCTGCCACCTGGGTGACTTCGCCGAGTACGCCCGCTTGCGCAGGCAGATCTCCGAGCGGGAGCGAACGCTGGCGCGAAGCAGTGGCGCGGCCCGACGCGCCGAGGTGGCGGCGTCGCTTGCCCGCCTGGAGCGCGGAGACGTCATCGCCGTTGCCGGTGGGCGCCGGTCGGGACTGGCCGTGGTGCTCGACGCCGGTGAGGGCGCCGACGAGGATCCGCGCCCACTGGTGCTTACCGAGGATCGGTGGGTGGGCCGGCTCTCGATCGCCGACTTCCCGGCGCCGGTACAGGCGCTGGGCCGGATGCGGCTACCCAAGCGGGTAGAGCACCGCGTTCCCCGGGTGCGCCGCGATCTCGCGTCGGCGCTGCGCGAAACTGGCATTCCGG
Organism: Pseudonocardiaceae bacterium; assembly: GCA_035252045.1. Classification (GTDB taxonomy): domain Bacteria; phylum Actinomycetota; class Actinomycetes; order Mycobacteriales; family Pseudonocardiaceae. The sequence goes on from DATFDO010000060.1 coordinate 6,442, forward strand.
TACCGCCGCGGGCTCGGCGGCGCAGCGACGCCGCCGACGACGCCGAATTGGCGGCGTTGCGCCGGGCGCTGCGGGCCCACCCCTGCCACGGCTGCGACGACCGGGAGGCGCATGCTCGCTGGGCAGAGCGTTACGACCGGCTGCACCGCGAAAGCGAGACGATGCGCCAGCAGGTCGCGGCCACCACGCATTCGCTGGCCCGAACCTTCGACCGGATCCGGGCATTGCTGGCCGAGCGCGGCTACCTGGACGGCGAGCAGCTGACCGAACACGGTCACCGGCTGGCGCGGCTGTGGTCGGAGACCGATCTGCTGACCGCGGAATGCCTGCGGCACGGGATCTGGGACGGTCTGGCGCCTGCCGAGCTGGCCGCGGTCGTCTCAGCGCTGGTCTACGAGGCTCGTGGCGACGACGCCACGCCGCGGGTTCCGTCCGGTCCGGTGAGTGACGCGCTGGTGGCCATCGTGCGGTTGTGGGCGGATTTGGAGGCCGACGAGCGGCGCCACCGGCTGGCACGCACCCGCGAACCCGATCTGGGCTTCGCCTGGCCGGTCTACCGGTGGGCGCACGGGGAGTCGCTGTCGGCGGTGCTGGTGGCCGCGCAGACAAACGGCGCAGAACTGTCCGCTGGAGACTTCGTCCGGTGGTGCCGGCAGGTGGTGGACCTGCTCGATCAGGTGCATGGCGTCGCCGGAGAGGGCTCCGCAGTCGGATCGGCGGCGGCCACCGCAGTTCGGGCACTACGCCGCGGCGTGGTCGCGCTAGGTACCGGCTGACCCACTCCGGCAAGGACCCCTCGGTAGTGCCGTCATCGGTCCAGGTCCCTCGGATCCCTGGATGAGGCGGTACACACCACGAGCGAGCACCGTCGCGTCGGCCACCTCGCGACTCGGCAACCGACCGAGCACCCGGGCGTGTTAGCTCATGCCGGGTAGCAGGCCGATCGCGGATTTCACCTGTCGTAGTTTGTCGAGGGCTTGTTCGTGGCCGCGCTTGGCTCCGGCGCGGAGAACGTCGTGAACGCGATGGGGTTGTGCGGTCAGGCCGAGATAGCGTTGCCGGATTGGGGTGAGGGTGGCCACCACGGCGTCGGCGACGGCCTGCTTGAGCTGGCCATAGCGGTCGAAGTGGATGGCCAGGCGGTGCGGGTCGTCTCCGGTGCAGCCGGCGAGAATGTCGAGCAGGTTGGCCACTCCCGGGGCTTGGACGGGGTCGTAGACCACCGCGGTGCCCGTGTCGGTGACCGCGCGCATGATCTTGCGTCGCAGCGTGGCGGGCTCATCCAAGAACCGTAACGCCCCGGCCGCCGACGAGGTTGACTTGCTCATTTTCTGGGTCGGGGCCGATAGGTCCATGATCCTGGCGGCGACCGGTGGGTTGACCGCTCGAGGGACGGTGAAGGTGTTCCCGTAGTGGGAGTTTAACCGGACAGCCAGGTCGCGGGCCAGTTCCACGTGCTGACGCTGATCCTCACCTACGGGAACCTCGTCGGTGTCGTAAAGCAGGATGTCGGCGGCCATCAGGATCGGGTAGGTCAGCAGTGACATCCGGACCTGCTGTTGGTGGCGGGACTTCTCCTTGAATTGGATCATGCGTTGAGCTTCGCCGTAGCCGGTGACGCACTCCAGCAGGTAGTGCAGTTCGGTGTGGGCGGGAACGTGGGATTGGATCAGGAACAGGCACACGTCGGAGTCCAGTCCCGCGGCCAGCAGCAAAGTGGCCAATTCCACCGTGCGCCGCCGCACCTCGGTTGGGTCGTGGTGCAGGGTCAGGGCGTGCAGGTCGGTGACCAGGACCACGGTGTCGGTGTTGACCTGCTGGGCGATGATCGGGCGCATCGCGCCGAGGTAGTTGCCCAAATGCAGGTGTCCGGAGGGGGTGAACCCGGTGAGTCGTCGTGGCATCGGTTGGCTCCTGGGAGGTTAGAGCCGCCGTGCTCGGGTCAGTAGGCGCAACACACCACACGCTCAAACGGCCGCCCGAGCTGGGCGGCCGCATGGTGGGAAATGCGCGGATCAACGGTGCCGCCCGTCAGGGGCGCCACCAGCCAGCACTGTGGAAGGTCGTCCGCATGCTGTGATCGTAACACCCCGCGTATCCGCATCAGGTGATCGTCGCGCTCGTCGAACGCGTAGGCTTACTTCCACCGGGTACCCCCGAGGTTTGGCGCGCGGGCCGCCGTCGCCGAGCGGATGGCCCTCGTTGAATGGGAGGTACCAGGATCTTTTCGCTGCGGCGCGCTATGACCGTTATTGCGATTCTCACTCTTGTCGGTGTAGGCGCATGCACGTCGAACACTTCAGTAAGCGATGACGGACAAAATCTCGTCACGCTTCCGGTGGGCGCTGCCCTGCCTTCCGGGCAGGAATGCGCCGAACGGGTCCAGCGTGATGAGCCTGAGCCACGGCCGGAGAACACCGCAGCGAACCAATTCGTCCCCGACCGGGTGGTGATGCCAATCTGGAAGGACTTCACCAAGCAGGCCAACCAGCGGTTTGTTCCCCGCATCGACGGCAAGTTCACCGGTACGACGGGCGAGATCCTCGCATGGGGAGCCTGCAAGTGGGGCTTGGACGCCGACCTTCTACGGGCGGTGGCTGTCCAGGAAAGCGATTGGCGACAGAGCACTGTCTCCGACTACTCGCGCAATCCGGCCAACTGCGTCGACGACGACACCCCGCCCTGCCCGACCAGCTTCGGGATCATGCAGCTCAAGCATATCTATCTGCCGGGATCCTATCCATTATCCCGGCAAAGTACCGCATTCAACGTCGACTATTACGGTGCGCGTATCCGTGCCTGTTACGAAGGCTGGGTCACCTACCTGGGCGGCGATTACGGCCCCGGCGACATCTGGCACTGCGTGGGCTGGCACTGGTCAGGACACTGGCAGGATGCCGGATCAGAGCGCTACATCGGGCGGGTCCACCGGTACCTCGACAGCAAACCCTGGCTGGACTGGGCCGACCGCTGACGATACCCCGGCGCCGACCTTGCGCTTCGCGGCAGATCTTAGGGCGTCACCGGGAAACGAACCCGGGCGGGCACACACCCGGAGTGTCACACCCTGGTCCTGCTATCGCAGCGGGCACCGCGGCCAGCGCGAAGACTACTGCGAGGAGAATCGTGGTGATCACCTTGATGGTGCGGTGGGATAATGACTGGTCCTGAGTGCTTCCCGGGGCCCGCAGGGAGGGAAACCTCTGAGCGCTCATGGTGTTGGTCCCCTCAGTGTCCAGATATGCGAAGCATACCGGTCGATCCGTTGCCACGGTGGCACGTGCCTGCGCCGGACACAACCTCCCGGGCCGTGCTGTGCTTATTCTGCGCCGGGAGGCCGGATTGCTGCGGGCGCCGGGGGGAATACCGGTGCCGTGGTGACTGGGATGGGAGGACAGGATGACTAAAGCGGTGGCTGTGCTGGGGACGGGGATCATGGGCGCTGGGATGGCGCGCAGCCTGATCCGGGCCGGGCTGGATGTGACGGTATGGAACCGTAGCGCGGACAAGGCCCGCCCGCTGCAGCACGACGGGGCGCGCGTGGCCGAGGACGTGGCGTCGGCGGTGTCGGGTGCAGATGCCGTGCTGACCATGCTATTCGACGCCGAGGCGGTCGCGGCGGTGATGGAACAGGCGCTGCCCGCCGTAGACCGGTCCGCGCTGTGGGTGCAGACCAGCACGGTCGGTCTCGACGGCACCGCCCGGCTCGCCGAGCTGGCCGACCGGCACGGTGTCGGGTTCATCGATGCTCCCGTACTTGGTACCCGCAAGCCAGCGGAGGACGGTGCGCTGACCGTGCTCGCCGCCGGCCCCCAGAACCTGCGTGGGGCCGCGGCGCCAGTGTTGGACGCGATCGGCTCGCGCGTGGTGTGGGTGGGGGAGCACGCGGGAGATGGACACCGGCTCAAACTGGTCGCGAACTCGTGGGTGTTGTCGGTGGTCGCGGCGACAGCCCAGGCCATCAGCCTGGCTCGAGACCTCGGGCTCGATCCGCAATCGTTCTTGGATGTCATCGCCGGAGGTCCACTGGACTGCGCCTACACCCAGCTCAAGGGCAAGGCCATGATCGCTGACGACTTCCCGCCGGCGTTCCCCCTGGCCGGCGCGGCCAAGGACACCGCCCTGATCGCCGAGGCGATGCGCGCTGCCGGCACCGACGACCGGCTGATGTCGGCCCTGCACCAGAAGTTCCAGGCGGCGGCTGACGCCGGGCATGACGCTGAAGACATGGCCGCGGTGATCCACGCGTTCCACCGCTGACGGCTATTCGTGCCTCGGCGGGGATGATCGGGTCGTGCACAACGGCGAGACAGAGGAAGAGGCAGAGGAATACGACTACGTCGTCGTCGGCGGGGGTTCGGCAGGATGCGTCGTCGCCGCCCGGCTGTCGGAGAATCCGTCGGTCACGGTATGCCTGCTTGAGGCCGGGCCGCCCGACACCAACGATCCGGCGATGCTGCGGCTGGAGTGCTGGCCGCAGCTGCTGGGCACCGGCTATGACTGGGATTATCCCGTCGAGCCGCAGGCCAGCGGGAACAGCTTCGTGCGGCACTCGCGAGCCAGGGTGCTCGGGGGTTGCTCGTCGCACAATTCCTGCATCGCGTTCTGGACTCCTCGCGAGGACCTCGACGAGTGGGCGGCGATGGGATGTGCCGGCTGGAGCGCCCATGACTGCTGGCCGCTGATCGCGCGGCTGGAGAACAGCGA
>DATFDO010000061.1:0-4071 GCA_035252045.1 Pseudonocardiaceae bacterium
CTCCCCGGGCGGCCAGCCGCTCGACACCTTCCGCGTTCCTGACGGCGCCGCATCCTCTCACGAGCATAACCGCAGAAGCAAGAAAACTGGGCCGACCTTTCCGCATCTGCGGTCACGTATCCGTCCTGTCGCAGTTAGCGCAATGCCAGGACCTCCACCGCAGGTGGCTGCCTCTGATTCGGCACGGTCGAGGGATCTGACCAGCTGACGGTGGCTTGTGCGGCGCTGATCGGCCCGAGGCCGCGCCGGTCAGTCAGCCCCGGGACGAGATCATCAACGATGGTTTGTAACTGCGTGCTGTTGGCTTTGAGCTCGCGGCCGGTCGCGATGAGGACGACGGCGAGTCGCCGGATCTCGGCATGGCGCACGGACTGCTGGCGGGTGGCATCGGGCGGCGCCGGGCGCCGGACGAGGCTGATCAGGGCGGCCTCGGTGAGGGCGGCGCGGGCAATGCGGCGGTCGGTGCCGTCTCCGGTGAGCAGCAGCGCCCGTAGCCGGGCGCTCTGCCTGGTCGTCGTGCTGGTGAGGTCCTGGCGCGACCTAGCAAGATCCGCAGGGCGTCGCGGTCATCCACGGCCTCGGGGGTACCCTGCGCAGCAGCGTCGAGCGGCAAGGCTGGGCCGGCGGCACTGTGCTTGCGGTGACATCGCGGCGTCTCGATCACCACGAGGCCCGCGGGCGCCGCCGCGCGAGCCAGCCCAGCGGCATAACCGCTGGTCGTCTGGCTCAACACGGCCAACCGGGGCCCGGGTGCGTGGGTAACGATCCAGGCGAGCAGATCGCTGTAGCCTGCGCTGTCCTTACTGATCGACACCGTTGCGATCGGTGTCCCGTCCGGTGGCGAGCTGCACCTCATGGGTGTCGTGGTGGGTGTTCACCACCACGATGGCGTCGACGACTTCCACGGCGTAGCAGGCGCGGCGCCTGCGACAGTGTTGCGGTGCACCATGACAGCGTCTGGCCGACATTGCTCGCCGTGCTGGTGGTCGCCGGCATCGCCGGCGCGATCCTTGGGGCGGTAGGCGCAGTGGCCAACAGGGTCAAGACTTCGGATGAGTTCCTGCTGTGGGTGATCGGCGGGGTGATCGGCGGCGTAGGTACCGTCCTCGTCTGGGCGGGCCTCGCCAGCGCTACCGTCGGTTTGATCATTTTCACCACGGCGGCGTTGCTCGGGAGCACGATGAGCCCGCTGCTGGACAACACGGACAGTCTGGTGGCGTGGTTGGTCAGCTTCCTCGTCAAATGGGTGCAATCGCCGCTTGTGACCACTGCCGGCCTGTGCGCAACGCTGATCGTGACGATCCGGCGGGGCAAGATCGACTTCCGCCGGGGCATGCTGTTCATCGCCGTGGGTCCCGGCGGCGGCGCGCTGACGCTCGGTGCTGTCGCATGGACCCGATCCGGCCGGTTCGACCGGGACGGCAGCGTGCCGGACAACCTGGCCCGGCACGAATCGACCCACAGCCGAACCGTGGCGTCCATCGGCGAGCTCGGCTTCTACCTGACCTACGTCACGATCGGCGCCGTCTGGGGATCGCTGCAGGGCGGTTCGTGGAACAACCTCAACGTTGCCGGTTGCGGCAACCCGTTCGAGAAGACGGCGCACACCTTCACCGGTGACCCGGCCATCGCGGTCCGAAAACAGCGCCGCTTACAGACTTGGTGACGAGATGGTCGATCCAGGGGTCCAGACCGGTGGGAGCTGGCTGCCAGCGCTGCATCGACGTAGGGGCCTTTGGCGCTGTGTTGTCGCCACGGAACGGCCTAGGCGGGTCCACGTGGCTGCAGGGCTGCGCGCTCCAGCGCAGTGCGGATGTGCACCAGCAGCGTGTCGGCCTCAGCACGAGCCCATTCGTCGGGGTCCCACGTCGACCGCATGAACATCAGTTCGGGCTGGCTGCGAATCTGCTCGCGGTGGCGCGCGATCAGGGCAGAGACCAAAACGCCGCGGAAGGCGTCGCCCAGCAATACCGGAGATGCGCCAGCCGTGTGAGCGGTGCTTGGTGGATGGCTAATCGTAGTCACATCGCGCCTCTCGATGGGCTGATCGTGGTACCCAGATCACTCAATCAGTACTCCTGATTCATGGCCTGCCACGAACAAGCGGCTGAACGGACGGCGAAATGAAGCTTCCCCGCACGGAGAACGCACGCAAGATACCTGCATCCCCGCCCACCGCTCCACACCGGTAGGTCACCCGTTCGGCAGGCGGCTATCACATGGCGTCAAGCATGGCGTCGCGCGGAGACCTGCCGCGGCGGGCTACCGGCAGTGACTTTGCGCGCTATCGCCACCGCATGGTCGGCGAAGCGTTCGTAATAGCGCCCGATCAGTGCGGCGTTCACCGCCGGTTCCACCCCGTGCGACCAACTATCAGAAAGCAGAATCTCAAAGATCTGGCGGTGTAGCGCGTCCACCTCGTTGTCGACCTCTACCAGCCGGGCAGCGGATATGGGGTCCCGGCTTTCAATCGCGGCTGCGGCGTCTTCCGCCAGGCGAGCGGCGAGCACGCCCATCTGCAGGGACACTGGACGGATGTCCGCGGGGATCGGCTCGACCGGATGTGTCAGTCGCGCGACTAGGGCGATGTGCTGGGCCAGGTTGCACATCCGCTGGAGGTCTTTCACCACATGCATGGCCGCGACCACCATGCGCAGGGTCGTGGCCACCGACGCACGCGCAACGAGCAGGTCGAGGCAGCGCTGGTCGGTGTCCTCGCACCGAACCTTGATCTCGTCCGCCTGGGAGATGACCAACTCGGCAGACTTCAAGTCGGCCCGGTGCAGTGCAAGCGACGCGTTGGTCATCAGCTGCCCGGCCAGCCGAACGATCGTAGCCAGGTCACCGATCAGACCGTCCACCTCGGCGTCGGGGGTCAGCCGGGCGGCCTGTGAATGTTGCGCGTGACCGCTGGTGAGCTGCTGCCACGTTGCGCGGGCGATCCCCGTGATACCGACTCTGGGATTGGGCCGTACGCTGCGGCCCCCGGCAGCCATGGTGTCAGGTTTACCCCCGTCACCTATGCCCGTCCACGCGCCGGTAGGAGAATTCATCAGCGGTTCGCGGTGTGCTTCCACGCCTTCATTCAGCCTGCGACTCTAGTCCCGGCGTCGACGAGACGGCGCCAGCGTCACTTTGCCAGGCGAGAAACATGTCCTGCCGGTGGTTGGGTGGTCGGCACCGGAGGCGACCGTGGCGGAGATCCGTCGGGCTCAGAGGCCCGCTCGATCGCCAGGTATCCGACCTGCCGTGCAATGGCCACGGCGTGGTCAGCGAAGCGCTCGTAATAGCGGCCGATGAGGGCGGCGTCGACTGCTGGCTCCACACCGTGGGACCAGTCCTCGGCGAACAGGATCCCGAACAGGTGACGCCGCAGCGTGTCGACCTCGTCGTCCGCCTCGGCCAGCCGATCACCGGACAGCGGGTCCTGAAGCTCGATCGCGGCGGCGGCATCGCCGGCGAGCTGGCTGGCGAGCAGGCTCATCCGGGCCAACACCGGGCGAACCGGGCTGGAAATCATCGGATTCGGCTGCTTGAGCCGCGGAATGATCGCGATGTGGCGGGCGAGGTTGGCCATCCGTTTCAGATGGTCCAGCGCGTGCACGGCGGCGACCACCACGCGCAGGCCCCCAGCCACCGGGGCCTGCTGTGCGAGCAGGTCGATGCAGCGCTGCTCGATGTGATCGATCGACGCGGTCATCTGGTCACACTCTGTGATGACCACTTCAGCTAGCGCCAGATCCGTCTGGTGTAGCGCGATCGCCGCATTGGTCATCAGCCGGCCGGCCAGCCGGGTCATCCGCGTGAGGTCGGTAACCAGATCACCGAGTTCGGCGTGGAACGTGGCCCGCATAACCCGACCGTCTCCATCCGGTACGCGGCGTGAAACTGCCATCCGCGCAGCGCAATCGACCTTATTCCCTGAAACTGGACACTTTACCGGCCTGGGCTGCCAGTCATCACATGAACTTGGTTTTCCATACAGTTCACCCAGTCGTAGCCGGCTGTTGTGCTAGCGGAGACGGTGTGGGGGCAGGTTGGTGGGCGTGGTGGTGTGCCCGCCGGGGGCAG
>DATFDO010000062.1:0-9572 GCA_035252045.1 Pseudonocardiaceae bacterium
CGTGTCGCGGAAAAGGACTTCACCCAAGTCACGCAATCGCTGGCACACATCGAGAGCACCGGGAAGCAGGCCATGGCAGAGCTGCGAAGGCTGCTCGGCGTGCTGGAGGCCAGCGCGGCCGGCAGTGCCGGCGGTGTCGACGAATTAGGACCACAACCTGGGCTGGCCGATTTACCCTTACTGCTCACGTCACTCCGAGAGACCGGAATGCCGGTCACCGTTCACGTCGAGGGAACACCACGCAACCTGGACCCCAGTATCGATCTCGCCGCCTACCGCATCATGCAAGAAGGCCTGACAAACGTTCTCAAACACGGCGGTGTGAACTCGTATCCACACTTGCGGCTGGCGTGGGAAGACGACCGCCTGCTCATCCAGATCGATAACGACCTCAACCCAGTGGCGGCGACTCGCGGCCAGGCGCTGTCCGTCGGTCGCGGCCTGGCCGGTCTACGGGCCCGGGCGCAGGCTGCCGGCGGGCGGCTGCACGCGGGACCCCACCACAACGGTGGTTACCGGCTGGCTGCGACGCTACCCCTGCCGGCTACCGCGCACGGCAAAGTCGGCGACCAGGCCGTAGCGCGCGACTCCGGCGACGACCTCGACTACTGGGGGAGCCATGGGGCAGGCCATCAGGGGAGGGTGTCAGCGTGATCCGAGTCGTGGTGGTTGACGATCAGCCGCTGGTGCGGGCCGGCATCGTGATGCTGATCAACGCAGAGGACGACATCTCGGTCGTCGCAGAAGCCGCCGATGGCGCGGAGGCGCTGACCCGCATCCGGGCCGAGCGTCCGGATGTGGTGCTCATGGATGTCCGGATGCCGGGCACCGACGGCGTCGCCGCGACCCGCGCCGTGGTCGAGGAGGGTTTGACCGCGCGCAGCGGCCAGCCGATCGGAGTGATCATCCTCACGACCTACCACATCGACGAAGCCGTGTACGCCGCGTTGCGGGCCGGCGCCTCGGGTTTCCTGCTCAAGGACGCCGCCCCGGCCGAGATCGTGCACGCGATCCGCTCGGTGGTTGCCGGCGAGGCCTGGCTGGACCCCGCGGTGGCCCGCCGGCTCATCGACGAGTTCGCCGCCAGGCCGGAGCCGCACACTCCGACCCCCGCGGAGATGGAGCACCTGACGCCACGCGAGCGGGAAGTGCTGTCGCTGATGGCGCGTGGCCTGTCCAACGCCGATGTCGCGACAGAGCTGTTCATCAGCGAAGCCACTGTCAAAACGCATCTGGCCCGCGTCATGATGAAACTCGGCGTGCGCGAGAAGGCCCAAGCAGTTGCCGCCGCCTACCAAACCGGCCTCGTCCACCCCCCCTCTCGCTGACCCCCTTCCAGGGCAGTCTGGATGCAGACTGCCCTTTCAACCGGCCCGAAAACGGCAGTCTGCATCCAGACTGCCCCTTCCGGGGCAGTCAGGCTTCGGAGAGGCGAGCTGGGGGGATCAGACCGGTGACGATGGCGGGGACGCCTTTGGCCATCAAGGTCCGGGCCCGGTCCGGGGCGCGCAGCAGACTCGCCTGCTGCCGGTCCAGCACCCGCAGGGCCAGCTCGGTTTGTTTCTCGATGTCCGCCATCAAGGTGCGGTGGCGCTGGCTGCGATCGGAATTGACCCGGGAGATACGGGGTACCTCGAACATCGCCTCCCGGATGCCTTTCCAACGCCCACCACCAGCCAGATCCTCGAACTCGCGGAGCAAGGCAACCGCTTTCCGGTTCGCCTCTTCGGTGATTTCGTGGAGTCCCCGGCTCAGTTGCTCGATACGCTCGCTCTCCGCCTGGCACCGTTCGAGCAAATCGGCTTCAGTTTCGTCAATCAGTTCGGCGCGGCGCTGTCGCACCGCGATTCGCAGCGCATCGAATCGTTCCCGGATTGCGACACGCAGTTCACGGTCGGTCATGTCTCCTCCGTCCGCAACAGGCAAAGACGGGTTGCCTAACCACCCATATCAAGGGTGACACTTCGAGATCGCCAGCGGACGACCTTGAGATGACGGCCCGGATTCACAACATGTCGGCGCAGCAAACGTCGGATGAACGAGTAATCAGGAAAGCCCTATTCTCACAATGCGCACAATAGCCGGAACAAAGAGTGCGTGTTGCTTACACCGGCAACCGCCGGTGGCACCGGTACGCCGACGATGGCAACCCGCCACTGCAGGTTTGATAGGTTCGTGGTGATGGCAAGTGGCGATTGTGGGTACCGCGCGTGCGGCGCTGTCCGGACAAAGGAAGGCAACCCGGTGAGCACTGACCCCACCAGCCGCGGCGGTTCGTTGATCCATCAGGGGCTGCTCTACGCGTCACGCAACGAGTTCCTGGCGGGCACGCTGCCGTTCATCCAGCAGGGCTTGGCGGGTGGCGACCTGATCTGGGTGATGTCCACCGCCCGCAACGCCGATTGGCTTCGGAGCGCGCTCGGCGCCGACGCCGGCCAGCTGGTGTTCGGCGATTGCAGCCAGTGGTACCGGCATCCCGTGCGGGCCCTCGCGGCCCTGAACCGTGCCGTCCGGGAGGAGGCGGGTAAGCAGCGGCTGCGGATGATCGGGGAGCCGTGCTGGTCGGCCCGCACCGGACCGGAGGGCACCGAACAAGTCCGGCACGAGTCACTGCTCAATGTGGCGCTCGCCTCGGCGGACGCCTCCGTCCTATGCACCTATGACACCCGGGTAGTCGACGACGAAGTGGCGGCTCAGGTGGCCAGGACCCACCCGGAGTTGGTGGTGGACGGCGGCGCCCGGTCCAGCCCGGATTACACCGATCCGGCGGTGTTCACCGCGGAATGCGACTCCGTTCCCCTTCCCGAGCCCCCCTCTTCTGCGCTCCAGCTGGCGTTTCACCAACTGGGCCAGCTGGCCACCTTGCGCGCGTTCATGACCTCCTACGCGACCTGGGCCGGCGCAGCTGCGCAGGCCGTGACCCAGTTCGTCCAGGCCGTCGACGAGGTCGCGACCAACGCGATCGAGCACGGCGGCGGCTCAGGAGTGATCCGGATCTGGACCGACCCGCAGGCGATGACCTGCGAGATCAGCGACACCGGTTCGGGCCTGAGCGACCCCCTGGCCGGGCACCTGCCGCTGCCACCTGGCCGAGCCGGTGGCTGCGGGCTGTGGCTTGCCCGCCAGTTCTGCGACCTTCTGGAGGTACGCAGCGGCTCAGCGGGGACGACGGTACGGCTGCATCTGACCCTAGAGTGACGGCGGCGGCCACCTTGCACGTGCGGCCGACGTTTTGAACGCCGGCTCCCTGGGCATCCGAACATGGTGGAGCGGTCGTGCGGTGGGGGTGGCGGCGTGCTGCGTTGCGCCGCCACCGAGCAAGCCTCCCCGGGTGGTGAGTCCTTGATGCACCAGGCGTTGCTGTACGGGTCCGAGGAGGAGTTCCTCGCGGTGACCATCCCGTTCATCCACGAGGGTCTCGAGCGCGGCGAGCCGATCCGGATCGTTTCCACGGACCGCAATACCGGTTGGCTGCGAGCGGCGCTGGGCGCCGACGCCGAGCGGGTGACGTGGGGGGCGAGCAGCCGGTGCTACCGGCATCCGGCGCGTGCGCTGGCAGCCATGCACCGCACCGCACACCCGGCACGCCCGGACGGGCGGCGGCTGCGGATCATCGCAGAGCCGTGGTGGACAGCCCGGGCGGCACCGCAGGCCAAGGCATGGATCCGCTACGAATCGCTGATCAACCGGGCCCTCGCCGACGCCCACGTGGCGCTGCTGTGTACCTACGACACCACCACGATTGATCAAAACCTCCGCACCGACGTCGCTCGTACCCACCCCGAAGTGGTGGAGTGCGGGCAGTCGCGGCCCAGCCCGGTCTACACCGACCCGGCCGCGTTCAACACCGAGTGCAACTCCTCGCCACTTCCCGAATTGCCGGCCCCGAACCTGTGGCTGACCTTCAGCCAGGCCGAGCAGCTGGCCACGTTGCGCGACTTCGTGAGCTCCCATGCCCGCCAGATCGGCGCGGATTCGCAGTCGGTCGCGCCCTTCGTGCAGGCCGTCGACGAGGTCGCGACCAATGCGATCGAGCACGGCGGTGGCTCGGCCGTGCTGCAGGTCTGGGCCGGCAACCAGACACTTCTGTGCGAGGTCAGCGACGCCGGCGCCGGGCTACGCGACCCGCTGGCCGGGCAGTTGCCGCGCCCGCCTGGGCAGGTCTGGGGATGCGGGCTGTGGATGGCCCGGCAATTCAGTGATCTCCTCGAAATGCACAGCGATCCGGCGGGCACCACCGTACGGCTGCACTTCACGCTGTCCTGACCGCCGGCCGGTCAGCTGTTCAGCGCTTCCGGCACGCTGTCGGCCATCGCGAAATACTCGCGCAGACCGCTGACCTCCAGCGCCAGATTGGCATTCGGTGAGTGGCACACCAGTCGCAGCTCACGATCTTGCCGGGTGGCGAGCTCGTTCGCCTCGAACAGCACCCGCAACCCGGCCGAGCCCAGCAACCTGACCTCGTCCAAGTTGACCACCACGACTCGGGCGACGGCGAGTTGCGCGGTGAGGTAGGCGGCCAGCTTGGGTGCGGTCAGAGCATCCACTTCACCGCTCACGGTGACCACACGCGAGTCGGGACCGTGCTCGGATACCTGCACACCGAGAATGTTCGCGGGGAAATCGTCATCATTCATCCCCCGCACCATATAACGCCGCACCTGGCCGACGAGCGAGCGCGCGACGCGTTCGCTGAGTACATCCGCTCGCCTTGCACACCGTTGCGTCATATCGTTACGATCGCGCAGCGCTACGCGGTAGCCGCAGCGTACGTCCCTGCCCATGACGGCACAAATCGCCGAAAGGCCATCGCGATGACCCATATCCTGATTCCGGCCGAGCAGTCGTGAACGCCCCGGATCTGCCGCTGTGCGTTGACGTGCAACGCCGGGACGGCATCGCGGTGGTCGTGCGGGTGACCGGTGAGCTGGACACCCTCACCGCTCCAGCCGTCGACGCCCAGCTCACCGACCTGCGGGCTGATCTCGCCGAGTCCGCGGCACTGGTCCTCGACCTCAGCGATCTGACCTTCATGTCCTCTGCAGGCTTGGCGTTGCTGGTCACGCATCACGAACGGTGCGCCGAGCAGGGCAACCGGCTGGTCGTGGTGGCCGGGCACAACCGAACCGTACTGCGCCCGATGCGGATCACCGGACTGGATACCGTGCTGGACCTCGTCGCTACTGTTGCGGACGCGACCGGCGACGACTGCTGACTGCTCTCGTCTTATGACCAGCTGGCCCGGAGCGTGGGTTGAGGTGCTGGCGCGAGTGGTCGACGACGCCCACCTGGTCACCGGGGACCGGTTGTCGATCATGCTCGCGGATGCCGTGCGGAACGTCGGTCTTACCGCAGATGTGCTGCTGGTCGACCTAGCACAGCAAGTACTGACCCCGCTGTCGGCACAGGGGAAATTGCCGGTCCAGATTGAGGGAACGATCGCGGGACGCGCCTACCAGCTCGGAGAGATCCTGCCCGCCAACGACGGCCCGGGTGACCGGCTGCTGTGGGTGCCCATGCTGGACGGCACCGAACGCATGGGAGTACTGCGCTTCGGTCTAGACGCGAGCGTGATCGACGATATGGAGCTGCGGGCTCGGTGCTGGTCCCTGGCCGGGCTGATGGGCCACATCGTGATGACCAAGATCGCATACAGTGACCGGTTACGGATGCTGCGCTATAACGCCCGGCTGTCGATGCCGTCGGATTTACTGTGGCAGTTGCTGCCACCCCGCACGTTCGCCAGTGAACGAGTCGTCGTCACCGCGCTGCTGGAACCGCACGATCGAGTGGCCGGGGACGCCTACGATTACGCCGCGGACTCGACCACGCTGAATCTGGCCGTGTTCGACGCCGTCGGCCACGACATGCAGGCCTGCCTGACCACCGCCATAGCGCTGACCGCGATTCGCAACGCCCGCCGCGCAGGTGAAACCGACCTGGCTGCGATGGCCGGCCGTGCCAGCGACCTGGTCACCGAGCAGCCTGGTCCGCTGAGATTCGTGACCGCGGTGCTCGCCCGGCTGGACACCGCAACCGGCCTGCTGCACTACCTGTTAGCGGGTCATCCGCCCCCGCTGCTGGTGCGCAGCAGTCGGGTCGTCAAGGAACTCGCGCACCCCCCGAGGCGCCCGCTCGGCTTGCCTTCCGCCGGCGGTGATCAAGGCGTCGCCCACGAACAGCTCGAGCCGGGAGATCGGCTGCTCATGTACTCCGACGGTGTCGTCGAAGCCAGGAACGCAGCCGGGGAATTCTTCGGCGAGCAGCGGTTGGTCGACTTCACCGAACGCGCCTCCCTCGCGGAGCTGTCCGCTCCGGAGACGCTGCGGCGGTTGGCCGCCGCAGTGCTCGCCCACCAGGGCGGCCGGCTGCAAGACGACGCCACGCTGCTGATGGTCGATTGGTCCGCCAACGGCCACCGCCGGATATCACCAGCGCTGGCCTGACGACCCTGACACGCCGGGACGGTCAGCTGCGCGCCTGCTCAACCCAGTCCGGCACGTGCGGTGGCGGAGCGGGAGTCGTAGGGTCCGGGGCTGGAGACCGGCTGGCACCGGTGCGTGGCGCCGGCGCCGGCGATGCGGCCTTTGACCGCGAGGCGCTGGTGAGGGGCTTGTTCGGCGCGGCGGGTGCCGTCGCGACGCCGCGGGTGGAGCCGGCGTTGAGCGGGGCGCGGCCGCCGTCACTGCCGGCATTCGGCGCCGGAACGGCCGCCACAGAGGCCACCGGGGCCTCGGGCATCTGAGGCTGCCCCAGGGGAGGCTGCCCCAGGGAAGGGCGGGCCAGGGGAGGCTGGGCTTCTGGAACCACCAGCGCGGGGGACTTGGGTGCCGGAGCCGGGAGGCCCGCCGGAACCTTGGGCACCGGTATCCCGGCCGGCGCAGGATCGGTTGCCCGGTGTGCGGTCATGATGAACGGCGCCGACACCGCGCCGCCGGCCAGCACGAGGCCGAATAACCCTGCCGCCGCCAACCGCGCGAAGCGTCCCGAGCTGGCTGGACGCCAGTTGGGGTCAGGGGCTTCGACGTCGAGCTCGGTGACATCGAACCCCGTGGCGTCGAATTCAGTGGCGTCGAATTCAGTGGCGTCAAACCCCGTGGCGTCACACCCCGTGGCGTCCAGCCAGGGTGGTTCGTGCGAGTCGGAGTGGCCGGGTTCGGCAACCGGGGACGGGGGTGCCCCGACTGGCGCGAGAACCGGGGCGACCGGCTGGACGTCCATCTCGACGGTCGCATCGTCGATGCCTACCGTGCCGGATGCGAACCCGGACATGGCGGCACCAACCGCTATCGCGACCTGGGGATCGGCGTCCACCACGACCGGACGGCCCAGCTCCGTCTCCAGCAGGTCGGCGACCAGCGGGATGCGCGCCGACCCGCCGACGACGAGTACCACGTCGAGGTCCGCTGGACCTAACCCGGCGGAGGCCAGCGTGCGCCGCAGCGCATTGACGGTGTCGGTGATGTGCGGGCGGATCAGGTCGTCGAGCTCGGCGCGGGTCATGCTGACCTGGGACTGGACATGTGGAAGCAACACCGGGATCGTCACCTCGGGGTCGACCGAGAGGGCTTCTTTGGCCTCGGTGCACTCGCGCCGGCACAGCGCATAGCTGCGGCGCATCCGCGCGGTGGTTTCCGGCTCCTGCTCGCTGACTGCCGGCACCGCGGCCAGGACGTGGCCGAACACGGCGTCATCGAAATTAGTGCCACCCAAGCCGTCGATGCCTTCGGGCACGCCGAGCACGGAGAACGCCGTCTCGCCGGTGTTGCACACCACGGCCGTGTCGAAGCTGCCGCCACCGAGGTCGTAGACCGCGACGGTGGCACCGATCCCGAGAGGTTCCCGGATCGAGTAGCTGATTGCCGCGGCCTGCGCGCCGCTGCACAGCGCGACCTGCGCCAAACCGGCGGCGTCGAGCGCATCGGCCATCGCGCCGACCTGGCCCTCCTCCCAGCTCGCCGGATGCGTGACCGTGATGCCGTGCGCGGGACCGCCTTCGCGCTGCGCGACCCGGTCGACCACCCAGCTGACCACCGAAGCGGTCAGCGCCGACGCCGAATACTCGACGCCATCGATCACCACCGGGATGTCCTCGCCAATGCCCCGGGTGAACCCGCGTACCACCCGATCCGGAGTGGTGGCGGCGCGGCGCTCGGCCGCCTCCCCGACCACGATCTCTCCCTCGGTGCCCAGGTAAACGACCGAGCGCACCACGTCAGAGTTGGCACCCAGCGACACCACCTCGAGGTGCGCATGCCCATCTCGCGGCGGGCGGCAGACAGCCGCGGCGATGAAGGTGCTACCTACGTCGATCCCGAGCCAGTAACTCATCCAGACCTGCCCTCGTCACCACGCGTTCGAGTTCGCCACTGTTTACCGCATCACTCATCGTCGTCACGTACCGCTTTGTTAACGATACGGACAGTGACCATCCCGAGAAGCTGCGCCGGCCCCGTACTCGACTGATTACTCACAGCGACCGACTGGGGCGGCGGCACAGCTTCTGTTCAGGGTGGAGCAGGAGGCTGTCAATCTTCCGTGTGGGGTGTAGGTTACTGTGGGTTTCGCTTCAGTGGAGGATCGGTGAGTTACAGCCTCGGAATCGACGTCGGGCCCACTTCCGTGGCGGCCGCGATCGCGAGGCCGAGTAGCGCCGCCGAAATGATCTCACTGGGGGTTGACGGTGCGGTGGTCGCACCCGCGGTGGTTGCTGTGCGGGCGGACGGCACGGTAGCCACCGGCGCGGCGGCCGAGAACAGCGCGCACGGAGTGGGCCGTGAGCTCATGAGCCGGCTCGGCGACCCGGCGCCGGTCGTCCTCGGTGGCGCGCCGTATGCCGTCACCGACGTGTTGGGCGCGCTGCTGCGCGACGTGGTGGACACGGTCACCTCGACCCAAGGTGAATCACCCGATCATATCGTGCTGACCCGCCCTGCCGGATGGGGTCCATTCCGGTGCGCCCTGTACGAGGAGGCCGCTCGCCAGGCAGGGTTGACCAAGCCGGGCCTGGTGACCGAGCCCGAAGCCGCCGCGGCCCACTACGCCGCGACCAAAGGCTGGCACGACGGCGACACGATAGCGGTGTACGACCTCGACGGCGGCACGTTCAACGCGACGGTCCTGCGTCGACAATCCGGCAAGGGGCAGATTCTCGGGCAACCGGAACGCCTTGAACGCCTCGGCGGTGACGGTGCAGCCGAGCCGATCGAGTCCACTATCACTGCGCTGTCCGGAACGCTGCAGTCGGCTCAGGTCGAGCCTGCCGACCTCAGCGCGGTCTTGCTGGTCGGCGAATCGCCGGGCATTCCGGCGGTCGCGCAGACGGTGTCACGACAGTGGGGACGCCCCGTCGTGGTCGATCCGCACCCGGACCACGTCGTCGCCCTCGGCGCCGCCACGCTGGCCGCTCAGACGGCGCGCTTGCATCGCCCGGCGCAGAACAATGGACGTGCCAACCCGCCGGCCACACCCGATAACCCCACGGCGCCCACCGTGCCCCAGGCGCAGCCCGTGCCGCAGGCGCAGCCCGTGCCGCAGGCGCAGCCCGTGCCGCAGGCGCAGCCCGTGCCGCA
>DATFDO010000063.1:0-6229 GCA_035252045.1 Pseudonocardiaceae bacterium
CGACCATGGTGTTGAGGGTGTCCTTGAGTTCCAGCAGCTCACCGGAGACCTCGACGGTGATCTTGCGACTCAAGTCGCCGCGGGCCACCGCGGTGGCCACCTGGGCGATGTCGCGGACCTGGCCGGTCAGGTTGCCGGCCATCACGTTGACCGAATCGGTCAGGTCCCGCCAGGTCCCCGCCACCCCGGGAACGTTCGCCTGGCCACCCAGCCGGCCCTCGGTACCGACCTCGCGGGCCACCCGGGTCACCTCGGCGGCGAACAGCGACAACTGATCGAGCAACCGGTTGACGGTGTGCCCCAATCGGGCGAAGTCGCCGCGCAGCGGCTGCTCGGACACCCGGGAGGACAGGTCGCCCTCGGTCATCGCGGCCAGTACCCGGGCCAGCTCGGTGGTGGGCCGGGTCAAGTCGTCGATCAACCCGTTGATCGCGCCGGCGGCCAACGACCACCCGGCGCCGCCGTCGTCGGCGACCCGCTCGCCGGTCCGGCCGTCCTGGCCGACCGCCTCCCGCACCCGGACCAGCTCGCCGACCAGGGACTGGTTGCGCTGGGCGATCTGGTTGATCACGGTGGCGATCCGGCCGGTGAGGCTGGCGTCGGTCACCACTAGGCGGCGCCGGAAGTTGCCGTCGCGAAGCTCCTCCAGAGCCAGCAGGATCCGCTCCAGAGCGGCGGGATCGGGGAGATTTCCCCGATCCGGAAGCGTTTCTGCGGCCGACACTGGCTGCGCGCTCACGATGGCCCTCCCGAAAACGGTACAGACGCCACAGTCTTAGTGCCCGCAGCGTGCCACGATTATCGTTGGTTTTCGAACCCAGGTTCGGCTCCTAAGCCACGAACTGGCCAGCGCACCAGGCTGTCGGACTATCCTCGTCGCCACGCGGTGAGGATCGGGGAGGAGATGCAGTGGCATCTGACTCAGACCCCGGGACAGAGCTGCTGGTGCCCGGACTGCCGGCGCTCCTCGACGACATAGACCAAGCCGTCATCGTGCACGACGCCTCGGGTCGCATCCGGTTACTCAACGCGGCGGCCCGCATGCTGTTTCCCGGCCTGCACCTTGGCGAGCAGTTCCGGCGCTCCGGCGCGCAGTTCGTCGCCGGCCCCGACGGGCGCCCGGTCAGCGGACGGTTGCGACCACTTGCCGATGGTTGGCAGGCCTGGGTGCTCGGCGATGTGGACTTCGACGCCGGTACCGGTACCGGAGACCTGACCAGCAACATCGAGCCCCCGGATTTCATCGTGGAAGCCGGTCGCGAGCTGGCGATTGGAGCCGGGCACGATGCGGCGGCGGCTGCTCTGGTCCGGCTGGCCGTGCCGGCGGTAGCGGCGCAGGCGGCGGTCCTGCTGCCGGCGCCGCGGGCCCGGGTGTCCTGGTGGCGCTTCACCGGTGATGCGGCGCAGCCCGCCCAGGGGGTGACCCGGGCACCGGCCGCGCGCATGGCCCCGGTCCTGGCCGGCGCACTGCGTGCGGTCCCCCCGGACAGCGGCCCGGGCAGGGGCTCAGACAGCAGTCCGGACACCGTCACCATTCCTGCCGACGAGCTGCCCGCGCTGGGTGCGGTGTTCGGGCCCGACATCACCGAGGGGGCGCCGGTGGTGGCGGCGCCGTTACGTGGCCCGGACCGGATTGAGGGGTTGCTGATCGTCGTGGCGCCTGTGTCAGTAACGCTGCTGGGCCAGCTGGCGGCGTTGGCCGGGCCGATCATCGCGGCTGGCCGCCGGCGGCGCGAACAGGCCACCGCGCTGACACTGCTGCAAGCTCCGCTGTTGCCACCCCAGCCCGGCGCGCTGCCGGAATTACCCGGGATCCAGCTGGGCGTCGCCTACCAGGCGGCCGGCGACCTGGCGGTGGGTGGTGACTTCTACCTCTTCCGTCCTATACCCGGCGCAGGCGCGATATTCGGGCTCGGCGACGTGTGCGGCAAGGGCGCCGAGGCACTGGCAGAAAGCGGCCGGGTGCAGCACTCGCTGGCCGCGTTGATGATCACCGAGCAGGACCCGACACAGTTGCTCTACTTGCTCAACCGGGCGTTGCTGGCCGGTGGGCGCACGGTGTTCACCACGCTGGTGCTCGGCGCGCTGCAGCCCACCGGCGAGGGGCATCAACTCACGCTTGCCACCGGCGGTCACCCTGCACCGATGGTGTTGCGCAGCAGTGGGCGGGTTGACGAGGTGACGGTGCCCGGCACCGTGGTGGGGATCCTTCCGGACGCCCGCTTCGGCCGGACCACGATCACCTTGCGGCCGGGTGAGACGTTGCTGCTCTACAGCGACGGTGTCACCGAGGCCGGCCACCCGGGCGCTGACGGTTCGGAACAGTTCGGGTCGGCCCGGCTGGCCGCGTGCCTGCGGGACTGCGCGGGGATGACGGCACAGGCGGTCGCTTCCCGGGTGGAGCGGACCATCGCCGGCTGGCTCGGCCGAAACGACGGTGACGATCTCGCCGTGCTGGCGCTGCGCGCGGTCGAACGCCGTGGTTAGTGCGGTGGTGCGGTCCCATCCGATGGGGTATCCGATCGGCCCCCGGTAGGCCGGATAAGGCCTTCACTATATGGTGCAGGTGTGGACAGTGATTCCCCCGCCAGTGAGTTCCCTGCCGACATCATCGGCTTGCAGGTGGCCGAGCACGGTCCTGACGCGCGCGTGGTGATTGTGCGAGGTGAGGTCGATACGCTGACCGCGCCGAAGCTGGCGAGTTTTCTGAACACGCAGCTGTCCGCCGCCAGGGTCGTCGTGGTGGATCTCGACGGGGTGGAGTTCCTGGGATCGGCCGGTTTGTCCGCGCTGTTCGAGGCCAACGAGTTGGCGGCCCGCGAACGTCGCGCCCTGCGTCTGGTGTGCCATTCCAGGATCGCCAACCGGGCGCTCGAGGCGACCGAACTGCGCGATCATTTCACCTTCGCCGACACGGTGCCGGACGCACTGAAGAACTCGCTGTAGGGCTGCCGGCGGGGCTGTGAGCCTGGTTTGGAGCCTACTGACATCGGGAACACCGCGGGCACGACCGGATGCGCCGCAACAACAGAGCCCACGACAGTGCCGCACCACGGCGTAACGGACGAATAGAGGAGACGACGATGGCTGCTTCGGCCGGGAGCGTCGCGGCGATCGACGCCGCTGGGAATGCGGGACGATCACGGTGACGTACGTGGATAGAGATTGCTCGACCTCCAACGGTGACGTGCGAGCAGACGGCTCGCCCGACGAGGACTCGGCGGTGCGCCTCGAGCTGCGGACCACGGCCGGCACAGCCGTGATCGCCACCATCCGCACCGTCGCAGCAGATCTGGCCGCGCGCGCTGACTTCGACCTCGACTCGATCGATGACCTACGGATGGCGGTGGATGACCTGTGCGCGATGCTGGTCCGTCTGGCCGCCAAGGATGCGCCGTTGCGGTGCCGATTCACCGCCCGGCCGGAGCGCATCGAGGTGGCGGCTGACGTCGACGTCGAGGATGGCACCGAACCGCCACCTACCCGCTCGTTCAGCTGGCGGGTGCTGGAGTGCCTTGCCGACGACGTCAGCGCCGTGGCGCTACCCAAGGAAGTCGGTCAGCGCGACCGGATTCGCATCACCGTGGCCAAAAACGCCGCGCCGGCGCAACAGCCGTGACGCCATCCGTGTCTTCGGTGGGAACTGAGCATGGGGAGTACGCGCATCTCATCCCGCTGCAGCGGCAGTACGCCGGGCTCGCCGCCGACGACCCCGAACGAGCACGCCTTCGCGAGCAGCTGATCAACGGTTACCTGCCGGTGGCCGAACACATCGCGCGCCGTTTCGCAGGTCGTGGCGAGCCGCTGGACGACCTGATGCAGGTGGCCACGGTGGGGTTGATCAATGCTGTGGACCGGTTCGAGCCCGACCGAGGCTCGGACTTCTTCTCCTTCGCGGTGCCGACGATTACCGGCGAGGTGCGGCGTTATTTCCGGGACCACGGGTGGTCGACGCGGGTCCCGCGCCGGCTCAAGGACCTGCACATCGCGATCAGGAGCACGTTGGCCGAATTATCCCAAGTACTGGGCCGCGCTCCCCGGCCCAGTGAGATCGCCGACCGGCTCGGGCTTCCCGTCTCGGAAGTGATCGAGGGGCTGCAAGCAGGCGAGGCGTACCGGAGCTCGTCGTTGGACGAGATGCTCGGCTCGGGAGAGGGCAAGGCGACGCTGGGGGAGTTCATCGGCGGGCTGGACGGCGAGCTCGCGCTGATCGACGATCGGGAAGCGCTGCGGCCGCTGCTGGCGCAGCTTCCGCCCCGCGAACGGACTATCATCGCACTCCGGTTCTTCCGGCAACTGACGCAGACTCAAATAGCCGAGCAGGTCGGGATCTCACAGATGCATGTCTCGCGGGTGCTGCGCCAAACATTGGCGTACTTACATGAGCAGATGGCCGGCTTGGATTGAGAACAGTTTCGCTGCGCGGGCCGGTGGGTACACCCCCAGCATGACGGCATCCACGACACCGACTGACGTAATCGTGTTTCTTACCGGGCAGCACCGAGAAGTAGACGACGTCTTCGCGCAACTCGAGAAGATGGACGGCGCGACCGACGAGAAGGCCCAGCTTCTCGCCGAGCAGGTCGTGATGTCTTTGGTGAAGCATTCTGTGGCGGAGGAGATCCACCTCTATCCCGCCGTGCGTAAAGCGCTGCCCGACGGTGACGACATCGCCGACCACGAGCTGCACGAGCACGATGAGGCCGAGCAGACCATGAAGGAGCTGGAGGCGCTCACCCCGGAGCAGCCGCAGTTCTGGCCTACGTTGCACAAGCTGATCAGCGAGATCCGCCACCACGTGTCCGAAGAGGAGAACAACCTGTTCCCCAAGCTGCGCGCGGCCTGTTCCGAGCAGGAGCTCCAGGACCTCGGGCGCAAGGTGCAGCAAGCCGAGAAGGTGGCTCCGACGCGGCCCCACCCCTCCGCACCGTCTGAGGGCGGGCTGCTCGCTGCGCTGGCTCCCGGCGCTGGGTTGGTCGACCGCATCCGCGACGCGCTGTCCGGCCGCGGTCGCTAAGTAGTAATCCGCGGCCAGCCGCGGAACCTCAGCACCGGCCGGCCGGCGAAACTCGCGCCGGCCGGTGCTCCTTTGCACTGCAGCGGGAGCCCACGATGCACGATGAGCAGTTCATCAGCGAGGTTGCGGCCCGGGCGGGTCTGGCTACGCGAGACGACGCCGAACGCGCGATCTTCGCGATGCTGACGATCCTTGGCGAGCAGTTGCCGGACAATGTGGTCGGCCCGGTCGCCGCCGCGCTGCCTGAGCGACTGGGCCAACAGCTGTGGGGGACGCGCCGGCGCTCGCGGGTAACGGCAGCTCAGGCTGGCCGCCTGAGCCGTGGTGTCGCGCGCGGCGAGGCTAGCTGGCCCGGCGACAACACCGTCGCCGACGCCGACATCGACGGCTTTCCGCGTCAGCGTTCGCAGCCGCCGGCGTGAGGATCACTTCTTCCGGTGGCTGATTTCGTCGATGAGGAAGTCGGTGGCCATTCCCAGCAGCCACACGTCCTTGGCCAGCGGGATACCGTCCCGGGTGGGTCGCAGGCTGCCGTTGCGGTGCATGCCGGGGGTGCGCAGATAAAGTCCCAGCAAGCCGGCGGAGAAACCGGCCAAGCCAGCCGCCGCGACCGCAGTCGGCACCACAGGCGTCAGTAGTGCCACCCCTATTGCGATCTCCGCTCCGGCCAGCAGCCTGGTGAACAGTTTCGGATCGATCTTTTTGAGCGCCGGATAGGTTCCGGTGGCCATTCCGTGTACGCCGGCGGCGACCTGATCATCCGCGGAAAGCTTCGTCAGGCCCGAGTTCAGGATAAAGGAACCCGTGGCCAGCCGGCCGGGCATATGCCGTACTTTCGATCCAAGTTTCATGCCGGGGGCTGTACCCGACGGGCGCAGATACTAAACGGGCTTCGCCCCATCCGTACGGTGTGTTCCCTGGTTGGCTTGCCCGTGGGCGCTGTCCATGAACTCGACGCTATCGACATTTTTCGCCTTGCAAGGTCGCTGGTGTCGAGTTCACGGGGCCTGGTGACGGCACACCCGCGAGCCATCGTCGTGGATTCAACTCAACCCGCCTAAGCCGTCTAAACGGCCGGGTCATCTCGACGTGGTGTTATCGCCGCCATCGTTGAACGTATTGGTGGTGCCCATCAGTTGGCGGTGGCGCGACCCCGGCTTGCTGGAGTGCGCCGTTGCGATGGTGTCCTGGGCCGCGGCCCGTCCGTGGCTG
>DATFDO010000064.1:0-8410 GCA_035252045.1 Pseudonocardiaceae bacterium
TCGCCCGCGACCTCGGGCCTCATGGTCTGCGCGTAAACCTGGTCGCGTCCGGTCCGACCCGGACGCTTGCCGAGAGGTCCATTCCCTCCGTCGACCAATTGGAGAGCCTATGGTCGGCGAACAGAACACCCCTACGGTGGAACATCGAGGACCCGGAGCCCGCCGCTCGCGCCGTCGTCGCTCTACTGTCAGAGTGGTTTCCAGCGACAACCGGAGAGATTATTCACGTCGACGGCGGCGCCCATGCCGTGCGAACGTGACCGGAGGACGATGAATCTGGCCCTTCCCAGTTGTTTAGGGAGAGTGCGGATCAGGAGAGCGACATCGCCGTTTTAGTCCGGACCGAGCTTCCCTCCGTGCCATCCTCGAAGAGCCTGACCTGATCCACTCCGCCAGTGAGCAGCGCCTTCCCTCCTCGCCGATCCCCGACTTCGCGTCACCCTGCGTCGTGAATTCCTCCGGTTACAACGCATTAGGTGAAGTCTCCGTCCCGGCGGCCTTCTCGAACCGCCATGTCCACGCCATCTTGGTCTCCTGACCAATTCCGAACGAGATCGGGCACGTTGTACCGGTTTTGTACCCGGGGATCCCAACGAACGACGCCTTTATGCTGTTCAGAGGCTTGTTTCCCGGTACAGGCCGCGTTTGTTGATGTATTGCACCACCCCATCTGGCACCAGGTACCAGACGGGCTGGCTGTGCTCGACGCGGTGACGGCAATCCGTCGACGAGATCGCCAGCGCGGGCACCTCGACCAGGCTTACCGCCCGGCCAGGCAGGTGCTTGCCGTCGAGGTGGAATCCGGGACGGGTCACTCCGACCAGATGGGCGAGGTCGAACAGCTCATCGACCCGCTTCCAGGACAGAATCTGCGCCAGGGCGTCAGCACCCGTGATGAAGTACAGCTCGTGGTCGGGAAACTGGGCGTGCAGGTCGGTCAAAGTATCGACCGTGAACGTCGGAGCGCCGCGGTCGATATCCACCCGGCTGGTGGAAAACCGGGGGTTGGACGCGGTGGCGATGACTGTCATCAGGTAGCGGTCTTCGGCCGGGCTGACCTCGCGCTCATCTTTCTGCCACGGGATCCCGGTGGGCACGAAGACGACCTCGTCGAGCCCGAACCGTGCCTGCACCTCGCTGGCGGCCACGAGGTGACCGTGATGGATGGGGTCGAAGGTTCCTCCCATGACCCCGAGTCGCCGGCCGGACATGGGCGCAGCCTAGGCGAGCCATTCGATGATCGGGTCCGGCGGAGTTAAGCTAAGCGTTCAGGTTTGAGTAGGTCTCTAATTTCTGCGCAATCGGCGGTGGGGACAGGCGTGGCGAGCAGAAGTCTCAGCGAGACCTCGTCCAGGGAACTCGCGCTCATCGATGCATTGGGATCTGGCTGCGTGGTCGAGTGCAGCAAACTCACCGTTGAGCAGCTGGCTGCCACGGCTAACCCGCGGTACAGCGTCCGCGCCGAGCTGCTGCGGGAGCTGGTGCTGGGCCGCGGCGGCGAGCTCGATCCATTGGGTGTACGCCTGCACGGTGCCCGGATCACCGGAACGCTCGATCTCACCCATGTACCGGCCACGGTTGGCATTGAGCTGCGCAACTGCTTTTTCGAGCACACCGTGTTTCTCGTCAGCGCCCGGTTGCCCTGGCTGACCTTGGCGGGGTCGCAGCTGTCAATCCTGGACGGCGACGGTCTCCACGTCGACGGCGACGTGCTGCTCGGGGACGGTTTCACGGCCACCGGGGAGGATGGCTATGGAGCGGTACGGCTGCTGGGTGCGCACATCAAAGGCCAGCTCAATTTCAACGGCGCGAGGCTGAGCAACGAGGCCGGTCCCACGCTCATCGGCGACGGGCTAAGCGTGGATGGCGACGTCTTCGGTGGTGGATTCATCGCCACCGGAGCGGGCGAGCTCGGCGCTGTTCGATTGCCGGGCGCGCGCATCATCGGTCAGCTCAACTTCAACGGCGCGGAGCTGACCAACGCGGAGGGACCTGCGCTTATCGCCGACGGGCTGCAGGTGACAGGTGGGTTGGTACTCGCCGAAGGGTTCACTGCCACCGGGCACTATGAGCGCGGCGCGGTGCGGCTACCCGGTGCGCACATCAGTGGCCAGCTCAACCTGGATGGGGCGACGCTGATCAATCCCGCCGGACCGGCACTCATCGGGGATCACCTCGACGTCTCCGGCGGGGTGTTTCTCGACGGGTTCACCGCCACCGGGCACGGTCAGGACAGCGTGCTGCGGCTACCGGATGCGCATATCAGCGGCCAGCTCAATCTGGACGGCGCCGAACTGACCAACCCGGCCGGCCCCGCCCTCATCGGTGACCATCTCCGCGTGGACAGCGACATGTTCGCCGAGGGATTGTTCGCCACTGGGCACTGCCCGGACGGTGCCGTGCGGCTAGCAGACGCCCACATCAGTGGCCAGCTCAACCTCAGCAACGCGAAGCTGATCAACCAAGCTGGCCGTGCCCTCATCGGTGACCATCTTCAAATCGACAGCGACATGTTCGCTGAAGGGCTTATCGCCTCCGGGCACTGCCCCGATGGCGCGGTGCGGTTAGCGGATGCCCGCGTCAGCGGCCAACTCAATTTCAGCCAGGCGCAACTGACCAACCCGGCCGGACCGGCCCTCGACCTGGAAGACGCCGCGGCCAAGCATCTGTTCCTGCCGGTGGGGGTGATCTGTCCCCAAGGCGCTGCGGACAAGTCCGGCTGCGATGGAGCGGCGCGCCGGATCGCACTGTCCGGGCTGGCCTACACGTCGCTGCATGGGGTCGACTGGCACGAGTGGCTGCACCTGATCGTTCACCACACCCGTGATTACCAACCCCAGCCCTACCAGCAGCTCGTCGCCGCGCTGCGGGCCAGTGGCCAGGAATCCACCGCCCGGGAAGTTCTCATCGCGCAGCAACAGGACCGGTATCGCCGCGGCGAACTCGGTGGCCGGCTGCGCAAGATCGCCCACCGGCTGTGGGGAGCGCTCGCCGGATACGGCTACCGCAGCAGCCGCGCTGTCCTGGCCCTGCTGCTGGTACTGGTAATCGCGGCAGGGCTGGGTATCGCCGCTGGGCACACCTCGATCGGCCCAGGCCGGTTCGTCACCGCGCACACCAGCTTGGCCCGAGATCCCAACTCACCGTGCTCGACGGTGGAGCAGATCGGGGTGGGTATCGATCGCAGCCTGCCACTAGCCCCGGTAGCGATCGGCAACCGTTGCGACTTCGACACGACCAGTCCCGTTGGGCAAGCGTTCACCGTGGTCACCTGGGCGTTGCAGGCTGTGGTGTGGACGCTGGTCGCGCTGGCCATCGCCGGGTATCTCGACCTTATCCGGAAGACCACTCCTGCGGGATGACGACGAACTGCCGCAGGTACAGATCTTCAAACGTCACCGGACCACGCGGCCCAGGCACCCGATCGACGTTGATACCCGTCTCGGGAACCCGCCGTAGCTTGAAACCGTCGAGCAGGCGGGTGCTGGCGTTCCAGAACGCTCCAGTACCGGTGTAGCCGTCCAGGAACCTTTGGGCGGCGGACTCGTCGGTGGTGACGATCGTGGCGGCCAGACCGGACGTCTCCTGGTTGGCAAGCTGCGCCGCGTGTTGCGGGCCGGTCACCCGGCTCACCGTCAACGTCGCCTCGCGGCCGGCGTCGAGCGCCCATTCGTGCCCGAGCGGGTGCTGATGAGGTGACAACGACAGTTCAATTCCACGTTGCCGGGCGGCGTTGAGCAGAGCTTCGTACAACACATCCGATGTGCTGTCGGCGACGAGCAGCAGGTTGACCCGGTTGCAGACACCCAGCCGGTCCAATCCGGCCACCAGCAGGTCGACAGCGAGTTCGGGGTCTGCGGCGGAGTCGACGTACAGCACTCCCCCGCCGTCAGCATGGGCCAAGACCCGCACGCCATGGCGGGCTCCCTCGGCGGCCAGCATCCGGGTGGTCTGCCCGCTGCCCCGCACGATGACCAGCGGGATCAGGTCGGGTTGCTGGACGAGCGCAACGGCAGTGTCCCGGCCGGGATCGGGAATCAGTTGGACGGCGTCGGGGTCCAGCCCGGCGCCGACCAGCGCCGGCGCGATCACGTGCTCGGTGAGCGCCAGCGCAGATCGCAGTGCCGCCGATCCGGTCCGGAGCACCCCGGCGTTGCGGGATTTCACCAGTTGTGAAGCGACGTCGACGGTGACATTCGGGCGCGCCTCGAAGGTGGCACCCACCACGCCGACCGGGCGACGGCGCTCGAGGAGCCGCAACCCGTCTGGCCGGTCTTCCAGTACCCGGTCTCGGGGCGGGAAGGGCACCTGCGCGAGCAGGGTGAGCTGGTCGGCCATGTCCATCAACCGTGGTTGGCCCAGCCGCAGCCGGTCGATCAGCGCCTGGGTCATCCCGGACTGCTCGGCGGCCGCGAGATCGGCGGCATTGGCGGCAAGCACCTCCGTGGCAGAGGCGGTCAGCCGCCGGGCCATGGCGTCGAGCGCAGCATTGATCGTCTCGTCGGACGCGGTGGCCAAGGCAGGTGCGGCGCGCTGCGCGCGGCGCGCGCACGCAGCGACGACATCGGCCCCGGTATCGGACGCTCGGGTGTCGGAATCCACTCGCAGCTGCACGATGCCCCACCCTACCGCCCGCGTGTCGCGTCCTGGTGCTCGATGTGTCGCGTCCTGGTGCGCAGCGTCATGTGGCCGACGTCTCGGCCCAGATGCGGATCTGGATGAAACTGGTGGCTGAGATCTTCCATCGGTCCGGCGCCATCCGCTGGGAGCTCCTCTGCACGATGTTCTTGCCGGTACCACGAGCACGGGAATACGACACACCGGGCACGAGAGCCCGACACACCGAGCGGGGAAAGGCGACACACCGAGCGGGGAACGCGCTAGAGGGGGACGAGGTCGTCGGCGTGCACGACCTCGCGGCGCAGCTCGGGGGGCAAGTCACGGCTAGAACGGCCGATCAACTCCGGCAACTCCGCGGCATCGAAGCCGACCATGCCGCGGGCGACCACTACACCTCGCCGATCGATCAGCTCCACCACGTCGCCGGCCTCGAAGTCACCCTCGACGCCGGTGATACCGGCGGCGAGCAGCGAACGCCGGCGGTGCACCACCGCGCTCACCGCCCCGTCGTCGAGCCGGAGCCGGCCGGCCGCACCGGCGGCATGGCGCAGCCAGAACCGGCGAGCTGACAGCCGCGTCCCGGTCGCCGCGAACGCGGTACCGACATCGGCCTTGCCCAAGGCGCGTCCAACCTGCGTCGAAGCAGCCAGCAGCACCGGTACGCCCGCTCGGGAGGCCAACGTCGCGGCGTCGAGCTTGGAGACCATCCCACCGGTACCCAGCGTGCCTCCGGTGCCGACTCGTACGCCGCGCAGATCAGCCGGTCCCCGCACCTCCGCGACCAGGCGGGCCTCACCCAGCCGTGGATCACTGTCGTACAGCCCGTCGACGTCGGAGAGCAACACCAGCGCGTCGGCTCCCACCAGGTGTGCCACCAAGGCAGCCAGCCGGTCGTTGTCACCGAACCGGATCTCGTCGGTCACCACGGTGTCGTTCTCGTTCACCACTGGTACCACGCCAAGGCCGCGTAACCGGGCGAAGGTGCGCTGCGCGTTGCGATAGTGCGCGCGGCGGACCATGTCGTCAGATGTCAGCAGCACTTGCCCGACGGTGCGGCCGTACCGGGCCCAGGATTCGGTATAGGCGTGCCCCAGCGCCAGCTGCCCGACGCTGGCAGCGGCCTGCTGGGTGGCCAGGTCCCGCGGCCGGCTACGCAGACCCAACGGTGCCAGCCCGGCAGCGATGGCTCCCGAGGACACCAGGATCAGCTGAGTTCGGGTCCCGACGCGGCCGGCGAACGCGTCCACCAAGGTGTCCAGTCTGGACCGATCCAGGCCGCCGGCCGCAGCGGTGAGCGACGACGAGCCGACCTTGACCACCAGGTACCGGGCTTGCGCCACGGCCTGCCGGGTGGGGCTCACATCCGCTCGCCCTCATCATCGCCACTGGCTTCCCGCCGAGCGCGCCGGGCGGCCTTGCGCTGCGCGGCGCTGGTGCGCTCATCGCGATCCAACCGCCAGTCGGTGCCTCTGTCGCCCAATCGGACGGGGACTGCTCCGGCCGGCGTGGCAGGTTCCCAGTCGAAGGTGACCTCGCCGATGGTCACTGGGCATCCGGGCAACGCTCCGGCTCCAGCCAGGGCATCCTCCACGCCGAGCCGGGCCAGCCGGTCGGCCAGGTAGCCGACGGCCTCGGCGTTGTCGAAGTTGGTCTGCCGCACCCACCGCTGCGGACGGGCACCACGGACGATGAACCCGCCGGGCCGATCGGGATCAGAGATGATGTCGAAGCCCGACTCGTCGACTGCTGGCGGGCGCACCACCACGCGGGTCGGCTCGGGTGGAGGCAGCGACTCCCGGTGGCGCCGGACGGCCGCGCCGAGCGCGAAACGCAGTTCCCGCAGCCCCTCAGTGGTGACCGTGGACACGCAGTGCACCGCCAGCCCCCGGGCGGCAAATTCCGGCCGCACCAGCTCAGCCAGTTCCCGGGCATCCGGCACGTCGATCTTGTTGAGTACCACCATCCGCGGGCGCAACGCCAGTTCGCCACCCAGCGTCGGAGTGTAGGCGGCGAGTTCGCGCTCCAAAGCGTCTACATCGGACAGTGGGTCACGGCCGGGCGCAACCGTCGCGCAGTCCACCACGTGCACCAGCACTGCGCAGCGCTCGATGTGCCGCAGGAACTCCAGCCCGAGGCCCTTACCCTGACTGGCGCCCGGGATCAGGCCGGGGACGTCGGCGATGGTGAACACCGTGTCCCCCGCAGTTACGACACCAAGGTTGGGCACCAATGTGGTGAACGGGTAGTCGGCGATTTTCGGCCGGGCCGCGGAGAGCACGGACACCAGCGACGACTTGCCGGCCGAGGGAAAACCGATGAGCCCGACATCGGCCACCGACTTCAGCTCCAGCACCAGCTCACGGCTCTCGCCCGGCTCACCGAGTAGCGCGAAGCCCGGCGCCTTGCGGGTTTTGGAGGCCAGCGCCGCGTTGCCCAGCCCTCCCCTGCCGCCCGCCGCAGCGACGAAACGAGTGCCCTCCCCCACCAGGTCAGCCAGGACCTCCCCGTCAGGTGTGAGTACCACGGTGCCATCCGGTACCCGCAGTTGATAGTGCTGGCCCTCGGCGCCATTGCGATTACCGCCTTGTCCGGGCTTACCGCTGGAGGCCCTGGCTACCGAGCGATAGTGGAAATCGAGCAGCGTGTGCACGCCGGGATCCACCACGAGCACCACGTCACCGCCGCGGCCGCCGTTGCCACCGTCGGGGCCGCCCAGCGGCATGAACTTCTCCCGGTGCACCGACGTGCAGCCGTGACCGCCGTCGCCGGCGGCGACGGAAATCAGCACCCGATCCACGAAGCGGGACACGCTTGAATACCTTCAATTCGCTGTTGATCGCCAGCCGCAACGCCGACGAGGGGCGGGCCGGTCATCGCCGGTCCCGCCCCTCGTCGGGTGTGTCGTGTGGCCGGGATCAGGCCTCGGCCGGAACGATGTTGACGGTCTTGCGTCCACGTTTGGTGCCGAACTGCACCGAACCCGACTCCAGGGCGAACAACGTGTCATCGCCACCACGGCCGACGTGCACGCCCGGATGGAACTTGGTGCCGCGTTGCCGGATGAGGATCTCGCCCGCGTTGACCATCTGCCCGCCGAAGCGCTTCACCCCGAGCCGCTGCGCATTGGAGTCGCGGCCATTCCGGGAGCTGGACGCACCCTTTTTGTGTGCCATCGGTGCTCACACCCTCGTCAGTATCTTGTTACAAGGCTTTCCACGGCTACCCGGTCAGCGATTGATCCCAATGACCTCGACGCGGGTCAGCTGCTGGCGGTGACCCTGGCGCTTATGGTACCCGGTCTTGTTCTTGAATTTGTGAATCCGGATCTTGGGGCCCTTGAGCTGCGCGACCACCCGTCCCCGAACCGATGTTGCGGCGAGGGCGGCCGTATCCGCGGTCACCGCGGGGCCGTCAACGAGCAGCACCGCAGGCAGGCTGACCTCGGCCCCGGGCTCCCCGGGAAGTCTCTCCACCTCGACGACGTCCCCCACGGCCACCTTGTACTGCTTGCCGCCGGTCTTCACGATCGCGTACATCGGGTGGTACTCCTGGCTGTTCGACTGGCATGGACTGATCAAGGCTGAGGCCGGCGGCCCGCAACGACACCTATGTCGTTGCGCTCACGGGCCGGGTTCACAAACCTAGGCCCGCCGAACTGGCGGGCCGCACCGATGAGGGTACGACCCGCCGTCCGGCTGGGTCAAACCGGGGTGCTCACTTCGCGTGCGGTTCCCCGAACCACCGGAGCGGCTGGATCGGCATTGTCCGCTAGCTCGGCGGACGGCGGTCC
>DATFDO010000065.1:0-2739 GCA_035252045.1 Pseudonocardiaceae bacterium
TCAGATCCAGGATCTGGAGAAGCATCAGGCCGATCTGACCACGGCGGGGGTGGACGCGGTGGTGTCGATCACCACCGATCCGGCCAATCTGATCGGGCAGAAAGTCAGAGATGAAAAGCTGTCCACCCCGGTGCTGTCCGACCCGACCGTGCGGGTTTCCCGCGCCTATCAGGCCAATCAGTACGGGATGATGGGCGACATGCGCGATGGCCACAGCTTCGTGCTGGTCGGCCCCGACGGGATCATCACATGGCGGGCCGACTACGGCGGCGCACCCGACTACACCATGTTCCTACCCACCGACAAGATGCTCACCGACCTGACCCGGGAACGGACCCCGTGACCCAGCCGGTGCAGATCATCCTGCTCACCCAATCCCGCTGCGGTTTGTGCGATCAGGCTAAGGACGTCATAGACCGGGTCGGGCGCGACTATCCGCTGCAGATCACCGAGATCGACCTGACCAGCCTGGACGGGCAGCGCCTGGCCGCTGAGGCGGGGGTGCTGTTCGCCCCGGGTGTGCTGCTGGCGGATCAGCCCTTTTCCTACGGGCGGTTGTCCGAGCGCAAGCTGCGCCGCGCCCTGGATCAGCGCCGTCAGGACCATCACCAGCACGCGTGATCGCTGTCGCCGTGTGTCACTGGAGGGTGCTGGGCCGGGTCAGCGTGATCCTAACCGTGCTGATGGTCGTGGTGCTGGGCGGCGCGGGACCGGCCGGCGCTCACCCGACGCTGCTGTACACCGACCCACCCGCCGACACCGCGGTCCCCACCTCCCCATCGATCATTTCCTTGGTGTTCGGCGAAGCCGTCACCATCGGGCCTCGTGCACTGACGGTGCTGGATAGCGACGGTCGAGCGATGCCTCTGGGTCCGGCGAGCACCGCCCGCGACGGGACGGTCGTCACGGCACGCCCGACCGCGGCGCTGCCCCCGGGCACCTACCTGGTGCGCTGGCAAGTCACCGGCACCGACGGCGACCTGGTCGACAACGAGTTCCGCTTCGCCGTGGGCACCGCCATCTCCGGTGCCGGCACCACCAGCGGCGCCCAGGTGATCTCCTGGGCTGAGGCGGCACTGCGCTGGCTGCTGTTCGCCGGCCTGGCGGTGGCGCTAGGCGGACTGATCGGCCAGCGGTTCACCACCTCGGCGCATACCGAGAAACCCGACTTAGCGCCGGTGCGGTCCTGGGTGCTGCCCGGGGCGATGCTCGGGCTGGCCGGTGTCGCGGGACTGGCCACGGTGCTGGTCCTCAACACCGACGCCGTAGCCACCCTATGGCAGCAGCGGGTCGGCCAGCTACTGCTCGTTGAAGCGTTCGGCCTGGCCATCGCCCTGGCACTCGCGGCCCTGCGCGGCGACCGCGCTCGGGTGTGGGCGGTGCCGGCGTTGGCGGCGGTCACCGCCGCCGAGGGACTGCGCTCGCACGCCAACGTGACCGCACCGGGATGGGGAGCGCTGCTGACCGGCGTACACCTGGCTGCCGTGGCGATCTGGGTGGGCGCCTTACTGCACGTCGTGCGCGCCGCACTGGACTGGCGCCGCGAAGGCGCCGCGGTGCGCTGGGTGCTGGCGGGCTATGTGCGCCTCGCCGCGTGGGTCTTCGTCATCGTGATCGGCACCGGCACGATCACCGCACTGCTGCTGGTGCCCATCTCCGCAGTGCTGACCACCACCTACGGCCAAATCCTGCTGATCAAACTCGCGCTCGTCGCGCTCGCCGCAGCTCTGGCGCTGACCGCCCGCCGCACCCTGTGTCACTCACTGGGCCACCAGGATCGGCTCGACCGCATCCGTACCCTGACCCGGCTGGAAACCAGCATGCTGATCGCCGTGCTCGCCGCTAGCGCGGTGCTGGTGTCCACCCCACCGGCCAGCGGCCAACAACCCAGCCCGCCGCCACCCCGCGGTCCGGTGCTACCCCTCGGTGCGCTAGCCGGACAGATCGGCATCAACGCCGCAGTCAGCCAGGACCAGCTGCTAGTGCGCCTGTCCACTCCCCGCCGCGGCGACTACTACGCACCCCAGCCCCCGCAGGACTACACCCTATCTGGACAGATCAACAACCGCTCCGGCGCCACCGCAGTGGACTTCCGCGGATGCGGCCAAGGCTGCTTCGCCTCCACCGCGGACTGGCGCGACGGCGACAACGTGCTGACCCTGCGCGTGCAAGCACCCAGCTGGCGCGGCGGCACCGTCAGCCTGCTCATCCCCTGGCCCACCCAACCCGGCGCCGACGACCTCACGCGCACTGTCCAAGCGTTGCGCAGCAGCGACCGTGTCACCGTCTACGAAACCGTCACCAGCGACACCACCACCGCAGCGCCCACCCCCGAACAGCTCGACGTGAACGGGGCATGGTTCGTCTCCCAAGAACCCTATGCCTCAGGCACCGCCCCGATCGCGGTGCGGATCTCCCGCAACGACCAGCCGATCCGCCTGGCGCTGGGATATCCCGCCGCGTCAATCAACGTCGCGCTCACCCTCGATGAACAGGGAAAAATCACCGAAGAAACCCTCACCGACAGCACCCACCTCGTCCACCGCCGGTTCGTCTACCCCGACCACGACTGACCATGCCAGCCAACGCCAACAGGGCGCACCCAGCACCCACGAGACATCACCGATTAACCGCCGCCGCTGCGCGAAGCACGCTTGCTCCCCGCCCCTGCCGCCAGTTACCGGCAACCCGCCCCACATCGCCCGAACACGTCACCCGGCGGCGAGGTTCGGCCCACCC
>DATFDO010000066.1:0-4216 GCA_035252045.1 Pseudonocardiaceae bacterium
GCGACGCGGGTGACCTCGTCGGCGAAGGAGGAGAGCTGGTCGACCATCGTGTTGATCGTCCGCTTGAGCTCGAGGATCTCGCCCTGCGCGTCGACGGTGATCTGCCTCGTCAGGTCGCCGTTGGCCACCGCGGTGACTGCGGGTGATCTAACCCGCCAGATCACGGTCGACGCGTCCGGCGAGGTCGCCGAGCTCAAGGACAACATCAACCAGATGGTCGCCAACCTCAAGGAGGCCACCCGGACCAACCAGGAACAGGACTGGCTCAAGACCAACCTCGCCCGGCTGTCCAGCCTTATGCAGGGCCACCGCGACTTGGCAACCGTCGCCTCCCTGGTGCTCAGCGAGCTCGCCCCGTTGGTTTCGGCCCAGCAAGCAGCCTTCTTCCTGGTCCATGAGGACGGGGACGGCCCACCGGTCGTGGAGTTCACGGCCGGATACGGCGTCGGTAACCCCGATACCGTGCGTCGCTTCGCCCTCGGCGAGTCGCTGGTCGGGCAGGCGGCTTTGGACAAGCGGACCATCCTGGTCACCGAGGCGCCGCCGGACTACGCCACGATCAGCTCCGGCCTCGGCCAGGCCGACCCGGTCAACGTGCTCGTGCTGCCACTGCTGTTCGAGGACCAGGCGCTAGGCGTGATCGAGCTTGCCTCGGTCAACGAGTTCACCACGGTGCACCGAGACCTGCTTGAGCGGTTACGCGAGTCGATCGGCCTGAACGTCAACACCATCCTGGCCAACTCCCGCACGGAGGCACTGCTGGCCGAGTCGCAGCGGCTGGCCCAGGAGCTGACTGCCGGTTCGCAGCGGCTCCAGGCCCAGCAGCATGAACTGCAGAAGTCCAACACCGAGCTGGCCGAGAAGGCCGCGCTACTGGCGACCCAGAACCGCGCCATCGAAATCAAGAACGCCGAGATCGAGCTGGCCCGCCAGGAGATCGAGGAGCGCGCTGCGCAGCTGGCTGCCGCGTCCCGCTACAAGTCGGACTTCATGGCCAACATGTCTCACGAGCTGCGCACCCCGCTCAACAGTGCGCTGGTACTGGCCAAGCTGCTGGCCGACAACCTCGACGGCAACCTGATGGACAAGCAGGTGGAATTCGCCAGGACCATCCACTCCGCCGGCAGTGACCTGCTGCAGCTGATCAACGACATCCTCGACCTGGCCAAGGTCGAGGCGGGGCGGATGGAACCGTCGCTGTCGGACGTCGCGATGAGTGCGGTGGTGAAATACGTCCGCAACCTCTGCGAGCCATTGGCTGCCGAAAAGGCGCTGCACTTCTCCGTAGAGCTCGATCCGATGCTGCCGACCATGCTGCGCACCGACGAGCAGCGCTTGCAGCAGGTACTGCGCAACCTGACCTCCAACGCGGTGAAGTTCACCGACGACGGTGGGGTGACGTTGCGGATCCGGCCGGCTGGCGCCGACGAGGTGGACAGCGAGGCGCTGCGCGCTGCGCCGGCCCGAGTGGCGTTCGAGGTGGAGGACACCGGCATCGGGATCCCGGCCGACAAGCTGTCGGTGATCTTCGAAGCGTTCCAGCAGGCCGACGGCACCACCAGCCGCCGTTATGGCGGCACCGGGCTCGGGCTGTCGATCAGCCGCCAGCTCACCCAACTGCTCGGCGGTGAACTGACCGTCCGCAGCGAACCCGGGGTGGGTAGCGTGTTCACTCTCTACCTGCCCGAAGTGGCGCAGCCGTCGGTACCAGCGGCTCTGGAGACCACGGCACCGGACACCACAGCCGTCGACCCGGCCGGCGCCGCGCCGGAACTGGTTCCTGCGGCCCGCTCGCTGCCGCAGTTACCCTCGGCACCCGACGCGACGCCGCGCTTCCACGGGGAGAAGGTCCTGATCGTGGACGACGACCTGCGCAACGTCTTCGCGCTGAGCAGCATGCTCGAGGCGCACGGTCTGCAAGTCGTCTTCGCCGACAACGGAGTGGCAGGGGTCCGCGCGTTGGAGCGCAATGACGACATCGCGCTGGTGCTGATGGATGTGATGATGCCCGAACTGGACGGGAACGCCACGATGGCCGCGATCCGCAACCTCAACCGCTACGCGGATCTGCCCATCATTGCGGTGACCGCCAAGGCGATGAAGGAAGACCGGGCCAAGAGCCTGGCCTCGGGTGCCAACGACTACGTCACCAAGCCCGTGGACACCGACCTGCTGTTGAGACTGATCCACACCCACCTGTACGCGCCGTCGGAGGTGGAGGCTTCCGGCGCGACCAGCCCGTTGTAGCCGGTCGCAGACCCGTGACCGCGCCAGCCACGGCGCACCGCACGGGGCGACACGTGATCCATCCGGGGGATGGACTCGGTTGCAGTATGTGAGGATCCGGATGCAGGCCGTAGGCTATGCGCTATGATCACTCACAGCGATCCGGTGCGCAGCCTCGCCACGTGTGGGGTCGTGTGCGAACCTGATGGATATGCTGTGGCGATGACTTTGTGTGCAGGTGCGAACGGCCTCGTCCTGGCTTCGCGGGGCGGGCGTGCCGGGGACGACCTCGGAGAACTGCGCACTGTCCGATCGCACCACTCGCATGGAAAGGGAATGTGATGGCGGCACCGAACATCGGCCATTCGGTCATCAGAGTCGTGAACTTCTTCGTGGTCGTGATCTTGATCCTGATTCTTCTGAACCTGTTGGGGCCGCCGATCTCAAGCGCGCTGCCCAGCGCTGCGCAGAACACCCGGGACATGCTCGCCGGATTGTGGGGCGGGATCAAGGACCTCGTTCCCAGCAATTGGAATACCTACTACCACCATCACTGATCTCCCCGGCCGCGGCCGCGTAGCGCTGAGGCGAGCAGCACCAGCACGCCGGCTGACTCCACGATCAGCGCGGTAGGCACGAGCGGGGCTGCAACGACCTCGTGCATGCCGAACAACCCGACGGTCAGGCTGAGAACCAGCGCCACGAGAGTTCCCGCGGTGAACAAAGAGGTGATACCGGCCACGAGGCGACGCTGGCGAACGGGCGCCATCAGCAATGTTGCGGCTAGCAAACCGGAGCAGACCGTGTTGGAAATGAACAGCACACCGATCACCGGGATGTATCGGTAACCGTCCAGCCACAGGCGCAGGTGGATCAGTCCCATCGCCGCAGTCAAGCCGATCCCGAGTAGCCAGCCTGCCAGCAGCAGCGCTGGCCAGCGGCCGCCTCGTCCCCGGCCTTCGCGGCGGCTCGAGCCGCACCGGACACTGCTCTGCATCCGTCCACCTCTTGGGCCGTTGAGGTCCCGATCGGATGATGCCGATACGGGATGGCCGGCCGACATGCTACTGGCCGCACCAGCCTCATCTGCCGCAGCAGTCGCGGCTACTGCGGTGCATCGATGATGAAGTCGCGGCCAAACCCGAGCAGGACACGATCTGCTGTGACCAGAGTAGTCGAGCCGGGACGGGCCGCGCGGCGAGAAGTCGATCAACGAGGTCATGCTTGGTGAGCTCAGGGTGCTCACGTATGCCCTCGGCGTGTTGCAATTGTCAGCGCTTTCGGTTACGGCCGTTATTGCACGCCAGGTCGGTGAACGAGGCCTTGAGCCGCTGCGCCAGGAACGCGAACAGGTTCTTCGCCGCGGCTGGATCCGGGGACGGCGCACCGATGGTGAGCACCCGGTCGAGCCGCAGCCGGGCCGGGGCGACAGTGGCCAGGTCATTGCAGTAGTTCCGGGCAGTGGTCACGGCGGGATCCAGCGGTGGCTGGTTCACCCCGGCCCGGTACAGATTGACCTTGGCCACGCTCGGCCTGCCATTGACCTGTGCCATCGGATCATTGGGCGGGATGAGTGCCATCGGCGTGGTCTTCGTCGCCGCGGCCTGCAGTTCGTTCAACGCCAACGATGGTGCCGGCGTGCCACCTGCGGTGATGTCGGGCGCGGTGAAAGCGGTACAGCCCAGCGCGGGATTGATGAAGCCGGTGAGTAGTCCGTTGTCGCTGGCATTCTTCAACACCGTGCGGACCGGCAGCGTGGCGACGTTCGTCGGAGTGTCCTGTGCGGTGCGCCCGTTGCGCAGCGCCAGGTACCGGGTGGTGAGGTTGTCACTCTGGTCCTGGTCGACGACCGCGAAGTCGCGTGTGGTCGGGCAGGGCTGGCCGTCGCGGGCCAGGCCGACCGGTGGCACTTTCAACTTGCCCGCCTTGATCGCGGCATTGGCGGCCCGGAAGAACTCCGGGGCTCCGCAGTAGGCGAACTGCCCGAACG